>JAYSYE010000214.1:0-1863 GCA_043716635.1 Deltaproteobacteria bacterium | reverse complement strand
GCCGATGACGCTCTGCCCGACCTGGATCGTGCCGAACGTCGATGCGCGCGGCTACTACCGGAGCAAGCTCGACGCCGCGTCGATCCAGCACCTGTTCGCGCCCGGCGGGGGCAGCACCGCCGAGAAGCTCATGGCGATCGCCGACCAGCGCGCCGCCGTCGATCGCGGCGAGCTCACGATCGACAAGCTGCTCGATCTCGCGCCGCTCGCCGCCGCCGATCCAGATGACCTGGTCGCGCACGCCGCGTTCGATGCGTCGTCCACGCGCTACGACGCGCTCGACGATGCGCTCGATCGGGCCGGCCGCGCCTATCGCACGGGCCTGTTCGCGGCCACGGCGCGCCGCCTCGGCTGGACGCGCGCGCCCGGCGACACCGACGAGCGCCACCGCGTGCGCATCGCCGCCCTCGCGGTGGTGGCTCCTCGCGACGACGTCCTCGGTCCCGAGGCCGAGCGGCTCGCCGACGCCTGGCTCGGCTCGCATGCCGGCCTCGACGACGAGCTCGTCGACGTGGCGCTTCGCGTCGCGATCGAGCGCGGCGATGCCGGCCGGATCGATCGCTACGTCGCGGCCGCCCGCGTCGCGCGCGACCACACCGAGCAGGTGCGCATCCTCGCCGCGCTCGGCGCCACGCGCGATCCGGTGCTCGCGACCCGCGTCCTCGGGCTCGTCGCCGCGACCGAGCTCGACATCCGCGACACCCAGGGGCTCGTCGGCGCGCTCGCCGCTCACCGCGAGACGCTCGATGCCACGCTCGCCTGGCTCGAGGCCCACCTCGACGGTGTGCTCGCGCGCATGCGCAGCGACGAGGCGTCGTGGCTGCTGGAGAGCGTCGCCAGCGCGCCCTGCGATCCGGCACACGCGGCGCGGGCCCGTGCCGTGCTCGAGCCGCGCGTGGCCCGGATCGACGGCGCGGCGACGCTCGTGACGCGCGCGCTCGAGGGCGCCGACCTGTGCGCCGCGAACATGGCGCGCCAGGAGCCGGCCCTGCGGGCCTTCTTCGCGGCGGTGTCCTCGGGTCCCTTGCGACCTACGCCGCACCACAGGTAGCCTACGCCGGTGATCGACGACGAGTACGGCACCACGACGGAGCAGATCGAACGCGACGCTCCGTACGGGGAGCGCGTGCTGCTGGTGATCGACGGCGCCGCGCTCCAGGTCATCCCGCTCCCCGGCGCGGGCACGCTCACGATCGGCCGCGCGAGCAAGTGCGACGTCGTGATCGACTCCGGCTCGGTGTCGCGCCACCACGCGAACCTCCTCCTCGATGGCGAGGTCGCGATCGAGGACATGGCGAGCTCGAACGGCACGTTCGTCGGCGGCGCCCGCGTCCCCGCGAAGACGCGCTCGCCGCTCGCGATCGGCGTCCCGTTCCTCGTCGGTGCGGTCACGGTGATGGTGCAGACGCGCAGCGCGTCCCGCCGGGAGCAGACCCCGCACGCGAGCCAGCTCGCCGCGCTCGAGCAGTCGGCGGCGCGCATCGCGCTCGGCACGCTGTCCGTGATCGTCGTCGGCGAGCACGGCGTCGGCAAGGAGCGCTTCGCCGAGCGCATCCACGAGATGTCGCCCCGCCGCAGCTCCGCGTTCGTGCGCATCAACTGCAGCGCGATCAGCGAGCCGCTCCTCGAGGCCGAGATGTTCGGCGTCGTGGACCACAAGCCCGGGCTCCTCGAGCAGGCGGATGGCGGCACCGCGTTCCTCGCGGATGTCGACCAGCTCCCGCCCGGGCTGCAGCAGAAGCTGCTGCGCGTGATGGAGGATGGCGAGGTCCGGCGCACGGGCTCCGTCGCCGGCGCGCGGGTGAAGACGGTGGACGTGCGCTACATCGCGTCGACCGCGAAGGATCTCTCCGTCGAGGTCGA
>JAYSYE010000213.1:0-5880 GCA_043716635.1 Deltaproteobacteria bacterium | reverse complement strand
TCTCGCCGACCTCGGTCCCACGCGCGCGCGGGATGTGGCGCTGTCGTTCGCGGCGCCGACCGTCACGGGTGAGCGCGGCGGTCCCTGGCGCGTCGCGGTGCAGCAGGGCGGCCATCCGCTCGTGCTGTACGTGGTCCTGCAGCGCGGTCATGCGGTCGTGATCGGAAGCGCGCAGGCGAGCGCAGGCGTCGGCCGCGCGGTGCTCCGGTTCGCGAGCACCGACCTCGGGGCCGCGACCACGCTGGTGGGCTGGCTCGCGCGCGATCGCGACGACGCGACGCCGGGGTTGGCGGAGCCGTCCATGGCGCGCGATGCCGTGCTGATCGCGGGTGCGCGCCTCGCCGGTCTCACGGGTGGTGCGCTGGCGGTCGCGACGCTCGCCCGGTGTTCCGACCCGCGCGCCGACGTCCGCAGCGAGTGCGCGCTCACCCTCGCGACGCTGTATCGCGACGCGCACCGCTGGCGGGAGCTCCTCGCGCTCGGTGACTCCCACATCGATCACGACGTGATGGACTTCGCGGCGCACGCGCGCATCCACGCGCTGATCGGCCTCGGGCGCTTCCCCGAGGCGCGCGTGCAGCTGGATGCGCTGGCCGCGACCGATCACACAGGCATCGTGTCGTTCGAGATCGAGCTCGCCATCGCGCAGCACGACGACGAGGGCCTCGCGGCGGCGACCGACTCGCTGGCCTCGAGCACGTCCCACGGGCGAGTCGAGACGGCAGTCCTCGTCGAGGCCGTGTGGGCCCGCCTGCCGACCACCGCCGACCTCGCGCGCACCAAGGACATCGCGGTCCGCGCCGTCGGGGACACCTCCGCCGTGGCCGATCCGGAGGCGCTGTCCGCGCTGGCCGTCGTCGAGGTCGAGGGCGGCGAGGTCGTGGCCGCGCGGGATCACGCGCGGCAAGCGATGGCGACGCGCGAGGCGACACGCCCCGTCGACTGGTACGTGTTCGGCCGCATCGCGGAGACGCTCGGCCTGCGCGCCGATGCCGCTGCGTACTATCGCAAGGTCCTTCGCGAGCCCGCGCTCGAGCCGCGTCCCACCGCGTACTTCCTCGCGCAACACCGCCTCGCCGCGCTGCGGAGGCCCTGAGCGCCGCGCCGTGTTCCGCTCGATGAACACAGCCGGCCGCTCGCCCTGCCTCGACGGCATGGAGTAGCTTCGCCGCTCATGACCGGCAGCACGTCACCCCGCAAGGGCGATCACATCAAGCGCGTGGGCATCATCTTCTCGGGTGGCCCGGCGCCGGCCGCGAACGCCGTGATCTCGTCCGCCGCGATCTCGTTCATCGAGGATGGCCGTGAGGTCATCGGCTTCTTCCACGGCTACTCGAACCTCGTCGACTACCACCCCGTCTCGCACCGGCTGCTCCCCGACGAGCACTACCGGATCTTCACCGAGCGCGACCTGTCGGGCCTCCGCAACACGCGCGGCATCGTGATCGGCACCGCCCGCGCGAACCCGGGGAAGGGCATCGAGAAGCTCGCCGACCTCGACGATCCGGCGAAGACGCAGAACCTTCGCAACGTCTACAACGCGCTCGTCGATCTCGAGATCGACGCGCTCATCTCGATCGGCGGCGACGACACGCTGAAGACGGCGAACTTCCTGTACGAGTACCAGAAGCGCCTGCCCGAGACGGCGCGCCGGGTCTCGGTGATCCACCTCCCGAAGACCATCGACAACGACTACAAGGGCATCGACTTCACGTTCGGGTTCTTCACCGCCGTCGACGTGATGGCAAAGGAGCTGCAGAACCTGCGCGCCGATGCGATCGCGACGAGCAGCTACTTCATCGTCGAGACGATGGGTCGCAAGGCGGGCTGGCTGTCGTATGGCGTCGCGATCGCGGGCGAGGCGAACCTCGTGCTGGCCGTCGAGGACGTGCAGGGCGACCTCGCCGTGAACGAGGACGGCGCGCCGAAGCTCTCGCTGGATGCGCTCGTCGATCGGATCGTCGAGCTGATCGTCACGCGCGAGCGCCGGGGCAAGCACTACGGCACGGTGGTGGTCGCGGAGGGCCTCTCGGAGCTGCTGCCCGAGTCCCAGCTGAAGAACCTGCCGCGCGACGAGCACGGCCACCTCACGCTCGGGCACGTCGATCTCGGCAAGTACGTCGCGGGCCTCGTGAGCAAGCGCCTCGAGCTGCGCACGGGTCGCAAGAAGAAGATCACGGGCCTCCAGCTCGGGTACGAGTCGCGCTGCGCTCCGCCGCATGCGTTCGACGTGATGCTCGGCAGCCAGCTCGGCATCGGCGCGTACCGCAGCCTCGTCGAGGAGAACCTCGATGGTCACATGGTGAGCGTCCATGGCCAGCTCGACCTCAGCTACGTGCCGTTCAAGGACCTCATCAACCAGCAGACCATGCGCACGGAGGTCCGCTTCATCCGCTCCGGCAGCGACTACCAGCAGCTCGCGCGGTTCCTCGAGACCCGCACGGACAAGATCGGCGACTGGAACACCGGCCGTCGGCCCGAGCGGTAGGAACCTGGCAGGCGTGTCGCGATCCGGACCGGACGGTGCCGGGCCGGTGACGGGAACCTACCGGCACACCGCGTAGTTCCGGGAAGTTAGTCGCCGTGCCATCGAGGCACGTCGACTGCACTACGACCCAGTCCCATGACTCGCCTCGCGCTGCTTCTCGCCACGTGTGTTCCGCTCGTTGCCGCGTGCGGGGACCAGATCACCATCACCGACTCGATCGACCTCACGTGGGACTTCGATCTGACGCTCGATCGGTTCAAGAACGACCTCCACGAGCCGTACGTCCGCGGCGCGGACATGGCGATCTACGTCACGTCGGACAACGACAAGGAGATGTATCGGGACTGGCAGGTCGTGAGCGACACCCCCGACGTGTTCCAGGTGAGCGGCCTGAAGACCGACACGCACAGCCTCGTCGCGAGCGGGATCGCCGCGTCGGCCGGCGACGCGACGCTGACCATCCTCGACACGCACGGTGACCCGGTCGGCGAGGCCAGGGTGCGGGTGCGGGTCCCCGATGCGATCGAGCTGGACGCCCACGGCTATCTCATCCTCGGCCGCGACGACGAGGCGGCGATGGACGAGCTTCGCATCGCCGAACAGGGCACCGCGACGTACCTCGTGAAGTACCTCTCGAATGGCCAGGAGCTGCACGGCAACGGCGTGCTCTCGGTGGAGCCGACGCCCGGCACCCCGCCGCCCGCGACCGGCGCGCCGATCGTCGCGGTGCCTCGCACCTCGTACTTCTTCGAGGACCGCGAGTGGATCACGCTCGCGACGGCCGCCGCGGGGGACCAGTCGCTCCGCTTCTTCGCGGACGGTGCGACGGTCGAGGACCGGGTCGTCCATACGGTGCCGCGCACGGAGATCTCCGACGTCGTGATCCTCGCGGAGTCCGAGAAGAAGCGGAAGGATGGCGACTGGCTCGTGCTGCTCGCGCAGGCGTACGACGCGGCGGGCCGGCGCATCTTCGGCATCGACTACCAGTGGAACGTCGGCGGGACCGACGCGACCGGCATGGGCGATCTGTACCGCTACTCGTTCGCGAAGGCGGTCGACACGATGGTCATCGCCAACACGCAGGGCTTCAGCGACAGCGTCATGATCCACTCCGACAGCGGGTACGTGTCGAGCTCGAACGGCGTCGGCTGCGCCGTCGATGGCGGGAGTCCGCGCGGCTGGATCGTGCCCTCGATGGGGCTCCTAGGGCTGGCCCTCGTCCGCCGCGCGCGCCGGCTCCGGCTCGTCGAGCGGCGGCGCCGGTAACGGCAGCGCGATGCTCTGCGCGGTGACGCGCGTGTGTGGCGAGCCCGCCGCGAAGTGGGGGCCGGCCGTGCTCACCCGCACCTCCGCGGGATCGTGCATCTGCAGCGCCTTGATCGCGAAGCGCAGGTAGTCGCGCGCGGTCACGATCCCGACGAGCACGTGGTGCTCGTCGACGACCGGCAAGCAGCCGTAGTGGTGGTCGAGCAGGGTCTGGCCCGCGATCGACGCCAGCGTGTCCAGGTGCACGGACCACACGTCGTGCGTCATCACCTGGCGGATCTTCACGTCCTCCTGGCGCGCGCGGCGCTCCTCGTCGCTCAGGCCCGACAGCGTGCTGATCTGAGCCGCGAGCAGATCGTGATGGGTCACGATGCCGACCAGGCGCCGCTCGTCGTCGATCACCGGCAGGTGCCGGAGGTGCTTGAACCGCATCACGTCCTCCGCCAGCGGGAGCGTCTGCTCCGCGAAGAACGTGACGACAGGCTGAGACATGATGTGCCGGACGGAAACCGAGCTCATGGCGGAGCATTTTGCAACGCTCGTGCCCCAGGCAGGTAGCTGATTTGACGAAAGAACCAGGGCCAGCGGGGCTTCGATTGCCCCATTCGCGCGCTGGCAACGGGGGTAGCCGTGGCGGGGCTACACGCGAGCACGGGCGGTCGCACTTATGAGCCGCGACCACTTGCAGTTGTGGCCCGTGGACGTGACAACCGCAGCACATGAAGCGTCTTTCCGCAACACTGGCCGCGACAGTGCTGGGCCTCGGAGTCGTCGGCGCGTCGTCTCGTGCCCACGCGGGCGTCGAGATCGGCGGCACCGCTGGCCTCCATACCTTCAACCACGACAACGGCCTCGGTGTCCCGGCCGCCGCGTCGACGAACGCTGACCACGTCAGCCTCCGGAACTCCGCGCTGTTCGGGCTGCGGCTCGGCATCTACTTCGGCTCCGTGATCGGGGTCGAGGCCGAGGGCGGCGTGATCCCGACGGAGCCGCGCAACCCGCTGTTCGACGTGACGATCCTGACCTACCGCCTCCAGCTCATCGCGCAGTTCCGCGCCGCGAACGAAGCGAACCACTGGCTCCCGTTCGTGCTTGCGGGCGCGGGCGGCTTCCAGGTGATCAAGTCCAACAACGAGAACCTCGTCGAGAAGGACAAGGTCTTCGCGCCCTACGCCGGCGTCGGCCTCAAGTACCGCACCGGCAATGGCTGGGGCGTCCGCGCCGATGCGCGCGCACTGCTGCCGAAGAAGGCGGACAGCGGCGTCACCCTCGACTCCGAGTTCCTGCTCTCGATCTATCGCGACTTCGGCCACCACGAGAAGGCGATCGTCGCCGTCGTGACGCCTCCGCCCGTCGACGATGATCCGGACAAGGACGGCATCCACGGCGCGGCCGACCAGTGCCCGACGGAGCCCGAGGACAAGGACGGCTTCGAGGACGAGGACGGCTGCCCCGATCCGGATAACGACAAGGACGGCATCCTCGACGCCGCGGACAAGTGCCCGCTCGAGGCCGAGGACAAGGACGGCTTCGAGGACGAGGACGGCTGCCCCGATCCGGACAACGACAAGGACGGCGTCCCGGACGCGGCCGACAAGTGCCCGCTCGAGCCCGAGACGCAGAACGGCTTCGAGGACGACGACGGCTGCCCGGACGAGATCCCGGAGAAGCTGAAGGCGTTCACGGGTGTCATCCAGGGCATCAACTTCAAGAGCGGATCGGACGAGCTGCTGCCGACCTCGTCCAAGACGCTCGACAAGGCTGTCGCCGTGCTGCAGGAGTTCACGACGGCGCGCCTCGAGATCCAGGGCCACACCGATGATGCGCCGGTGGTCAAGGGCAGCAAGTTCGCCGACAACCACGAGCTCTCGCACGCGCGGGCCGAGACGGTGCGCCAGTACTTCGTGACGAAGGGCGTCGCCGATGCTCGCCTCACGGCGAAGGGCTTTGCCGATGAGGTCCCCGTGGTCGAGCCGAAGGGCCTGAAGGGCGGCAAGCTGACGGCCGCCCGCGCGAAGAACCGCCGCGTCGAGTTCAAGCTCGTGACGAACGAGGCGCCGCCTGCGCCGGAGGCGCCGCCGGCACCCCCGGCTGACGCGCCCGCCGCGACGCCGTAGCTCGCAGCC
>JAYSYE010000212.1:0-5897 GCA_043716635.1 Deltaproteobacteria bacterium | reverse complement strand
CGTGATCGCGTCGCCGTGGAAGCCTTGAACATGTTGCGCTCCATCGACGGGTTTCATCAGGACGAGGTCGGCGACTGGGTTGCCGAGCTGCGATGCGGCCACGGCCAGCACGTTCGCCACCGCCCTCCGTTCTGGGTTCGTGAGTGGGTGCTGACGCCCGAAGGTCGCGCCGGGAAGGTCGGGGTCGAGCTGCCATGCGTCCTCTGCGATCGCTTCGAGCTGCCCGCGGGCCATGTGCCCTACAAGCGCACCCGCGACTTCGATCAGCGCTCGATCCCGGATGGGCTGAAACAGCATCATTCGACAAAGCCCGGCGTCTGGGGCGTGATCCACGTGCTCGCCGGTCGCCTGCGCTATCTCGTCGAACCGCCGCTCGCCTGCGAGCGACTGCTCGAGCCCGGCGTGCCGGGGATCGTCGTGCCCGAGGTCCTTCATCGCGTCGTACCGGAGGGCGAGGTCCGGTTCTTCGTCGAGTTTCATCGCCGCAGTACCGAGCCGGCCTGAACCATCACGACGCCGCCTCGATAGCGGTGGTGGGCGGAGGCGTTCAAGCTCTGCCGCGCTGACCACGCGGACGCGGCGCCGCGTTCGCCGCGACGGCACGCTCGACGTCGACGGCACCCCGTGGCAGCTCGACCGAGGCTTTCTCGCCGGTGTCCTCGTCACCGTCGCCATCGCCATCGACAAGACCGGCGCCGTGACGCCGGTCGTCGAGCACGACGGTCACCGGTTCCCGAGGAGGCGTGACATGACCCAGCCCTATCTCGCCCACTTCGCGCTCACCGACGCGCCGTTCACGAAGGAGATCGCGGACGCGACGTTTGAATGTCCTAGCCGCGAGCATCGATGCCCCGAGACAGATGCTCGCGATCCTGCTCGAGCTGCGCGACGTTGCTCGTCGCGAGCTCGCAGGCCCTGGGACACCAGCCAAGGGTGCGTGACCGCAGCGGAATCGGCTCATTCGGGCGATCAGCGCGACGCCGCGCCGCGACCTGCATCTCCTGGGCATGAAGACTCTGACTCACTTCTCGCTCCTGGTTCTGGTTCTTGCCCTCGTCGCCTGTACTGGCGGCACGTCCAGCAACGATCCCGCCAGCTCCGATCCCGCCAACTCCGATGCCGCGAGCTCCGTGCTCGATCCGGTCGACTGCACCGCCTTCGCGCAGAGCATGGCGAACGCCGCAACCGGCTGCGGGACGACGCTGCCGGCGGGCGGCCAGGCCGCCGTCGAGAGCTGGTGCAAGGCCGGCATCGCAAACGCGGACCTGTGCGGCGGCAACCCGAGCACGGGCCTCGATTGCTTCGCGACACCCGACGCGACCGACTGGACGTGCAGCGCGCGTGAGCCGCTGCCCGCGTGTGGCGGCAACATCGAGGCCGCGCTCGGCGCTTTCTGCTTGATGAGCCTCGGCAACCCGGCGTGCGGATCGATCGCGTGCGACTACGACGTCGATTGCGGAACTGGCTCGTCGTGCAACTCGGTCACCGGCAAGTGCTTCCGCGATGCTGCGTACTGCGTCGGGCTGCCATGCGTGTACGACGTCGACTGCCCGGCGAACGAGAAGTGCAATGGCGCTGAAGGCGCTTGCATCAAACGCTAATGCTCGATCGACAGCGTCTCGCACAGCGAGATGTCGAGGTGGGCGGCGACCCGCTGCATCTCGCTCTCGAGCGCTGGACCCTCGAGACGAAGCACGGCCGCGACGTGCGTGCGCGTTCGCTGCAGCAGCGTGTCGCGGAGCTCGGCGATCCAGCGCGCGGCCGTGGCTCGATGGACACCGTGGAGCGCACCGAGCTCGTCGGCCGTCGCACCGTGCAGGTAGTGCCGACGCAGGAGATTCCGATCGCGCGCAGTCAGCGAGGCGAGCGCCGCCTTGAAGGCATCGCGATGAATCGCGCGCTCGCGTGCATCGAGGACCGCCGGCTCGGCGGGCGCGAGGCGTGCCGCTAGCTCGTGATCGTCGGGCAGCGGCGCCTCGCGCTTGCGCTGTCGGATGAGCTGGAGTGCTTCGCGCACCGCAACGACGCGCAGCCAACCGCGCAACGCACCGCGGCCCTTGTAGTTGGCGATCTTTCCGCCGAGGACCCGCTCGCGCACCGCACTGAGCACGTCGCTCGCGAGTGCGGTCCCGCCATCGAGGTGTGCGATCGCGGACGGGACCTCCGATGCGAGCGCGGTCTCGAATGCCCGCAGCGCCGGGCCGTCACCGCGAACGATCGCGCACGCGAGGTATAGATCGGGCACGCACCCGATCGCTGCATCGAGCCCGCGCGCATCGAGGTAGTGATGGAGCTCCGCCTCGGACACGTCCACCCCGGGCCACGCGTCTCGGGCTGCGGCGAGGTCGAGCACGCGGTCATGATAGCGTGGGGCGGATGTGCCCCGGCGACGAAACGGTCGGCGCCTTCGTCAGCGGGGAGCTGGCGGGCGCGATTCGATCGGACTTCGAACATCACCTCGGCAGCTGCGCCACCTGCCAAGAGCTGGTCTCTGCGCTCGGACGCAGGCCCGCGTCTCCGGTACCCGAGCGCGACAAGCTCGGCCGCTACCAGATCGAAAGTATCCTCGGCGCGGGCGGCATGGGCGTCGTCTATCGCGCCAACGATCCCGAGCTCGGCCGGCGCGTCGCCCTCAAGGTCGTGCGCCCCCACGGCGATGTCGAGCACCAGACCCAGGCGCGCGCCCGACTCGTGCGCGAGGCGCGCTCGATGGCGAAGATCGCGCATCCGAACGTGATCGTCGTACACGACGCCGGCAGCGTCGGCGACGAGGTGTTCATCGCGATGGAGCTCGTCGATGGTGCCAACCTCGCTGACTGGGAGCGCGCCGCACCGCGCCCGTGGCGCGAGATCATCGACGTGTATCTGCAGGCCGCCCGCGGCCTCGCCGCCGCGCATCGCGCCGGCTTGGTTCACCGCGACTTCAAGCCGCACAACGCACTGATCGCGGGCGACGGTCGCGTCCGTGTGCTCGATTTCGGCCTCGCCCGTTCGACCGACGACTGCACCGCCGGCGACGCGCCCGCCCCCACCTCGATGGCAACGACGGTCCTCGATGCGTTCGACGCGAGCGCCCCGACGCTGCCCGCACCGGCACTGACACCGAGCCGCCAAGCGAGCGCCGACACGACGCTCACTCGCACCGGCGCGATCATGGGCTCGCCGCAGTTCATGTCGCCCGAGCAGCATCGAGGCGAGCGCGCCGACGCGCGCAGTGATCAGTTCAGCTACTGCGTCACGCTGTATCACGCGCTCTACGGCAGCTATCCATACGCAGGCGTGACCTACGCGGCACTCGCGGCGGCGGTCATCGAGGGTGAGGCCACCCCCGCACCACGCACGACCAAGGTCCCGCTCGCGCTCGGGCGCGTCCTCGCGCGTGGGTTGCGGCGTGCGCCGGCCGATCGATTCGCCACGATGGACGAGCTCGTCGGTGCGCTGACCACTGCCTCGCGCGGACGCCGGACCCGCTGGATCATCGCGGCTACGCTCGCGGTCGTGGCGGCGCTCGCGGCGACCGTGATCGTCCTCGCGACCCGATCGCATCCGAGCAGCTCGGCCCCGATCGCGATGGCGTTCTCGCGCAACCAGCAGATCATCTCGACCGGCGGAGAGCTCGTGGCCACACCCGATCTGTCCCCCGACGGCAACGGCCTCGCCTTCGCGACCGAGCACGGCCTCGTGGTCCGTGACCTCGCCACCGGCGCGACACACGAGGTCTCCGACCTCGGACGGATCTCGGGCATCCGCTGGGCTCCCACGAGCGATCGGCTGGTGGTCGCCACCGACAACGGGCCGGTCGTCGTGCCGGCGCTGGGTGGCGCGCCGAAGTTGTTTCCTCTAGACACGTCTACCTGCCGGGCCGCGTGGTCACCGGATGCCAGCGAGATCCTGTTTGGCTGCGACGGCGAGTTTGGCTGGCGGATCGTCACCGTCGCGAGCGGAGCGGTCCGCAAGATCTCGATCGCGTTGCCGGCCAATGACTCGCCCGCCGACTTCGACTGGTCCCCGTCCGGCATCGTGATTGCGACCTCGAGCTCGGGCAACGTCGGCAAGGGTGTGCTGTGGAAAGTCCGCGCCGATGGTACGGACCTCGTCCGGCTGTCCGACGACGAGCTCACCAACTGTGTGCGCTGGAACGCGCGCGGTGATCGCGTCTACGCCGGTCGGCTCGCCACGCTCGGCACCGAGGTCGTGTACCGCGAGTTTCACGCTGACAAGGTTGGACCACCGGTCACCGTGCTCGTGCAGCCGCTCGCCGCGTTCTCGGCCAACGACACGTTCGCCCTCTCGCACGACGAACGCGATCTGATCTACGTGCAACGCCGTGAGTGGAGCGACGTCATGCTGACCCTCACAGGCGCGACTCCGCGTGCCTTGACCGCAGATCGAATGCCCAAGCAAGCGCTCGCGATCATGCCCGACGGCAAGTCGATCACCTACGCGTCGGGCGAGCTCGAGCACATGGCCATCTACCGGCAGCCGCTCGCCGGCGGTGCGGCCGTCAAGATCAGCGCCCCCGAGCGCTTTTACGTGCACAGCGCGGCGTCCCCCGATGGCACGCATGTCATCGCGACCTCGCTCGAGAAGAGCAAGCTCCGCACCTCCGTGATCTCGCTTGCCGACGGCAGCTCGCGTGATCTCGAGCATCCGCTGGCGAATTTCTGGTGGCCGGTCGAGTGGAATGCTCTCGGGATCGTGCTGCTGGCGGACAGCGACAAGAACTTCATCGTGATCGATCCAGTGACCGGCGTCGCGCGAATGTTGTGGCCCACCAACGGCGAGGTGCCGCTGTTCAACAGCGCGCTGTCGCCCGACGGTCGCGAGATCGCGCTCAACCTGCCGGTGCCCGGTGGCTCGTCGCTCGCCGTGATGCGCGTCGCGGACCGGTCGATCAGGATCCTGTCCGGGGTCTCGGCCCAAACGCCGCTCGCATGGTCACCGGACGGCACGACGATCTTCACGCTCGAGAAGCACGAACACGATGGTCAGCGAATCGTCGCGTTCAACGCCGCATCCCCGACGAGCAAGCTGGTCGGCATCGGCGGCAAGGGAAGCTGGCCGAGCGCGCTCCCCGACGGCTCCGGGATCGTTCAGGTCATCAAGCCCGTCACGACGGACCTGTGGCTCGCATCGATCGCGCCTCGCGCCGCGTTGCCCGCCGGTCCCCCAACGCCGCCCGCCCCGCCGCCGACGCCGCCACCCTTTCATCCCGCCCCGGTCAACCTCGCGCTCACCGGTGCCACGGGCGCGGCGCCCGATGGCTGGGTTCCCGCCGGCGGCGCCGTCGTGTCTGCATCGTGCGGCGGCCCCTCCAGCTGCGCCGAGCTCGATGCCAAGGCCGGTGCCGCGATCTCCGAGTACATCGACGCCACCCCCTATCGTGGTCGCCGCGTCACGATCGAATTCGACGCGCGCGTCGACCACAAAGCGGTGCTCTACGTCGGCATGAACTCGGGCGTGTACGCGCGCACCGAACTACCCGCTGGACGCATTGGCGTCGACGACCCGAAATGGACGCATCACCAGGTCACCGCCGACATCGCCCCCGATTCCGTCTACGTCAAGCTCAAGGCGATGACCGACGGCGACGGCCGCGCGTGGATCGCGAACGTTTCGCTGAAGTGACCACCGGAGGCGAGCCGAGAACGTTCAGGCGCCGAAGCCGAGCTCGGAACCAGGATCATGGGGCGGAGCGCGTGCGGGCGCGAGCGTCACGGGGCGGAGGTGAGCCTGCTTTGATGCAGAGGCCCTGCGGGTCGAGCAACTCTTCGCGACCTCGCGCGAGGGTACCAACGTCTGATCCTGAGCAGCTTCGAGGAGATCCGGAACGCGGCGTAGTGCGGCGCGTCGCTTGAAAGGTGGGGCAGAGCCGTGCCATCGAGGGTTTGCAAAGA
>JAYSYE010000211.1:0-5905 GCA_043716635.1 Deltaproteobacteria bacterium | reverse complement strand
GTGCAGAAGCGCCCCTGGCTCGTCGGGTTCGTCGTCGCGTCGGGCCTCTCCATCGGGGCGGGCTGCCTCTCCGAGCCAAACGCCGGAGACTCCGGGTCGGGCTCCCTCAGCGCGGATCCCACCGTCACGTCCTCGCGCGTGACCGCTGGCTTCATGACCCGGGGCGGCGTTCCGCTGCGCACGTTCACGATCCGGCTGGTCTCGACCGACACCTGCGACGCCCCGGCGCTCGCCTCGTTCGAGCTCGACCTCCCGAGCAACAGCAACCTGCCCCCGGTCGGCGACGTCGCGCTTCGCACGACCCCGGACCCGCTCGATCTACCGTCCGCCTACTACCTCACGAGCGGGACCACGGTCGCCTCCGGGACCGTCGCGATCACGGCGGCCACCGCCACGCGCATCACCGGCTCGCTCACGGCCCAGGCGACGATCAACGGCACTGCCACGACACTCACGGCCTCGTTCGGCGCCCCGCTCTGCCCGTAACCTGCCCGTCGCAGGTTCACGCATCGACAGCGGGGAAGGTCGACACGCCTTGGCCCGGCGGGCCCCGGGGCGACGGCTCGCGGCTCGGCAGGCGCACGGCTCTGGGTCCGTGTCGTGCGCCACGCATCCGGGACCGGTCCGGTGACCCGGCGATCAACCCGCGATCAACCCGCGATCAACCCGGAACGGTGAACACGCTGATGTCGCCGCCACGCCGCCACCCCTCGCTCGTGAGCCATATCCGCGGGCTGGAGAGCGCCACGCGTTCGAAGCCGTCGTCGCGCACGAACTGCCGCGTGCCGCCGAGCTCCTTCCAGCCCAGGAAGTCGGCACCGCTCGAGTACGGGTCGACCTCCTCCATGATTTCGTGGTGAGCCGGGCGATGGTGCAGCCAGTTCGTGAGCACGTACTGGATCGCGTTGCGCATCTGGGTGGGCTTCGCGATCGCCTTCGCGTGGTAGCGGTCCGCGAACACGGGCCCGCGTCGGCCGAGCTTCGAGTTCAGTGACTTTGCGACGGAGATCGAGAACGCACGGACGCCATTCGAGAGCTCGATCCGCGACTCGGCCTCGACGATGAGGTGGATGTGGTTGCTCTGGATGCTGAAGTGCGCGATCCGGAATCCGCTGCGCGAGAGCACGACCCGCGCGCCGATGCGCACCGCCTGATACGCGTCCATCCGCCGGAGGGTCCTTGCTACTGGCAGCGTTCGCAGCGTCACGTGCAGCGCGCGGCCCTTCACGAACGGCTCGCGCTTCACGTGCGAGGCCGGCGGCTTCATGCCCTTCGGCCACCGCTTCTTCGGCCGGCCCGCACCGGGCGCCCGCGTGCCCGGTGCTCGGACCTCCAGTTCCAGTTGCCGGCTCCGCTCGACGTGGCTGCCCTTGCTTGCAATGACTTGATAGAGTGGCTTGTTCATTGGCCTTTTCTCCAAAGCGGGTTGGGCGGCCACGACGGGTCACGACAAGGCTGGCGGCCTGCTCGCTAACAAGCAGCGGACAGCGCCCGCTGGCATCGGGTGGGACGACACCTGGCGTCGTCATGGGCCGGGAGTTTGGATCGGCTGCGGTGACTCGATGGGCCGGCGCAACAACGACGCGATGATCGAGCCGCCGAGCAGGGCGACGATGATGCCGAGAGATCCGAGGATCGGGATCTGATAGATCCCGGCCAGGAGCATCTTTGTTCCCACGAATACCAGGACGAGCGACAGCCCGACCTTGAGGTAGTGAAATTTCTCCATCATCCCGGCGAGGGCGAAGTAGAGCGCCCGCAACCCGAGGATGGCGAAGATGTTCGACGTGAAGACGATGAAAGGATCGGTCGTGACGGCAAAGATCGCAGGGATCGAGTCCACGGCGAACACGAGGTCAGTGGCTTCGATGACCACCAACACGAGCAGCAGTGGCGTTGCGTAACGCTTTCCGGCTTCGACGACCGTGAAGCGTCCCCCGCGGTAGCCATTCACCGATGGGATGAATCGCTTGAACAACCGAAGGATCACGTTGCGCTGCGGATCGATCTCGCCGCCTCGCTGCAAGAGCATCTTGATCCCGGTCAGGATCAGGAACGCACCGAAGATATAGATGACCCAGTGAAACCGCTGCAGCAGCGCCGCGCCGAGCACGATGAAGATCGCACGCATGACGAGCGCGCCAAGGATCCCCCAAAACAGAACGCGGTGCTGGAGCTTGGGAGGGACCGCGAACGCCGAGAACACCACGATGAAGATGAACAGGTTGTCGACGGACAGCGCCTTCTCGATCACGTAGCCCGTGAGGAACTCGAGCGCGCGCTCGGAGCCGAACCAGAAGTAGATTCCGAGGTTGAAGACGAGCGCGAGCGTGACCCAGACCGCGGTCCAGATCAGGGCCTCTCCAACGCGCACTTCATGCGCCTTGCGGTGAAAGACGCCGAGGTCCAGTGCCAGCATGGCCAGCACGAACACGGTGAAGCCGACCCACAACGCGGGTGTACCGATGGTCTCGACACCCATCAGGTGGTCCGCCCGGATCTCGTCGAGTTGGATGTGCCGGTGTGCTGCCAGTGCCACCGGAGGCCTGGATCGGGACGACGTGACGCGAGCCCCACCCGGGCATCAACTCGGCGATGCGCGAGTGCGACGTGCGCCAGCACGATCACCGTTCCAACCGTCACGTCCAAGAACGTCCTCAGCATTCGATCTGCCAGGCTCCACATGTTCGTTACTCCATTGCCGTGAGAATTCATGACTTCGTTCCGCCTCAGCGCGCCGCCATGCGAACGAATCTCGTGCACACGATCAAACGTGCGACCGCGCGCGAAGCGCGTTCGGCGGCGCGATCGACGCTCGTGATCCAATCAACGTCCGTGTCTTCGACCCACACGTTCGCCGCTGGTCGCAAGCCCACCTCGATCTGACATCGCTTGTCGACGCCACCACGATGCGGACCGTTGACATCGGAGAAGCGGACGATCACCCGATCGGTCCGATCCCCGAAGCGAGCGAGCGCGAAGCCGAGCCTGCGCTCCACGTGCGACCTCACGAGGTCGCTGACCTCGATGTTGTGAGTGCGAATCTCGATGTTCATGTCGTGTTCCCTTTGGTTCGAAGTTGCGCAGGCTGGCGCAGAACGCTCCCGATCGATCTCGTTTGATCGGGCCAATATTGGTGAGCCGTCCGCCCGCATCACGTCGCGGTCCGATCGTCACTTCAACCATCCGCTCCGAGCTCGTCAGCGGGCACGTGCGTTCGAGCGACGCCTACTTGCTCGCGTGGTGGAGAGCCGCGATCCGGAGGTCGTTGACGTCGAACGGTTTGTCGAACACGGCGGCGGCGCCGAGCCTCTGCGCCTCGGCATGGGTCGCTTCGTCACCGAACGCCGTGATGATGATGACCGGCGTGATCCATTCAGCTCGACGGAGTCCAGCCACGACGTCGAGGCCCGTCGTGAAGGGCATGCGCACGTCGGTGATGACCAGATCGACCACGCGGCCGTCTCGCGGGTGAAGAATGAGATTGGCGATGCCTTCGAGCAGCTCGACCCCATCCTTCGCCTCGACCACCTCGAACCCATCGAGCCGCAGAGCGGCCGCCAGAAGGCGGCGCATGCGAGCGTCGTCTTCTGCGAGGAGCACCAGAGGCGTGCGCGTTACGGCTGGAAGCTCGTCCCGAAGGTCTCGAAGGGCGGTGGTGGCGATTGCATTCATGACCCCAGCTAGAGCAATGCCCGTGCCCGATGGTGGCCGCGATGGATCGTCGAGTCAGGGAGCAGCGAGCCGTAGCATTCTGCAACACGTCGCAGGTTGCAGCGGCTACGCCCTGGCTGGAGGGTTCGCGCTAATCGGTCCCGCACATGAATGCAACGGGTTGTGAGAGCGGTATGAACGGACCGCGATGAAACTCACGCACAAGCTCTCGATCACCATCGCGTGCAGCGTCACGATGATTGTTGGCGTCTACGCGTTCTCCGAAGTCCGGCGCGAGACCACCTTGTTCGAGAGCAACCTCGTACGCGACTCCACGGTGCTCGGCACGGCGACCGCCCGCGCAACCGCACACATCTGGGAGCGGGACGGTGAACGGTCCGTGGTCGACTTCGTGGACTCCATGGGCACCGGAGGCCCGTCGGGCCCGGGCATGGTCGTCCGCTGGGTGTGGCTCGACGGAACCGCCGGCGATGCGAATGCCCCCGAGCTTCCGGTGGAGAAGTTGCGCCCGGTCACGACCGGACAACAGATGAGCCTCTTGTGGCCCCCGCCGGGCGATTCCTCCGAGGCCATGTACACGTACATCCCGGTCTCGCTTCCGGAGACTCGGCGCGCCGCGATCGAGGTCCGCCAATCGCTGTCCAGCCAGCGCGCCTACATCCGTGAGACTATTCTCCGAGCCAGCATCGAGCTGGTGGCCCTCCTGCTCTTGAGTGCGCTGAGCGTGCTCGCGCTGGCGAAGTTGATGCTGGAGCGCCCGATGCGTAAGCTCATCGACCATACGCGCAGGATCGCTGCGGGAAATCTGACAGACCGTATCGTCGTCAGCCGAGACGAGCTCGGCGAGCTGACCGTGGAGATGAACACGATGACCGAGCGTCTCGCGCTGGCACGCGACGACGTCGATCGCGCGACCGCAGCGAAGGTGGCCGCCGTCGAGCACCTTCATCGCGCGGAGCGCCTCACGACGGTGGGCAAGCTCGCGGCGGGGATGGCTCACGAGATCGGCACACCGCTGAACGTGATCACGGGCCATGCGCAACTCGTCACCGAGGAGTACCCCGCCGGCAGCTCCGCTCACGATAACTCGGTGATCGTGGCCGAACAGGCGCACCGCGTCGCCGGTATTGTCCGCCAGCTCCTGGATTTTGCGCGGTCCCGGGCACCCGTCCAGGTCAGCCAGGATCTGGTCCCGGTTGCACAACGAGTCGGCTCCCTGATGAAGGCAGTGGCCGAGAAGCGCGACGTCATCCTGGAGGTGATCGGAACGCCGGGAGGACTGCGCGGCCGCGTGGACGCCGGCCAGCTGGAACAGGTCCTCACGAACCTCGTGATGAATGCGATCCATGCGACGCGCGGCCGGGGGACGATCACCGTCGGTCTCGAGCGCTGTCACGCGCAACCGCCGGCGGACCTGGGCCGCGAACCAGGCGACCACGCGTGCATCTTCGTGAAGGACGAGGGCAGTGGCATCCGGCCGGACGTCCTTCCGCGGATCTTCGAGCCCTTCTTCACGACCAAGGACACGGGCGAGGGCACGGGGCTCGGGCTCTCGGTCGTCCACGGCATCGTCAAGCAGCATGGCGGCTGGATCGAGGTCTCGACCGAGCTCGGAACCGGGACCTGTTTCTCCGTCTATCTTCCTCTGGCGACTGAACCATGAGCCGGATCCTCGTGGTCGATGACGACGCGACCATGTGCCACATGCTCGGTGTCACTCTCGGTAAGCGCGGCTTCGAGGTCGTGTCGCACGGCATCCCCGAGGAGGCCTTCGAGACTCTGCGCTCGGAGGACTTCGACGTCGTCGTCACCGACCTGAACATGCGCGGCATGAACGGCCTAGAGCTGTGCGAGCGCATCGTGGCGGACCGTCCTGACGTGCCGGTGCTCGTCATCACGGCGTTCGGGAGCCTGGATACCGCGATCGCGGCCATCCGCGCCGGAGCGTACGATTTCCTCCCGAAGCCGTTCGAGATCGACGCGCTCGTCCTCGCACTGGAGCGGGCCGTGAAGCATCGCGCGCTGCGCGAGGAAGTGAGGCGGCTGCGACAGGTCGTCTCCGACTCCCGACGCCTCGATGACGTGATCGGGGACAGCTCCGCGATGCGCACCGTCTACGATTTGATCGAGCGGGTCGCAGACTCCGACGCCTCGGTCCTCATCACGGGCGAGAGCGGCACCGGCAAGGAGCTCGTCGCGGCGGCCCTGCACCGGCGGAGCCGCAGGCGGG
>JAYSYE010000022.1:0-2542 GCA_043716635.1 Deltaproteobacteria bacterium | reverse complement strand
AGGTCGTCGCCGGAGAGCCCGGCCGTGCGATCGGCGATGCGCTTCTTCTGCTCGGGCGTGATCGCAACGCCCAGCTTCGTGATGTGCTCGTCGAGCTGATCGCGGCCCTTCTCCGCGGCCGCCACCTGCTGGTGGTGCTCCCACGCGTGCTTGACGGAATCGATGATCCCGTGCACGCCGTTCTCAACTTTCTGCTCGACGTCGCGCGCGCCGTCCTCGACCTTGGTGATCAGCTTCTTGCCGAAGCCCAGGACGCTGTCGAATCCGTTCTGCATCGCCGTGATCGGATGGAACGCCCCGGCGCCCGGGGCCGGCGCGTGGTCCGCTTCCTGCGGTGCCGGCGTTGATTCCGGCTGATGCGCGGGCGCCGGGCCATGCACCTGCGGTGGCTCGCTGGAGCTCGAGCGGCCGAACAAGGATTCGAAGCCGAACACGGTCGAGATAGTACGCCAGGGTAGGCGTCCACCTTCCCGCAAAGACGATGGGGGCGGATCTCTGACCCCCGACGGCGCGCTCAGCCGTCGAGCTCGGGGTACTGGCGGAAGATGTCGCTCTGCGAGAACGGCAGGCGGTCCGAGCTCGCGAGGTACTTCGCGAGGTTCGGGCGCGCGGCGATGCGGTCGCGGAGCGCGCGGAGCTTCGGGGCGTCGGCCTCGGGCTTCGACATGGCCTTCGGGAACGCGTAGTCGAGGCCCTCGAGCAGCTGGAACGCCGCGAAGTCGACGTAGGTGACGGTATCGCCGACGAGCACGCCGGCCTGGTTCCTCGCGAGGTTGCGCTCGAGGAACGCGAGGAATTTCGGCAGGCGCTTCGTGCGGAACTGGTGCGCGCGCGCCTTGGCCTCCGACTTCTGCGTCTCGTAGGCCTGGTCGACCGCGATGGGGTGATGCGTGTCGTGGACCTCCGACACGGCATCGGCGATCGTCAGCGCGATCGCGAGGGCCGCCTGCTTGCCGGCCTCGTCCGCGGGCGCGAGGCCGTGCTGCTCGCCGAGGTAGCTGGTGATCGCGACGGTCTGCGAGATCACGACCTTGCCGTCGACCAGCACGGGGAGCGCGAACGGCGCGAGACCGGTGCGCTTGCCGGCGAGGAGCTCCTCGAGCTTCGCCGCCCCGCCCGGCTCCCGCCCGACCTCGGCGTACGACGCGCCGGCATCCTCCAGCACGAGCCGGATGAACTCGCCACGGCCCTGGATCTCCGGCCAGTAATACAGCTCGTACGAGGGGGTGCTCACGGACCGAACGTAGCCCCATCGGGTAGAGTCGCGGCGTCCGATGTCACACAAGGTCGAGACCGATATCGCCGTGCCAGGGTTCGGCTTTTCGCAGGACGAGGGCGGCCAGCGCCTGACGTTCCCGCGCGCGACCACACAGACGGTCACCGGTCGCTCGGGCACCACGGAGTACGGCGCCCACGAGGCGATCATCGACGCGCTCGAGGGCCGCCTCGACACGCTGCGCTGGACCTGCGAAGGCGCGTCGTTCGGTGGCGCGTGGCTGAAGGACGACGCGGGCCGGTTCGACATCTCCGTCGAGCGGATCGAGCTGTCACGCGGCGCGATGCTGACGCGCGCGGACCGCGGCGTGGAGATCGTCGCGCCGAGCGCGGCGCTGTCGGAGATGAAGCTCGTGGTGCGCGGGCCGTTCGGGAGCACCGCGGCGGAGCCGCTGGTCCAGCCTGCGGGCGCGGCGGCGGGTGCGCCGGGTGCCGCCGCGGCCGGGGCCGCTCGAGCGGCCACCCCGACGCCACCGCCGGGGGCGAACCCGCTGGCGCTGCGGCAGGCGGGCCTGCAGTTCCTCGACAGCCTGTCGGGGCGGATGAACTTCACGGTCAAGGTCGTGCTCGACCTGCCGGTGGTCGGCAAGCGCACGCTCGATCAGAAGCTGAAGATCCCCGTCGAGCAGGGCAGCCTGAACTGGGTGGATCTGGAGAACAGCCTCGACTGGCTCGAGGGTCGGTTCCTCGACATCAAGCACCAGGGCGACCAGCTCGCGCTCACGTGGAAGGTGCCCGTGGTCGGCTCGTCGCGGGAGATCGTCGCGTTCACGCTGGACGGGCCGGCGAACGCGCTCGCCTCGTTCGGTCGCGTCCCGGTGCGCTCGCTCGCGGATTACCGCCTGCGCAGCGCGAAGGCGCCCACGCCCGCGGAGAGCTCGAAGCGCCAGCTCGTGCAGGCGCTGTCGCTGGACGCGATCGACGTCGCGCTGTCGCTGGTGGCGCCGCGCTCGGTGCAGGCGGGCGGCGGCGTGATCATGTTCGGCGGGGATGACTCGCCGGGGATGGTGGATCTCAAGGTCACGGGCGCGATCAACGACGCGAAGCCGGGGATGCTCCGCGGCGCGATCGGCAGCATCGACACGACGATCAAGGACGTGCAGATGGGGAGCGCGACGATCGCGTCGGACCGGCTGCACTTCGACGACCTGGACGAGCTCGTGGTGGAGTTCGCCGGGTTCACGCCCGTGAGCGTGTCCGCCGTGATTCATCGGGTGACGGCGACGAACCTGTCGCTGCAGCTCGGGCGCCGGTAGCCGGCCGGTCC
>JAYSYE010000210.1:0-17669 GCA_043716635.1 Deltaproteobacteria bacterium | reverse complement strand
TGTACGAGCTCGGCGAGGCCGACGGCCAGCACTTCCTCGCGATGGAGTACCTCGAAGGCGAGCCGCTGCTCGCGGTGATGGAGGCAGGTCACACCGGGCCGCGCCTCGATTCGCTGTCGATGGCGCGGCTGATCGCCGGCACCGCCGAGGGCCTCGAGGCGGCCCACCGCCTCAAGGGCCGGGACGGCAGGCTGCTCGGGCTCGTCCACGACGACATCTCGCTCGGCAACATCGTCGTCCTCTACACGGGCCAGGTGAAGCTCGTCGACTTCGGGGTCGCCCAGGCGCGGGCCACCGCCGACGCGACCCCCGAGACGACCGGCCACCTGCACGGCAAGCCGGGCTACATGGCGCCCGAGAAGCTCGACGGCAAGCGCGCGGACCCGCGCAGCGACATCTGGTCGCTCGGCGTCGTGCTCTGGGAGGCGCTCGCGCAGAAGCGCTTGTTCATCGGGGCACAGCCCGCCGAGATCATCCGCGAGGTCCGCTATCTGAAGATCCCGCCGCCCTCCTCGGCGAATCCGGCCGTCCCGCCCGAGCTCGACGCGATCGCGATGAGAGCGCTCGCGCGCGACCCGCGCGAGCGCTACCAGACGGCGAAGGCGCTGGCGAACGCGATCGAGGCGGTGCTGAAGGCACGCGGCTACGCGGCGAGGAACGACCAGATCGCGGCGTACATGCAGCGCACGTTCGCGGACCGGATCGCGGCGCGCGAGGCGCTCGTCGCCGAGGTGACCCACCACGCGCGCCCGAGTCACGAGACGCTGGAGACCGCGTTCGGGCCGATCCGGCTCCCCGCGCCGGCGCCCGAGCCCCCGGTCCGGATCATGGTGGACCCGCAGCCGCTCGCGCTCCCGCGCGAAGCCGGGCCGAGGACGCAGCGGGAGCAGGACAAGGGTGGCCGTCCCGTGCTCCCCTACGTGTTAGGCACCGCAGTGGTGATCGCGATCCTCGTCGGCATGGCCCTGTCGACGCGCCATGACGGCGCGCGGCTCGGGATCGCGCAGGCGCGGGTCCCGTCCGCGGCGACGACCACTGCGCGCGACGCGCGACTCGCGATCGACGCCCAGGTGAGCGAGGCCGCGATCGAACCCGACGCGATGACCGATGCAGACGAGCTCCCCGATGCAGACGAGCGCTCCGATGCGACCGATCCGGTCGATGCGGCGGATCCGGTGGATGCGGTGGTCGCGGTGGTCGCCGCCGACGAGGCGGATCCCGCGGTGGCACCCGCGAAGCCGCACAGCCGGCCGGCACACGGCAAGACCGCTCAGGCGCTGTACGTCGAGGGCATGACGGCCATGCGTCGGGGCGATTCGAAGCTTGCCCTCAGCGCCTTGCTCGCCTCGCGTCACGCGAACGCGTCGTACGCGCCGACGTGGTTTGGCCTCGGCATGCTGTACGAGCAGCTCCAGAATCGCGCGGCGGCCAGGGCCGCCTACGGTCGCTACCTGAAGCTCGCGCCCGGTGCACCGAACGCGCAGCTCACGCGCGAGCGGATGGGCCGTCTGTGACCGGGCGGTCGGGCCGCGATTCCGCCGGCCCGCCGTCGGAGGGGGCGCCGGCGCGGCCCCGCCCCACGAGCCTGGGCCGCTACGAGCTGATCACGCAGATCGGTCAAGGCGGCATGGCCGAGGTCCAGCTCGCGCTGCAGCGTGGCCCCATGGGCTTCGAGAAGCTCGTGGTCGTGAAGCTCGTGCACGAGCACCTCGCCTCGCAGAAAGACTTCGTCGACATGCTCCTCGACGAGGCCCGCGTGGCGGCGCTCGTGAAGCACCCGAATGTCGTCGACATCTACGACCTCGGCGAGGCCGACGGCCGGTACTTCATCGCGATGGAGTACCTGGAAGGCGAGCCGCTGCTCTCGGTCCTCCGGGCCGGGCGCGAGGGCAAGCGCCTCGACGTGCTGTCCACCGCGCGGCTCGTCGCCGATACGGCCGAAGGGCTCGACGCGGCCCACGAGCTGCGCTCGCTCGGCGGCGAGGTGCTCGAGCTCGTGCATCACGATGTCTCGCTCGGCAACGTGGTGGTGCTCTACAACGGCCAGGTCAAGCTCGTGGACTTCGGCGTCGCGAAGGCAACCCAGACCACGGCGGTCGGCAAGAACCGCGTCCAGGGCAAGTTCAGTTACATGGCGCCGGAGAAGCTGCGTGGCGCGGCGGGCGATCGACGCAGCGATATCTGGTCGCTCGGATGCGTGATGTGGGAGTCGCTCACGCTGAAGCGCCTGTTCAAGGGCGGCAACGACGCCGACACGATGCGACAGGTCCTCGAGTCGACGGTCCCGACACCGTCGGCGATCAACCCCGACGTGCCGGTGGAGCTGGACGCGATCGTGATGAAGGCGCTCGCGCGCGACCCGGCCGATCGGTTCTCGACGGCGAAGGAGGTGTCCGACGCCATCGAGGAGGTCCTGCGCGTGCAGGGCTACGGCGGCAAGAACGACATCATCGCGCGCTACATGCAGGCGACGTTCGCGGAGCACATCACCGCGCGCAAGAAGCTCCTGCAGGAGGTCGCCTCGAAGGGCCGGCCCAGCTCCGCGGTGATCGAGGCCGCGTTCGACGAGCCAGGCATCGCGACGGGCACGCCGGTCGCTGACTTCTCGGTGCGGTTCCGGCGGTCGACATCGGAGATCTCGAACGCCGAGGAGCCATCGTTCACCAGGCGATCGGAGCGCGGGTCACAGGGCTCGGGGCCTGGAGCGCCCTCGGCTCGGGCGCGGGCGGCGAGCGCCACGCTGACGCCGGGGCCACGGCCTCCGACGGCCAGCGAGCGCATCTCCGGCTCGCGCGCGGCCACGTCCGAGGGCGGCGAGCCCGGTGAGCCTGCGGCGTCGATGTCTGCGTCCGGGCCGATTCCCGTTCGCGTCCCGCAGCCCCTGTCGACGAGCTGGACCGCCGACGTCCCGCAGGCGGCGTCGGGGACCTCGGCAGCACGGGGCAAGTCCGGTCGCCGGACGGTCCGGATCGCGGTGCTTGCGGTCGCGCTGGTGGTCATCGCGGTGGTCGCGATCATCATGGTGACGCGCGGCACTCGCGCGGCCGGCACGAAAGTGGTGCCCGCCACGCCCGGCACGCTCGCCGCTTCCCGCCCCGACGCATCGACCGTGCCCAGCACGCCCGCGCTCGTCGCTCCCGCAGGCCCGGATGCGCCGCCAGGAGTCGATGCGGCGCTTCCCGATGCAGCGCCGGCCGATGCGGTTCAGCCCGACGCCGCGCCGCCGGACGCGCCTGCGATCGATGCACCGCCCGCCTCTGCCGCCGAGGTGGACACGCAGGCCGCGATGACCGCGCTCGCGACGGGCAACGCGAAGGCGGCGCTCGAGCGGCTGCAGCACGGCCAGGCGCTCGATCCGTCGTATCCACCACTGTGGCGCGGGCTGGGCAACGTGCAGGAGACGCTCGGGAATCGCGGGGCCGCGCGCTCGGCGTACCAGCGCTACCTCGTGCTCGCGCCGAACTCACCCGATGCGGCCGAGATCCGTGCCCGCCTGAACGCGTTATAGGTTACGACTACGGACGGAGCCGTCCGATGAGCGAAAAGTTCCCAATGACTCCTTCGGGGTTCGCGCAGATGAAGGCGCACCTGAAGCGCCTCAAAGACGTGGACCGCCCGGCGAACTCGCGTGCCATCGAGATCGCGCGCGGCCACGGCGACCTCAAGGAGAACGCCGACTACAGCGCCGCGAAGGAGGAGCAAGGCCTCATCGAGGCCAAGATCCGCGAGCTCGAGGCGAAATCGGCGATGGCTGAAGTAATCGATCCAACCAAATTGTCGGGTGATCGAGTCAGTTTTGGAGCAACCGTGACGATCGAAGATACCGAGACCGGCGACACCACCACGTACGTGATCGTGGGCGAGCACGAGGCGGACATCAAGCGCGGCCGCATCGCGGTCCAGGCCCCGGTGGCCCGCGCGCTCATCGCGAAGCAGGTGGGCGACACCGCCAACCTGCCCGGCAAGAGCGGCAAGGGTCAGCGCGAGGTCGAGATCAAGAAGATCGCCTGGCACGACATCCAGTGGGACAGCGAGGCGCAGTCGTGAGCCGCGCCCGCAAGCTCGGCCTCGCCGCGCTCGTCGTCGTCGGGATGGTCGCGAGCGCGCTCGTCGCCTGTCAGCAGACGGAGAACGAGCACTGCCAGGTCAACGCCGACTGCAGCGGCGCCCTCGTCTGCGCCCAGGCCACGCAGACGTGCGAGACCACGTCGGGTGCCGGCATCGATGCCGAGGTGCCCGACGTCGTGATCGTCGTCGACGCGCCGGATGCTCAGATCGTGGATGCGTCGCCGGATTCGGCGCCGGATGCCGCACCCGACGCCGCGCCGGATGCCGCGCCCGACGCGCTGTAGCTCGCTGCTCGCTGCTCGCTGCTCGCTGCTCGCCAGGAGGGTGACGCGCGTCGCGCTGCGGGACTAGTACGCGCAGCGAACCCCGACGTGCGAGTAGCGCCTCGACGGGAGGTAGAAGCTCGCCACGAAGTCGTTCAGGAATGGATCGCGCATGTTCGAGGCCGCGACGAACACGGGCTGACGCCACGAGCCACCGCGCACCACGCGCTGGTCGAGGGCCGAGCCCTCGCGTCGCGGGTTGTAGTCGGGTAGCCCCTGGTAACCGACGATCTCGTCGGTCTTGATGAACGCGTCGGCCGTCCACTCGGCGACGTTGCCGGCCTGATCGCGGGTGCCCGCGTCGCTCTCGCCCCACGGGTAGCTGCCGCGCGGCGCCATCAGGTCAGCGCCGTCGCTGTCGTCCGGATCGCCGAAGTAGGACCCCGGCGTTGGCGCCGGAGAGCGATCGATCTGGAGCATGGTGGGCGCGCGCGGCTGGCCGTGGTTGAAGTCGTGCGGGTGCGCGTCGCGCCCTCCCCACGGCCACTCGGAGGTCGCGTCGGCACCGCGGCCGGCGCGCTCCCACTCGGCCTCCGTGGGCAGGCGACCGCCTCGCCAGCGGCAGAATGCGGCCGACTCGACCCAGGTGACGTTGACCATGGGCCAGCTGTCCCGCAGGTAGCGCTCGTCGCCCGCCACCAGCGCGTCGAGCGTGCACGCCCCCGCCGCGACGCAGGCCCGGTACTCCGCCACCGAGACCTCGTCGCGATCGATGGCGAATGCGTCCAGGTACACCGATCGCGGTGCCATCGCCGCGAGCATCGCGTCCAGGTCCGCGCAGAAGTTCACCTGCTTCGGGACGCCGGTCGCGTTGAACGTCTGCGCGCTCAGGTAGCTGTAGTCGGCTTGACACGCGCTCGAGGCGGCGGCCGCGCTCTCGGGATCCACTCCCATCGTGAACCACCCCGCGGGCACCCGCACCTGATGTACGGGGGCAGCCTCGATGCGCACCACGGCCCCGCGCCGTCCCGCGGCGACGCTCGCGGGCCCTCGCAGCGGCGCGGCACCCACGACGGCGAGCGCCAGCGCGGGCGCGACGAGCCGACTCATGGCGTGATGGTGGACCACGCCGCCCGCACCGGCAACCGCCGGCGTGGTTCACCCTTGGCAGGTCGCTCGTGGCCGCGCGTTACGGCGCGTCGGGTGCCGCGTCCCCGACGGCATCGACGGGCGCGTCGGGGATGCCCGCATCCGGCATCGTCGGGACGTCGAACTTGAGCGTCGGGTTACTTATGCCGATGCCAACGAACGTATCGAACGATGCCGCGTGCGTCATGGACGCCGCGTCCGTCCCCGTCACCTCGAGCGTGGCGGGCCCGAACGGCAGCGCCATGACGAACTCGAACTTGCCCGGTCCGAACTCGTGGCACGGCTTCGGATCCGTCCCGTCGACCTTCTGCCCCGAATCCGTCGATTGCGTCGCCACGGCGCCGTTCACCGTGAGCTTCAACCGCTGCGTGACGATCGGGCTCGGCAGCGCAGCCGCGCACGTCACCCCGCCCCACGCGATCGTGAACAGGAAGTTGCCCGTGTACGTGCCGGCCCATGCGTCGTACGGGATATTGATGGCGACCTGGCTCGACATCCCCTCGGCGGCTGCCTCGACCTGCCCGGGCACGGGTGCCTTGACCAGCGAGTTGCCCGACAGGTCGAGCGGCGTCAGCTCCACGTGGTAGGTGCCGGGCTCGAGCCCCACGAACGTGACCTGCGCGTTGCCGCACTCGGTATCGGACGACTGTGTCACGAGTGCGTCGTCGGCCTTCACGACCGTGGTCCGGACCTTGCCGATGCCGAGGTCGATGCACGTGTCGCCGCCCGGGAAGCCCCGGTCGGGATACGCGTTGAACGAGAACTTCACGAGCGTGCTGCCCGGCAGCGTGCAGTTGCCGGTCGGGCACGGGTTCGCGTCGTCACTGCCGCCACACGCGAGCTGCCCCGCGAGCGCGAACCCCGCACCGAGGCTCGCGACGAGCCCGAGCTTCTTCCAGTTCAGCGCCGGGTGATCATCATTCTGCTCGGTCATGTGTTCGCCTCCGCGCGGACGTGCAGGCCGAGGTGGCGACGCACGAGAAAGTACTGCTCCGAGACCGCGTACGCGAGCAGATCGCGCAGGCGCTCCTTCACGCTCATGCTCGACAGCGCGGCGCCCTCGGTCGCGATGCCCTTGGCCGCCGTCTCGAAGTCGTTCGCGACGATGAAGCCCACGCGATTCGCCGTGAGATCCGTCGCCGTCCGCCAGCCGGAGATGAGGCCATTGCCGACCCGACCAGCGAGCTTCGTGGACAGCTCGCCCACCTGCTCGAGCAGCGGCCCCGGGACCTGCTGTCGCAGCGTGCCTGCGAGCTTCTTGGCCTCCTCGCTCTGCCCGCTCGCGTACGACTGGCCATCGGCCTGCTCGAGCCGTGCGCCGCCCGCGATCACCGACGCCGCGAACGCGGCCTCGAGCTTCGGCAGTGTGCCGAGCGCGAGCGTCACGAACCGCTCCGGGCGCAGATACGCCATGCGCTTGCCGACCTCGAACGCGAGCTCGCGCTCGTCGGTCTTGGCGAGCTGGGGCGCGCCGACCAGCAGGCTAGGCACGAGGCGCTGACGCTCCGCTCCGAGCCCCACGGTGTTCGCGACGCGCAGGCCGTCGCCGCCCTCCTGCAACCACACCATCGGTGCGGGATCGATCGCGAGCACGCCGCTCACGTACTTGACGATGCGCGACACCGGCCGCGGATCGCGGTCGAGGTCGGTGCGCTGCTCGGGGACGAGCCCGAACGCCGTCACCGGCTGCGCCGTACTCCCGGCGAGCGCGCCGAGCGTCGACGAGAAGATCGCGCCGACGTGGCGATCCTCGCGCGGGTGGATCACGGCCTTCTGCCAGAGCTCCTCGGTGAGTCGCCGCGGCGTCGGCACGAACTGCTGCGGGCGGAACCGCTCGTAGAGCAGCCGCTCCTCGTCGCTCGCGGCGCCGAGGAACACGAGCGCCTGCGCGACGCACCACGCCTTGTCGAGCTCGTGCTCGGCGCGATACAGGCTCGCCAGCGCCTTGAACAGCTCGACGCGATCGGGGGCGTGCGAGAGCAGGAACTGCAGCTCCGTGATCGCCTCCATGCGCCGGGCTTCGCCGGCCTCGAGATACAGATCTGCGAGCTGCTCGTGGCGCGCCACATCCTCGGGCGCGAGCTCGCACGCCACCTGGTACGCCTCCGTGGCGGCCTCGGTGTCGCCCAGGTCGAGCAGCGTGTCGCCGAGCTTCGTCCACAGCTCGAGCAGGGCCTCCGGCGGCGTCTCCTCGGAGATCGAGAGCCGCTTCAGCTGGCGGCGGTACGCGCGGGCGAGGTTCTTGTAGTCCTTGCGCTCCTCGAGCAGCTTCTCGACACCCTCGAACGCCTTCGGCGTCTCCGGCGCGTCGTCGAGCGCGGCGTGGAACTTCTCGACCGCGAGATCCACATCCGACAGCTCGTCGCGCGCGATGACCGCGGCCGTGTAGTGGAAGCGCGCCCGCCGCTCGGGCGAGGCCTCCATGGCCGTGAGCGAGTCGAGCGTCTCGACCGCGCGGCGCCACTGCTTCTGCTCCGTGAACGCCTCGAGGATCTTGTGCAGCAGCATGCGCGACTGCGGCGCGAGCCCCAGGCCCATGCCGTACGCGTCGACCGCCTGCTTCGTGTCGCGCAGTCGCTCGCGCCAGAGATCGCCGATCTCCTCGAACAGCTTCGCGCGGCGTTCCTCGGAGCCCGGCGTCTTCACGAGGGCCTCGGCCTGGGCGCGCTTCGCGTCGACGACCGTGCGCCACTCGCCGCGTGCCCCACCGAGATCGACGAGCGCGCCGAGCGTGGGCTCGTGCAGCGCATCCTTCTCGAGCGCCCGGCGATAGCTCGCCTCCGCCTTCTTGTCGTCGCCGAGCGCGCGCGCTGCGAGTCCGAGGCGGTGCCAGATCTCGGCCACGCGATCGTTCGGGATGTTGCGATGGCGCGCGAGCACATCGCGATAGCGCCGGTCGACCTCGGTCCACTGCTCGGCCGCGATCCCGTTGCCCTCGTTGGCCTTCGCCTCGGCCATCAGCACGGCCGCGAGGCCGATCGCCGCATCCAGGCTATCGGGGTCGAGCTCGACGGCATTCCTGTAGTGCTTTGCCGCCTTCTCGGTGCGGTGCAGCGCCTCGTACGTGCGCCCGAGCAGGCCCTCGCGCCGGCTGCGCTCCGGCTTGTCGGTGCCCTCTGCCTGACGCGCGAGCATCTCGAGCACGGGTAGCGCGTCGTCGAACCGCTTGGCGGTGACGAGCTGATCGGCCACGCGCTGGCCCGCGGCCACGTGGTCGGGGTCGAGCTTCAGCACGCGCTCGAACAGGTCGAGCGAGCGGGCTTGGTCCTCGAGCTTCGTCGCGGTGAGGTTCGCGGCGCGCCACAGGAGGTCGACGCGCTCGCGGCGATCGCCGGAGTGATCCTCGGCGCGGAGCAGCAGCTCCACCGCCTGGCCCCAGTTCTCGCGACCCTCGTGCACGCCCGCGAGGCCCTTGAGCGTCGCGAAGTGCTCGGCGTTGTTCGACAGCGCCTTGTCGTAGTAGCGCTGCGCCAGCTCCAGATCCTTCACGTGCTCCGCGGCGATGCGGCCCGCCTCGGCGTACAGCGCGGCCCCGTCGAGCTCGATCGTGGCGTGGCGGACGAGGATGTCCGCCGCCCGGTCGTACTGCTGGGTCGCGACGTAGAGCCGCGGCAGCGCCCCGAGCGCACCCTTGTGGTTCTCGTCCGCTGCCAGCACGTTCAGCAGCGCGTCGATCGCCTGCTGCGGCTGCGCAAGCTTGGTCTCGTAGATGCCGGCGGCGGCGGTGTTCAGCTCCACGCGCTGGGCGGGAGTCTTCACGGCGCCGAGGTGGCGCGCGTACGCGGCCGCGAGCTGCGGCCACTGCTCCTGGCCCTGGAGCACGCGCTCGAGACCGCGGTACGCGTCGTCCGCGCTCGGGTCGGCGGCGAGCAGCTTCTCGTACGTGGCGGCCGCGCGCGGCGCGTCGCGATCCTCGAGCTCGGCGGCGAGCTTACGCAGGGTCGCGAGCTTCTCGCCCTCGGGAGCCACCTGGGCGAGGCGCTCCATCGTGCGGAGGTAGTCATCGGTGCGCCCGGTCTTGTCGTACAGCTCCACGAGCGCCTTGAGCGCCTCGGCATCGCTGCCGTTCTTCGCGACGGCCGCCTCGTAGCGCGCGATCGCGCCCTCGAGATCGCCGAGCTTCTCGGCGCGCATCGTCGCGAGCTCGCGCCGGATCGCGGCCGCCCGCGGCTTGTCGCCGCTCGCCTCGCTGATCTCCGCCCGCCGGTCGAGGACCTTCGCGAGGTTCGCCCAGCGCTCGTCACGGCGGTAGAGCCGCTCGAGCGCGGCCAGCGCGTCCTCGGACGAGTCGTCCAGATCGGCAGCGGCCTGGTACGCCTCGGTGGCCTTGGCCGTCGACGACAGCTGGGTCTCCCACAGATCACCCAGGCCGAGGAGGAGGTCGACCTTCGTGCTCACGTCGGTCTCGACCTCGCCGTGCGCGCGCAGCGTGTCCGCGAGATCGGCCCACTTGCCCTGGCGGCGGTACACGTCGGCCAGCGCGGTGTGCGCGGCGCGGTTCTGCGGATCGAGCTCGAGCGCGCGACGCAGCGACGGCGTCGCATAGTCGGCGCGGTCGAGGCGTGTCGCGTACCAGGTGCCGAGCCGGCCCCACCACAGCGACGCGACCTTCGGATCCGACACCTCGTTCGCGATCTCGGACGCCTCGCTCACGAGATCCGACCACGCGCCGGTAGCGGTGGCGAGCTTCTCGGCGAGCGCCACGGACTCGTTGTCCTCGGGCGCGATCCGGCAGGCCGTCGTGATCGCCTCGAATGCGCGCTGCAGGTCGCCCATCGTCTCGTACGTCTCGGCGAGCGAACGCAGGAGGATGCCGCGGTCCGGGCCATCGCCCGCATGCTCGATGCGGCCGAGCACCACCTCGGTGACGGTCTCCCACTTCTTCGCGGCGCGCGCGCGGCGCTCGATCAGATCGAGGGCATCGCTCGCCTCGGCGGCGGCCTCGGAGCCATCGCCGAGCATCGCGATCCAGCCCTCGGCGTCGTCGGCATCGGGCTGCGCTTGCAGCAGCGTGACGCCGGCGTCGGCGCAGGCCGATTTCAACGACTCGAGCCACTCCATGACGGAGTGCACGGCCATGTCATCGCCGCCTCGACCCGGGAGGTTCACGACCTCCATGTGATGGTCGGCCATGAGCTCGTCGACCGTGACGGGCCCGACGCCCGCGCCGAGGAAGTAGTGGCGGCCGCGCGGCGGCTCGAACATGCCGAACACGCGATCGAGGAGCGCCGCGAGGTCGGGATCGCCGAAGCGGAACCCGACGAACACGAGCGACCCCTCGACGTAGAGCTCGCGCGCGTAGTCGCGGAGGTCGACGGCGCGCGACAGGGCGCGACGCACGGAACCGGGCGTGACCACGTAGGTGTCGAAGTTGCCGAGCATCTTCACGAGCGTGCGGCGGCGCGGCGATAGCTCGCCGAGCTCCTGATACGTGACCACGCGGGCGGGCGGCCACTCCTCGGGAGATGCGGTCTCGAACGCGTGCTCGAGGACGTCGCCCGGGAACGTGGTCCACACGTGGCGGAACGGCAGCTGCGCGAGGAGCTTCGCGAGCGCGGGCGTCTCGACGGGCGCGGCCCAGGTCTCCTCGACGATCTTGTCGCAGGTCTCCTCGCCCAGAGACCGGGCGAGGAACCCGACGGCGCGCACGAGGCTGCCCTTGTGGAGCAGCTTCTCGAGGTCCTTGCTGGCCTCGGTGTCGCCTTCGCGACCGCGTGTTTCGAGCGCCTTCGTGAGGCGCTCCAGCAATTGCTTCCAGGACGGGACGCCGAGTCCAGCACCAACAACGAGAGCGGCGCGACCGCTCTTGATCTGTTCGATGAGTGACTCGGGGATCGTGTGCTCGTGCATCCTAAACCCCCAAAATGGTTGGTAACGGGGCGGAAGCTAATCGGCGGCTCCCAGCCGATCAAGGACAAACGCCACCGGTCGCGGGGTGGGGGTCAGGTAAGGTCCGCGCCGCGATGTGGTCCGAAATCGGGGCGATCTACCGGTCGTCGAAGAAGCAGCGCGACATCAACTGGTTCACCGAGTGGATCGCGCGCCCGCCGGCGGCCGTGGTGGTGTGGCTGTTCGCGCGGACGCGCATCTCGCCGAACCAGGTGACGTTCCTGTCGGTGATCGTCGCCGCGGTCGCGGCTGCGATCTTCGCCGGGCTGCTGAGCTGGCCGTGGCTGGTGGTGGGCGCGCTCGTCTACGAGCTCTCGTTCGTGCTCGATTGCGCGGACGGTCAGCTCGCGCGGCTCCGCAAGATCGCCTCGCCGCTCGGCCACCTGCTCGACTTCCTGATGGACGAGCTGAAGGCGATGTTCATCTTCGGGTCGGTCGCCGTGCGGCTGTGGCGACAGAGTGGCGACGTGAAGCTGCTCGTGATCGGCATCGCGGGGCTGTTCTGCCTGGCTGCCGGGCTGACCCTCACGTCATTCACCCGGCGCCCCGAGTACGGCGCGAAGCCGCCCACGCAGGACGGGCAACCCGCGCAGGTCGGCGGGCGGCGCGGGCCCGTGGGCCTGGTGCTCTCGGGGATCGAGTGGTGCGCGCGGATCGTCGTGCACTACCCGCAGTACATCTGGCTCTGCGCGGTGCTGAACCGCATGGATGTCTACTTCTATGCGTACGCGGTCGTGAATGCGTTGTATCTCGCCAAGACGATGGCAGGCATCATGCTGAAGCTCGGCGGGTTCGCCCCGCGTGCACCCGTCACACCGATGGCCGTGGCGCCCCCGCCGGTGGCGCCGTGAGCGCGATCAAGCGCGCGATCCTGATCGCGGCGGGGCGCGGCAAGCGGCTCGGCGCGCACACCGACGAGGTCCCGAAGAGCATGGTCGCGATCGGCGCGCGGCCGATTCTCGGCTGGGTCTGGGACGCGTTCCGGGCGCAGGGGATCGAGGAACTGGTGGTCATCCGCGGCTATCGCGGGGACGTGCTCGAGGCCTTCGTGCGTGCTCTCCCGGGCGTCCGCGCGACGTTCGTGGACAACCCGGAGTGGCAGACGAACAACGTGCTCCTGTCGCTCGGATACGCGCGGCCGTATCTCGACCAGCCCTGCGTGGTCTCGTACAGCGACATCATCTTCACGCCGGCGGTGGCCGCAGCAGCGGTGCAATCGCCCGCCGACATCGGGCTCGTGATCGATCGCGAGTTCCGCCGCATCTACGAGGGGCGCACCGACCACCCGCTCGACGAGGGCGAGGTGGCGGACCTGATGCCCGATGGCAGCGTGGCGCGCGTGGGCAAGCGCGCGCTTCCGGTGAGCGAGGCCATCGGTGAGTTCATCGGCCTCATGAAGCTCGGCGAGCGCGGGGTGGCCGCGGTGGCACGCACGATCGACAAGCTCGCGAGCGAGTACGGCGACCGCGACCAGACGCCGTTCCAGCGCGCGGCGACGTACCGGAACGCGTACCTCACGGATCTGCTCCAGCTCTTGATCGATGGCGGGACGCGGATCGATCCGGTGTTCATCGACGGCAACTGGCGCGAGATCGATACCGGCCAGGATCTCGAACGCGCACGGGTGCTGGTAGAGTCGACCGTGGAATGGTCATGAGTCGAAAGCGCACCGTCGCGCTCGCTGTGGTGGTGATGGCTGCGCTCGCGGCCGGCGGCTGCAACAAGCCGACGGAGACCTCGTGTCGCCAGGCGCTCGAGAACATGCGCGTGCTCCTCGGGACCGATAACCCGACCGGCAACGCGAGCCTCCAGGGCGACATCCGCCGCTGCCGCGGTGGGTCGACGCGCAAAGCAGTCGCGTGCGCGTCTGCTGCGAAGACGCTCGAGGATCTGCGCGCGTGCGACTTCATGGGCTCGCGGAAGGGCATCGCCGGGGCCGGCGTCGTGCCCCCGGTCGTGCCCGTCGTGCCGGTTGCACCGGCGATTGGGGTCGACGCGGCGATCGACAGCTCCCTCGCACCGGTTCCCGTCGATGCGGCCCTGCCCGCATCCGGCGCCGGTGGCAGCGGCGCGGTGGGCAGCGGGACCGCTGTGCCCGCATCCACGGATCCTGCGCTTCCGCTGCCGCCGACCGACCGCGGCCACTGACGTGCTGCCGCCCCGCGCGGTCGCACTGCAGGTCGCCCTGGTGGTCGCACTGGGCTCGCGCACTATCGCCTCGCTTGCCGCGCCCGTCCTGGTCGCGGTGATCCCCGCCGAGGACGCGCGCCGATCGGTCGTCATCGGGACGAACGGCGAGGTGTACGAGGGGGATGGCGCGGGCGCGTGGGTGCGCACGCGGCTCGTGACGACCGCCGGTCGCATCACCGCGGCCGGCCGCGGTGGCGATGCCGCTGACTCGATCGTCGCGGTCGGCGACGGCGTGATCTACCGGCTCGCGGCCAACGGCTGGTCGGCGATGCGGATCGCGAACAAGCTCCACGCGGTGATGAGCAGCGGGCCGCGCGCGGTCGCCGCGGCGGGCACCGTGATCGTCGCCCTCGGCGGTGACCATCGCCCAGAGGCGCCGCCGCTCGCGACCGCCGGGAGCACCGTGCTCGCGCTCGGGTCCGGCAAGCGCGTCGTGTTCGCGACCGACCGCGGGGTGTTTCGCATCGACCGCAAGCGCGTGGTCGCGGTCAAGTCGGCACCCCGGCGGGTGAATGCGTTCGCGGGCGATCGCTGGGGCCTCGTCGATCACGGCGCGGTCGATCTGCGCTCGGGACGCGTGACCGCGTGGCCCGCCGATCTCGAGATCCGCGCGGCCGCGCAGGCCCCTGACGAGCACCTGTTTGCGGCGGGCACCGCGACCGGGGGCGGCGTCGTCGTGCTCGAGCTCGGGGGGATCAAGATCGCGCGCGCGACCGTCGACGGCGTGTCCGCGGGGATACCCGCCGCGGTGGTCGCGGATGCCAAGGATCGGATCGTGGTCGTGTTTCGGGACGGCCGCATCGCGCTGCGCGAGCACGCCACGTGGACGGTCAGTACCGTTCGCGACGAGCCGCCCCCGCCGCATCCGGGCTCCCCGCCGGCGACCAGCCCGTGATCGGTCGGTGAACGCTCTGTCCCACCGGTAGCCCGATCCCCTTGGACGCGTGTGGTCGCGTGGTACGGTCTCGCGCCGATGGCTCCGCACGTACTGGTCGCCGACGACGACCCCTGGATCCTGCGCATGGTCGCGACCGTGCTCGAGAAGCGCGGGTACAGCGTGGAGACCGCCGTCGACGGCGAGGATGCCCTGGCCCGTGCGCTCGTCCGCCCGCCGGATCTGCTGATCACGGACGTGATGATGCCGAAGATGGACGGCTGGGCGCTCGTCCGCCAGCTGCGCTCCCATTCCGAGCTCGCCATGTTGCCGGTGATCTTCTTGACGGCGCTGTCGGCGGAGGATGACCGCATCCGCGGCTTCCGGCTCGGGGCGGACGACTACGTCACGAAGCCGTTCCGGTTCGAGGAGCTCGACCTGCGCGTCACGAAGACACTGCGCCGCACGCAGGTGGTGATGCAGGAGACGCGCGACCAGCTCGGAGGCTCCGGCCTCCGCGGCGACCTCACGCAGGTCGGCCTGTCGTCCTTGCTGGTGCTGATCGAGATGGAGCGCAAGACCGGCTTGCTCCAGCTGCGCGCCCCCGACGGCCCGGCGGCGCAGATGCTGGTGCGCGAAGGCAAGGTCGTGCACGCGCGGCTCGACGATCAGGACGAGCCCGTCGACGCCGAGTGCGTGTACTACCTCCTGACCTGGGCCGCCGGCGAGTTCGAGTTCATCTCGTGCATGGTGGAGGGCGTGGATCGCGTGAACGCGTCGACGACGCACCTGCTCATGGAGGGCGCGCGCTTGATCGACGAGTCCGCGGATCCCGCGGCGGCCGCCAAGGCGGTCGAGATCCCATCGCTCTTCCTGTCGAACGACATGTCGAACGACGAGACGATCTAGAGCGTCGTAGCTCTGGATGCAGCCGGGCGCACGCACCCAGGGCCCCAGCCATGTCACCCCGGCGAACGCCGGGGTCCAGGCACTCTCTTCTGGACCCCGGCGTCCGCCGGGGTGACATGCCCCTTCGAGTCCAGCGGGGTGGTCGCGAGCCAGGCCGCGATCTCGGCGTGCATCGCCGCATACCAGCCGCCGTACACGATCGCGGACGGCGCGATCGTCGCCAGCGCGGCCACGGCGTACGCGCGCGCCCGGGCCCTGGCAGCGGCGTCTGCTCCTGCGCGAGACGGCGGCGCTGCGCTCAGCGCACGAGCGAGCGCGAACTGGGTCTCGGCCAGCTCCGGTGGCAGCGCGTGCACGCTGCGCAGCAGCAGGGCGCGCTCGAGTGGCGCGACGGCATCGGCCGCGCGATCGAGCGCGAGGAGGTCGAGCCCTTCGCCGGTGAGCGGCCAGGCCTCCCAGTCGGTCCCGCTATCGCCGGCCCGCTCGACCGCGACGAGCGAGGCGCGATCGTGATCGAGTGCGCGCCCCGGATCGCCGGCCGCGCGCAGGGCCGCCGCGAGTCGGTGCTCGGTGTAGCCGTCGCCACCCACGGCATGCGCCGGCGCCTGGATCGCGAGCGCCCGCTCGAGGAGCGGGATGGCCTCGCCCGCGCGGCCGAGCTTCGTCAGGTCCTCGCCGCGGTTGACGTACGCGGTCGCGACGGAGGCGTGCTCGGGGCCGAGCAGGCGCTCGCGGGCAGCCGCGGCTCGCTCGTGGAGCGGGAGCGCTGCCGCGGGCCGCGCCGAATCGAACTCGATGCCCGCGAGGCCTTCGTCGCAGCTCGCGACCTCGAGGTCATAGCGCGCGCCATGCGAGCGATCGTAGAGCGACCGTGCGCGCGCGACGAGGTCCCTCGCCTCCGCGAGCTTGCCCTCGCGGCGCCACGCGACCGTCGCGAGCGCGCGCAGGCGGGTCGCCTCGCGCTCGTCGTCGCCGCCCGCGCGCTGGATCGCGGCCTCGGCGTAGCGTGCCCACATCCGCGCCTCGTCGGGGCGCGACCGCTGGAAGCCGGTGATCCGGATCAGCGCGGTCCAGGCATCGGCGGCCGTCCCGTCGTCGGCGCTGGCCTCGGCGGTCGCCGCCGCCTCCTGCAGCGCGTCTTGACCCCGCGTCGCGTCGTTCACGGCGGTGGCGAGGCGACCGATCACCAGCAGGAAGCGTGCGGTCAGGACGCGATCGCCGGTCGCGCGCGCGTCCACCAGCGCGGGCTCGGCGATCGCGAGCCCGCGTGCATACTCGGCCGTGTAATCGAGCGCGGCAGCGTCGGCGAGCGTGGCATCGAGCCGGGCCATGCGCGCGAGCGCCGCGAGGTCGGTCGGCCGCGGCCGCTCCGACACCGCCTGTTGACTGGCGCAGCCCTCGGGCGCGGGCAAGGCGAGCGCTGCCGTGGCCGCGCGCTCGACGAGCCCGCCGTCGGCGGCATCGAGCAGGCGCACGAGTGCGCCCACCTCGCGGCGACGGTCGGCCAGGCATCGCATGCGCAGCTCGAGCTGGGCCTCGGTGGCCTCGCCGCGCACGCGTGTCGCGGTGCAGACGGCCTCGTGCGTCGCGCGCCAGCTCGTCCCCTCCTCGTCGAGGATGTGCTCCACCACGGCCGCACTCGCCGTCGCACTCGGGCGGCCCGTGTGCGCGAACGCGGCTCGCAGTCCCGCGCGCTGCGGCAGGTCCCACACTCCGCGCCACGCCGCAGGCGCGCCGGAGCACACGCTCGACGCTGCGGCGCCGTGTCCCGGCCGCACGATCGCGAGCGCCGCGAGCCCCACGATCGCGATCCCGACGCCCACGCGCCGCGCGGATACCGGAGGCCCTGCAGCGAGCGCGGCGACCAGCTCCGTCATCGAGGCGAACCGGGCGGAGGCCGTGGCGCCGAGCCCGCGCGCCACGATGCGGCGCACCCACGCGGGGACGCGTCGCCCGGTCATCGCAGCGGTCGCCGCCGGCGTCGCCGGTCGCTCGCCATACAGGGCCTCGTGCAGCGTCACGCAGAAGCTGAACTGATCGGTCGAGGCATCGGCGGCCCCGCCGGCGAGCTGCTCCGGTGCCATGTACGCCGGGGTCCCGATGAGCCCGCCGATGCGGCTCGTGGCCGCAGGCCCGCTTCCGGCGTCGCCGCGCGCCGACCCAGAGCTCGTGAGCGCTGGCTCGCCAGGTCGGTCGCTAGCCGCCGCCGCCGCGGTGCCTGGCTCCTCGGCAGCGGGCTCGAAGGTGGCGCGCGCCAGCCCGAAATCCGTGACGCGCGCGCGGTCGCTCGCGTCGACGAGGATGTTGTCGGGCTTGAGGTCGCGGTG
>JAYSYE010000209.1:0-1879 GCA_043716635.1 Deltaproteobacteria bacterium | reverse complement strand
GAAGAAGCAGAGCGTGAGGATCGCGATCAAGGCCGACGGCTACAAAGAGCTGGAGAAGACGATCGACGTTCAACCGGAGGCGGACACGATCGTCTCGTTCGAGATGACGAAGAAGCCGGCCGCGGTCGTCTCCGTCAAGCAGCCGCCGCGCCCCGACAGCCTCGGCGGGACTGGCGCGACCACGAAGCCGGCGAAGCCCGGCAAGAAGACCGGCAAGCGGCCTGGCAAGAAGCCCGGTGGCGGGCTGATCGACATCTGAGCTGCGCGTGTGCTGGCGCCCGCTCGGCGCCGACGAGCTAGCCTTTGACGGCGCCCGCGGTGAGGCCGCCGACGAGGTATTTCTGCAGCACGTAGAACGCGATCATCACCGGTAGCGAGGTCACGACGGCGCCGGCGGCGAACAGGCCCCAGTCGGCGGAGAACTCGGTGACGCTCGACTGGATCAGCACCGGCAGCGTGTAGCGCGACTGGTCGGTCAGGAACGTCGACGCCATGATGAACTCGTTCCATGCGGTCATGAACGAGAACAGCGCCGTGACGGCGATGCCGGGCCGCGCGAGCGGCAGCATGATCGTGCGGAAGATCATCCACGGCGACGCTCCGTCGATGCGCGCGGCCTCCTCGAGCTCGCGCGGCAGGCTGTCGAAGTAGCCCTTGAGCGTCCACACGCAGAAGGGGATGGCCGTCGTCGAGTACACGAGCACGAGACCCGCGATCGAGTTCAGCAGGCCGAGGTGATCGAGGATCACGTAGAGCGGCAGCAGCAGCAGCGTCGCGGGGAACATCTGCACGACGAGGAACATCGACAGCCCGGACTTGCGGCCCGGAAACTTGAACCTCGACAGCGCGTACGCGGCCGTGCACGACAGCGACACGCCGACCACGGTCGTGAGCAGCGCGACCACGATCGAGTTGAACGTGTGACGCAGGAACAGGAGCTCGCCGCCAGCGCCGCGCTCGCTGAACAGCTCGCGAAAGTGGGCGGTCGTGAACGAGTGCGGGAGCGGTGACGCGGACAGCGCGAACTGGCGGCCGGGCTCGAACGCCTTCTTGCACACCAGCATCACGGGGTAGAGGACGACGATGACCGCGCCGATCAACCCGACGTGAGCGAGCGCGATCGCCACCCGGCGGCCGAGCGAGCGGGCAGCCTTGCGGGGCGGCGTGCTCATGCCTCGGCATCCTTGCGGCGGATGATGCGGGCGCCAAACACCGTCCACAGGAGGAGGACGCCAAAGATGATCGTCGCGTACGCCGCGGCCATGCCGTACCGCTCGCCGCGCTGGAAGGCCCATCGATACGCATCGGTGACCAGGATGTTCGTCGAGCCGCCGGGCGCGCCATCCGACACGAGGTAGATGACGTTGAACATGTTGAACGTCCAGATCGACCCGAGCGCGATGGCGGGGCCGAGCGCGGGCTTCAGGTGCGGCAGCGTGATGTGGCGGAAGCGCTGCCACGCCGTCGCCCCATCGACGGACGCGGCCTCGTACAGCTCCTTCGGGATCGACTCGAGGGCGCCGAGCGCGACGACCATCATGAACGGGAAGCCGAGCCACGTGTTCGTGATGACGTTCGCGGAGAACGACGTGGCCCACGAGGAGAACCAGGACACGCCGTGGATTCCGCCGAGCTGGAGGAGCGAGTTGATGGCCCCGTACTCGCCGGTGAACATGCCCTTCCAGATCAGGGCCGTGATGTAGTTCGGCACGGCCCACGGCAGGATGAACAGCATGCGGAATGCGCCCTTCCCACGCAGCCAGGGGCGCGAGAGGATCAGCGCGAAGCCGACCCCGAGCGAGACGTGCATCGCGACGTTCGCGAGCGTCCACAGCACCGTCACTCCGAGGATGAACCAGAAGTTCAACGGATCATCGAG
>JAYSYE010000208.1:0-1883 GCA_043716635.1 Deltaproteobacteria bacterium | reverse complement strand
AGAGCGTCTGTCGCGCGAGCCCCTGCAGCGCCCCGACGAGCAGCTCTCTCCGGTTGTGCGTGGCGATGACGACGGTGATCGGCGTGCTGGCGCTCATTCCGCTCCTGTCTCGCGCGTGCGGCGATGCACGACCGCGGGGACGCCGACGGCACGGGCGCCGGCCGGGACGTCGATCAACACCACGGCATTGGCGCCGATCGTGGCTCCTCGCCCGATCGTCACCGGCCCGAGGATGCGGGCCCCTGCGCCGATGGTGACGTCGTCGCCGATGACGGGATAGCCATTGTCTTTTGCCGTCCCGATTGTCACGTTGCCGAGCACGCGCACGCGCGCGCCGAGCCGGGCGTCACCGCCGATGACCGTACCGAGCGTGTGAACAAAGCATACGCCCTCACCGAGGTGAACGTCCTTGCCAATCTCGATGCCATAGAGCGCCGTCTGCGCGAGGCGCAAAGCGCGGTTGACCCCGGGGACGCGCCACCGCCGCGCGAGCTCGCGGACGCGCGTGAGGGCGAGCACCGTGAAGCCATCGTGGAGCAGCGCTTGCCGGAGGATCTGCCCCGCGCCCACGGTCCCCGGCGTGGACACGCGGGCAAACTCGACAGCGTCTCGAAAGAGCGTGGCGATCACGAGATCTTCCTCCTGGGCTCACGGTTCGACGTCGAATGCGCGTCGAACGGCGTCGAGCGGCGTGTTCGACCGCGCCGAGACCATCGCGCAGACGTGCTCGGCGCGCATCCCGGCGCGCATGACGCGGAGGCCGGCGTCGTCGAGCGGCGTGGTGCCCCAGTAGCTCAGCATCTGGACCGTGTCGTCGAAGTAGTGGCCCGACTGCTCGCGCAGGATCTCCGCGCAGAACCTGCCGTAAAGGACGCACTCGCTCAGGGTGCCGAGGCCACACAGGCTCTCCACCCATCCTCGTCCGGTCGTGTGCTCGATGTGCCGATGGAGCTTGATCACGTTCTCCCGTCGCCAGGTCAGCGGGATTGACACGTAGCTCGTGAGGTACGTGCGCCGGGGCGCGAGGCCGAGCAGCCGCCCGGCGGCCGCGTGCCAGCGGTTGTTGTGTCCGAGCTCCGCGGGCAAGATCTCCTTGAAGAGCGGCACCTTCCCCTCGCGCTCGGCGCCGCGAGGATCGAAGCGCCTGGTCACGATGGTGTCCGAGTCGAGGAACACGCACACGTCCGCGTCGGTGATCGCGTCGATCGAGAGCTTGACGAGCTGCTGGATGATCCACCCGCGCACCGGCAACCCCTTGAGATTGAGCCACCACTTCGGGCGGAACGGGATCTGGTAGAGCCACGGCGGGAGGATGTCCTGCTTGACGACGAGGTGCGTTCGCCGCGAGCGCAGCACCCCGAAGAGCTGCTCGTCGCGGCGGTCGACGACCATGTAGTGGTCGATCCCCTCGGCCGCGCTGCGGCGGATGCTCTCGACGAGGATCCGGCAACGCTCGAAGTCCAGCGCGTGGCTCGGGGTGACGAGCGCGTACGTGCGACGCGGAGGATCGGTAGGAGTGGACATCGGATCTCCGGGGCAAGGGCGGCGCGAAGGAGCCCCGGAGACCGGCGGCGACGCGCGGGCCCACGAGCGAAAATCCCACCGGAGGCTCGCGAGGTGAATAGCACGTCGAGCCCACGAGGTCAGCTGTCGGTCGTGCGTTGGCTGTTCTGGAAGCCTGGCGGAGGGCGGAGGCGCGGGAGCGCGTCTGTCTGCGGGCGCTCGCGGCTGTTCCGGTCAAAGGCACGTGCCAGCGAAGGTGGCTCTTCGTTCCTCCGGCGCTGGCTCGATCGGGAGAAGCTGCTATCGCCAGCAGGCGTGGAATATTGCTCTTTGCCACTCGAACCGTGAGTTCATTCTGCCATGTACACATCAGCCCACGA
>JAYSYE010000207.1:0-17783 GCA_043716635.1 Deltaproteobacteria bacterium | reverse complement strand
CGACCTCGCGCTGCGCACGGGCGACCCGCGTCAACGAATCGCACAGGAACAGGACGCTGGCGCCGCGCCGCTCGCGAAACCACTCGGCGATCGCGGTGGCGACATGCACGGCGCGCAGGCGCACCAGCGGGGGGGCGTCGCTCGTCGCGCACACGACCACCGTGCGCGCCCGCGCCGGCGCCAGCTCGTCGCCGAGCAGCTCCGCGAGCTCGCGGCCACGCTCGCCGACCTGGCACATCACGATCACGTCCGCGCTCGCGCCGCGAGCGAGCTGGCCGAGCAGCGTCGACTTCCCCACGCCCGCCGCCGCGAACAGACCGATGCGCTGGCCGCGCCCGAGCGTGAGTAGCGTGTCGACCACGCGCACGCCCGTGGCGAGGGGGGTGGTGATCGGGGGGCGCGAGAGCGCCGGTGGCGCGATGCGATCGACGGCCCACGACTCCCCCACGAGCTCGGGCCCGCCGTCGATCGGCACCCCGAGGCCGTCGAGCGCGCGCCCGAGCAGCGCGTCGCTGCAGCGGATCGTCAGGGCGCCGCCCGTTCGCCACACCGCCGCCGCGGGGGCCACGCCGGCCAGCTCGCCGAGCGGGAGCAGCACCGCCTGCTCGCCGCGGAAGCCCACCACCTCGGCGGCGAGCGGCGCGTGCGCGCGGCGATCGATCTGGACCAGCTCGCCGAGCGCCACGCCCGGCACGGTCGCGCGGATCACGAGGCCTGTGACCTCCTCCACCGACCCGATCGAGCGGGAGAGCGGCGACGCTTCCGCGCCGGGAGGCCCCCAGCGCGCTCGCTCCGTGCCCGGCGTCTCGCGCGTGTCATCGAGCCCACCCGTGGTCCGGTCATTCAGCCGATCGCTGATCCCGCCCCCGACTCCGCCGCCGACCCCGTCGTTCACCGGGTCACTCGGAGTGACCGCCGTCGGGGCCAGCGGTCGCGCACCCGCCACGGCCGCGTGCTGGTGCTGTGCGGCCTCGCGTGCGGCCTCGATCCGCGCATCGCGCACGAGCTGCTTCGCGAGTACGTCCGCGTCGTGGGCGAGCTGCGTCGCGCGCGCCTGGCCGTCCGCGACGAGGCGCGCGGCCTCGGCGTGGGCCGCCTCGAGGATCTGCTTCGCATCCACCCGCGCGTCGTGCTCGTCTCCGCGAATCACGCGCCCCGACTTCATCTCCGCACGACGCTATCGCAGCGCCGCGCCGAGTGCGAGCCAGTCGGGCGCCTGTGCCACCGGCAGCGCGGCGTGCGCTTCGAGCTCTGTGCGCACCGCGACGCCCAGCGTCCGGTCGAGCCGGAGCGGGATCTGCTGACGCTCCGTCGGGCTCAGGTGCGGGGCGAGCGCGCGCGCGCCGATCAGCACGAGCGCCCGCCCATCGAGTGGCATCCGGCACCGCGCGATCGCGGCGCGCTGCGGCCCGAGGTGTCCCGCCCGAGGGGCGACGCCGATGCGGCCCGCTGCGGCTCGCACGCGCTCCCCTGCCACGCGCGCGGCCGCGACGAGCGCCTCCGGACCGGCAGCGCCGAGTGCGAAGGCGACCTGGTCGGCACCCACATGCGCGAGCCAGCGTGCGAGCTGGTCGTCCGGCAACCGGACGGCGGCGCTCGCCGACGGCGGCGGCGCCATCCCATCGGTGGGGGGCACCGCGCACAGCTCCGCGCACGCGCGACGCACGAGCCACACGCCGGCCGGATCCATGCCCCCGCTCGCGAGGTCCCCGCGGGCCCGCGCCGGCAACGTCGCGAGCGCGCTCTCGATCCAGCTCGGGTGCACCCCGCGCAACCCCGCGGGCACCGGCACGCGGGCAGCCGCGGCCCACGTCGCGCGCAGCAGCCGTGCCTCGCGCTCGCTCGCGCCCGCCGTCGCGCGCGCGAGCTCGGCCGCGGCCGCGCGGGCCGCGACTCCGAGGGGGCCGCCGAGCCGCGTCAGCACCGACGGCGCCAGCCCGATCACCGCGATCGCCCGCCCCGTTCCCTTCACCCGCGCGAGCTCACTTCGTCGGGAGCTTCAGCCTCGGCATCGTCCCGGTGATCATGCCGGCCTCCGCCTTGCGCGCGCGCTGCCGCGGCTTGAGCTTGTAGCGCAGCAGCTTGCCGCCGGGACCGCGCGGCAGCGACTCCACGAACTCGATCCAGCGCGGGTACTTGTACGGCGCGAGCACGCCCTTCACGTACTCTTTCAACGCCGCCTCGAGCTCGGGGCCGCCCTCGTGCCCGACGTTCGTCACCACGAACGCGAGCGGCTTCGAGAGGCCCTCGTCGTCGTCCGCGCCGATCACGGCCGCCTCCCAGACGGCCTCGTGCGCCGTCAGCGCGCGCTCGACCTCGCTCGGCGAGACCCACTTGCCGCCCACCTTGAACAGATCGTCGACGCGGCCGCAGTGATGGAAGTACCCATCGCGATCCACCATGAAGCGATCGCGCGTGGTGAACCAGCCGTCGGTCCGGAGCTGCACCTCGCCGGTCTGGCTGCCACCCCAGTACCCGGCGAACAGCGAGCCGCACGACAGCTCGAGGGTCCCGATCTCGTCCGCGCCGACCACGCGACGCTCCTCGTCGACGAGCCGCGCCCGGACGCCCCCGAGGGGCTTGCCGCACACGCCGGGCCGCGCGCCCGGATCCGCGCTGCTGCCGGCGAGCGCGAACTGGAAGATCTCGGTGAGCCCGTAGCCGACGAGCACCTCGGTGCCGAGCACCGAGCGGATGCGCGGCACGAGCCGCTCGGGCATGCCCTCGGCGCCGGCCACCGCGTGGCGGAGCCCGGCGAGCGGACGGATGATCGCGTCGGCCTCGGCGTCGACGGCGAGCTGCGAGTACACCGAGGGCGTCGCGAACAACACGGTCGGCCGGTAGCTCGCGATCACGGCGAAGACCTCGCCCGACTTCGGCTGGTCCGGGAACAGGTGCGACTCGGCGCGCGCCGCGATCGGCAGCATCAGGCCCGAGCCGAGGCCGTACGCGGTCGACAGCCGGGCCACCGACAGCACGCGGTCGGTGGCGGTCAGCCCGAGCAGCTGCTGCGCGAACGACTCGAACGCGGCCGCGAGCGTGGCCTGCGAGTGCGGCACCGCGCGGAGCTCGCCGGGCCCCGATCCCGCCGAGTACAGCAGCAGCGCGGCATCGCCGGCGGCGGTCGCGACGGGAGCGCCCGGCTGCGCGGCATCCACGAGCTGCTGCCAGTCGTGCGTGCCGGGCAGCGTCTTGCCGACGGCGATCACCTCGCGGAGATCCGCGGACTCGGTGCGGACCGCGTCGACGACCGCCTCGTGCATGCGGTCCACCACCGCGATCACGGCGCCGGCCTGGCGAACGTACTCCTGCACGTCGTCGGTCGTGGCGAGCTCGCTGACCGGCACCGCGATCGCGCCCGCGTGGATCGCGCCCAGGATCGAGGCCGCCGCCTCGAGCGTGTCGCGCATCATCACGAGCACGCGATCGCCGCGCTCGACGCCGAGTCCGCGCAGCACCGTCGAGACCTTCGCGACCTGCGACGCCAGCTCGGCGAACGTCCACTGCCGGCTGCCCTCGCGCAGCGCGACGCGCGCAGCCGTGCCGTCGGTGGCAACGTCGCCCAGGAGCCACGCCGCGAGGTTCCCCGCCGGAGCCATGCCGGGCAAATCATACGGGAGCCGCGCGCTCTCCACAAAGAAATCCCCGTTCAGCAGATCCTTGCGGGCGAGCGCCCGCATAATGCGGCCGTGCGCATCGTCGGCGGTACGTGCGGCGGGCGCGTCCTCAAGGCCCCCGCGGGCGCAGCGACGCGCCCCACGTCGGAGAAGGTGCGCGAGGCGCTGTTCGGCATCCTCGGCCGCCTCCTGGGCAGCATCGAGGGCGATCACGTGCTCGATCTCTTCGCCGGGTCGGGGGCAGTCGGCATCGAGGCCCTCTCGCGCGGCGCCGGGCACGCGACGTTCGTCGACAGCGCGAAGTCCGCGCTGCTCGCGGTCCGCAGCAACCTCGCGACCCTCGGCCTCGCCGACCGGGCAACCGTCGTGCCCGGCGACTCGCTGACAACGGCCGCGCGCCACGTGCCGCCCACGCCGTTTCGCTTCGTGTTCATCGACCCGCCGTATGCCTCCGACCTCGCCGTGCGCGGCGCGCTCGCCCTGCCCCGCGCGCAGCTGACCGCCGACGCGATCGTCGCGATCGAGCACGATCGCCGCCACGTGCCCCCCGATGCACTCGGGGCCCTCCGGCAGGCCGATCAGCGCCGCTACGGTGATACGTTCCTGTCGTTCTTCACGCTCGCACCACCGCCATGACGACACCTTCGATTGCCGTCTACCCGGGCACGTTCGATCCGATCACGAACGGCCACCTCGATATCCTCGCGCGCTCGCTCGCGGTGTTCCCGAAGGTGATCGTCACGATCGCACCGAATATCCGGAAGCATCCGCTGTTCACCACCGACGAGCGGATGCAGTTCATCCGCGATGCGCTGCCGCAGTACGACGGGCGCATCGAGTACGCCGTGTTCGAGGGCCTGCTCGTCGAGTTCTGCCGCAGCCGCGGCGCGACCGTCATCGTGCGCGGCCTGCGCGCGCTCGCGGATTTCGAGTACGAGTTCCAGTTCGCCCACATGAACCGTCGGCTCGCGCCGGGCGTCGACACCGTGTTCTTCATGACCGACGAGCGCAATCATTACGTCTCGTCGTCGCTCGTGAAGGAGGTCGCCAGCCTCGGTGGCGACGTCAAGGGCCTCGTGCCCGCTGCCGTCGAAGCCGCGCTCGCGGCGAAGTACGCCAAGCCCGAAAGCAAGCCCACCCCATGACCACTCCGCTGAAGCTCGCGTCCCGCCTCGATCCCATCAAGCCGTCGATCACACTCGCCGTCACCGCCAAGGCCGCGAAGCTCAAGGCCGACGGGATCGATGTCATCAGCTTCGGCGCCGGCGAGCCCGACTTCGACACGCCGGACCACATCAAGGCCGCGGCCATCGAGGCGCTCACGAAGCCCGGCGTCGGCAAGTACACGGACGTCGCGGGCATCCTGCCGCTGCGCAAGGCGATCGCCGCCGAGCTCTCGAAGGTCCACCACACGGACATCCCGCCCGAGCACGTGCTGGTCTCGACGGGCGCGAAGCACAGCCTGTATAACTTGATGCAGGCGCTGCTCGACCCCGGCGACGAGGTGATCATCCCCGCGCCGTACTGGGTGAGCTACCCCGACATGGTGATGCTCGCGGGCGGGCGTCCGGTGATCATCGAGGGCAAGGCCGAGGACGACTTCGCGGTGACGGCGGCGCAGGTGGCGGCGGCGTGCTCGCCCCGCACGCGCGCGCTCGTGCTGAACAACCCGTCGAATCCCACCGGCGCGGTCTACACGCGGGCGCAGATCGAGGCGCTCGCCAAGGTCGTCGTCGAGAAGGATCTCCTGGTGATCTCGGACGATATCTATCGCCAGCTCGTGTACGGCGATGGCGAGTACGTCTCGATCGCCGCCGTCTCGCCCGAGGTCGCGAAGCGCACCGTGCTCGTCGACGGCGTGTCGAAGACGTACGCGATGACCGGCTGGCGCATCGGCTATACCGCGGTCTCGGCGGCCGGCCCGTCGGCGCTGATCAAGGCGATGACCAAGATCCAGGGTCAGTCGACGTCGAATCCGACGCACATCTCGCAGATCGCCACCCTCGCGGCGCTGACGGGACCGCAGGCCTGCGTGGCGGAGATGCGCACGGCCTTCGACGAGCGCCGCACCGAGATGGTGAAGCTGCTCCGCGCCATCCCGGGCGTGACGTGTCGCGAGCCGAAGGGCGCGTTCTACGCGTTCCCCGACCTGTCCGCGTACATCGGCAAGAAGTCCGCGGAGGGCTCGGTCCTCGACGACGACGTGCAGCTCTGTGACTGGCTCGTCGAGGTCGGCAAGGTCGCCGTCGTCCCGGGCTCGGGCTTCGGCGCGCCCGGCTATGTGCGGCTCTCGTACGCCTGCTCGATGCAGAACATTCGTGAGGGCGTCGCGCGGCTGGCGAAGGCGCTCGCTTCGTTGACGTAGACTCGCGCGGGTGATCAGAGAGTTTCCGTTCGCGGGCACCCGCCCCAAGTTCGCGCCCGACCGGATCGTCGACATCCAGCACCTCGCGCTCGTGCTCGAGGTGAACCCGGTCGCAAAGACCGTGGAGGGCGTCGCGACGCTCACCTGCCGCGTGATCGCGGCGGGCACCCGGACGCTCGAGCTCGACGCGGTGGAGCTGGTGATCGGGAGCGTCAGCCTCGACCAGGCGCCCACCACGTGGCGGCACGCGGGCGGCAAGCTCCACATCGACCTCGGCAGCGCCCACGCGAGCGGCACCGAGCTGACGATTGCCGTCGCGTACCGCGGATCGCCGCGGCGGGGCCTGTACTTCATCGCACCCGACGAGGGCTACCCGGCCAAGCCGATGCAGGTGTGGACGCAGGGCCAGGACGTGGACTCGCGCTACTGGTTCCCGTGCATCGATACGCCGAACGAGAAGGCGACGAGCGAGGTGACGGTCACGGTGCCGTCGTACCTGTTCGCGCTCTCGAACGGCGTGCTCGTCACCGACCGCAGCGATGGCGCGCGCCGCACGCTGCACTGGCGGCTCGACGTGCCGCACTCGATGTACCTGGTCACGCTGGCCATCGGCGAGTTCAGCGCGATCGAGACGAAGTGGCGCGAGGTGCCGGTCGTGTACTACGTGCAGAAGGGGCGCGAGGCCGAGGCGCAGCGGACGCTCGCGCGCACGCCGGAGATGCTCGAGCTGTTCTCGCGGCTATTCGGGGTCACGTATCCGTATCCACGCTACGCGCAGGTGTTCGTCGCGGACTTCAGCTTCGGCGGCATGGAAAACACGAGCGCGACGACCCTCACGGACACCGTGCTGCTGGACGAGCGCGCGGCGCTGGACCACGACATCGACGCGCTGGTGAGCCACGAGCTGGCGCACCAGTGGTTCGGCGATCTCGTCACGTGTCGTGACTGGGGCGAGGGCTGGCTCAACGAGGGGTTCGCCACCTACGCGGAGTATCTGTGGCGGGAGCACCACGAGGGTCGGGACGCGGCGGACCTCGAGCTCGAGGAGTGGGCGGAGCTGTACCTCGGCGAGGACAGCGGCCGCTATCGCCGGACGATCGCGACGAAGGTGTACGAGGACCCGATCGACATCTTCGATCACCATCTCTACGAGAAGGGGGGCCGCGTCGTGCACATGCTGCGTGCACTCCTCGGTGACCCCGCGTTCTTCGGCGCGCTCGGCTACTACCTCGGCAAGCACCGGCACGGCGTGGTCGAGTCGCGCGATCTGGCGCGCGCCGTGGAGGAGTCGAGCGGGCGTAACGTCGACTGGTTTCTGAGCCAATGGATCATCGACGGCTCGGGGCACCCGGAGCTCGACGTGAGCATCGAGTGGGACGGCGCGAGCCGGCTCGCGAAGGTCGCCGTGGAGCAGAAGCACAAGGTCGACGCGCGCACGCCGCTGTTCCGCCTTCCGACCCGGATGCGCTTTCGCGTGGGCGACCGCGATGTGGATGTCCCGATCGAGATCGTCGACGTGAAGCACGTGTTCCACCTGCGGCTCGAGAGCGAGCCTACCCAGGCGATCTTCGATCCCGGCCGGATCGTGCTCGCGGCGGTGAAGACCGAGAAGCCCGAGGTCGTGTGGGTGGCCGAGCTCACGGGGGCGACGCTCGCGACGGATCGCGCCGCCGCCGCCGCCGCGCTCGGCAAGCGGGGCGGGCCGGCGGCCGAGCGGGCGCTCGTGACCGCCCTCTCGAGCGATCCGTACTGGGCCGTGCGGGGCGCGGCGGCGAGCGCGCTCGCGACCATCCGCACGGTGCGGGCGCGCGAGCAGCTGGTGCTCGCGCTCACCGCGGAGGCAAATCCCCGGGCGCGCCGGCTGATCGCACGCGCGCTCGGCCAGTTCACGCTGGATGCGAGCGCCGGCGATGCGCTCGCGGCGCTGGTCGAGCGCGGCGACGCGAGCTACTTTGTCGAGGCGGAGGCGGCGCTCGCGCTGGGCAAGACGCGGCATCCGCGCGCGGCGACGGTGCTGCGGGCAGCGGCGGAGCGCGAGTCGTTCAGCGACGTGATCCGGCAGTACGCGTACCGCGGGCTCGCGGAGGCGCGGGACGACAGCGCGGTCGAGCTGCTGGTCGAGGGCACGCGCTGGGGCCGGCGGACCGGCGGTCGCCGCGCGGCGGTGGGCGCGCTCGCGACGCTCGTGGCCGGGCGCAAGGACCGCGAGGCGCGCGACGTCCGCGAGCACCTGCAGCGGCTGCTGACCGACCGCGAGTTTCGCGTGCAGGCAGCGGCGCTCGAGGCGCTCGGCGCGATCGGGGACACCACGGCGATAGTCCCCATCCGCGCGCTGGTGGATCGCGAGCTCGACCCGCGCCTGCGTCGGCGCGGACGGGAAATCGCGCGCGACCTCGAGGAAGGCACCGCCGCCGCGGAAGATCTGACGAGGCTCCGCGACGAGCTGGGCGAGCTGAGGGCGCTCACCGGCGAGCTCCGCGGCCGGATCCACGAGCTCGAGTCCAAGGTCGGCGACGGTCAGTTCAAGCGCAAGAAGGCGAAGCCCGACAAGGCCGACAAGGCCGACAAGGCCGACAAGAAGCCGAGCTAAGTCTCGGCGAGCTCGCGGATCAGGGCGGCGAGCGTCGCGCGCGCGCGCGGGAGCTCGGTCGGTCCGAGCGTCACGCCGCCGACGACCGCGTGGCCGCCACCGCCATGGCGTTCGCACATCGCACCGATGTCGTGGCGACGTGGCACGCCCGACCAGGGATTGAGGCCGACGGTGATCTTGATCGATTCGGTCGTGCGGGTCGCGGAGACCGCGTAGAGGCAGGTGGGATACAGCAGGTACCCGAGGAACCCCGGGCTGCGCGCGCCCAGCTCTGCGATCCGGTCGAACACCACGGTCTCCCCCGCCCAGACGCCGAGCGTGCGGACCGTGTCGAGCTCGCGCCCGCGCGCGTCGGCGATCGCCGCGAGCTGCGGCGCCAAATCGGGTCGCTCGGCCACCTCCGCGAGCGATGCGTGCGAGAGCCACTCGACATAGCGCGCGGTGTCCGCCCTCGAGCGGCCGTGCGCGAGCCACGCCGCGATCCGCTGCGCCGGATTGTCGAGGGCGACGGCGGCCTCCGCGGACGCGAAGCGGGCGGCGTCGATGATGTCGGCCCAGCGCACGGCGTCCGCGAGGTGGGACGGCGGGGTCCAGTGCCAGCGCGACTCGAGGGTGCGAGCCATGAGCCCGGCGCAGGACGGCGAGCCGGGATCGAAGACCCACGTGGGCAGGCGGTGGGCGTCGAAGACCGCCCGCAGCTCCGGCGGCTGAAACGCGGTCGGGTGGTGGTCGAACCACCAGGTCATCCGCGGATCGGCGCAGAAGCGAAAGTCCACGCACGCGTGATCGTCGGCATCGAGCGCAACGGTCGCGAACGGGTCACCGTCGGTGTGCACCATGCCGACGGGCACGACGCGGGCATCGGCCGCGACCGCATCGCGGTAGTACGCTGCAAACAGCGCTGCCGAGGTCGTGCCGTCGAAGCACGCGTCGTGGAAGAACACCTTGAGGACGCGCGTCACTCGGAACGCCGAGCATACCCGGGTGCTATCCTCGTGGCCATGATCCCGATTACCGAGTCCGTCCAGTCGTGGCTCCTCGCCGCGCACCTGATCGGGCTGTTCATCTGGCTGGGGGGGCTGTTCACCTCGTACTGGCTCATCCGCCTGCACGTCCACGCGCCGGCAGACATGCGGGAGAAGCTGACACTCATGGAGCGATCCATCGCGATGATGATGGACATCGGCGCGACGCTCGCCATCGTCGGGGGGCTCGTGATGGCGATCCGCGGCCACTACTTCGGCGTGCCGAACGGCAAGTGGCTCCACGCGAAGCTGACGATCGTGGTGCTCGGCATCCTGCCCGTGCACGGGCTCGTGCGCGCGCGCATCGGCAAGCTGTCGCGAGGCCAGACGCCGACGGTGCCGGCGTGGCCGTGGAGCGTCCTGCTCGCCGCGATCGTCGCGATCGTGATCCTGGTGGTTCGCAAGCCGTTCTAGCGAGGTCCTGGCGATGGCACGGACGATCCTGCACGTCGATCTCGACGCGTTCTACGCGGCGGTCGAGCAGCGGGATGATCCGTCACTGCGCGGCAAGCCCGTGCTCGTGGGCGGGTCGGCGCGGCGCGGCGTGGTGGCCGCGTGCTCCTACGAGGCGCGCACGTTCGGCATTCGCTCCGCGATGCCGATGGCCGAGGCGCTGCGGCGGTGTCCCCGGGCGGTGGTGGTGCGGCTCCACATGGAGCGCTACGTCGAGGCGTCGCGCACGTTCTTCGGGATCCTCCACGACTTCTCGCCCGAGGTCGAAGGCCTCTCGCTCGACGAGGCATTTCTCGACGTGACGGCGAGCGAACGGCTCCTCGGCGACGGCCCGACGATCGCGCGCGCGATCAAGCAGCGGGTCACCGCGGAGACGGCGCTCGTGGCCTCGGTGGGCATCGCGCCGATCAAGCTGGCGGCGAAGATCGCGTCCGACATCGACAAGCCGAACGGACTGCGCGTGGTCACGCCCGAGGGGCTGCTCGCGTTCCTGCACCCACTGCCGGTGGGGCGGCTCTGGGGCGTGGGCGAGGCCACGCGGACGGCGCTCGCGAGCCTCGGGATCAGCACGATCGGCGATGTCGCGCGGTACCCGGAGAGCGCGCTCGTCGGGCGGCTCGGCGCGGTCACGGGACGGCATCTGGCCGCGCTCGCCCGGGGCGAGGACTCGCGCGAGGTCCATCCCGAGCACGACGCGGTCTCGGTGGGGCACCGCGAGACGTTCGACGAGGACCTCGATGACCGCGGCGACGTGGCCGTGACGCTGCTCGAGCAAGCGGACAAGGTGGCGCACCGGCTGCGCGACGCGAACCTGCGTGCCCGCGCCGTCGTCTTGACGATCAAGTACGACGACTTCCGCGAGATCACGCGCCGGACCACGCTCGAGGCGTCCACGAGCGACGGCGGGCTGCTCGCGCGGATCGCGATCGAGCTGCTCGGCAAGGTCCCGGTCGAGGCGCGCAAGGGCATGCGGATCCGGCTGTGCGGAGTCACCGCGACTGCGCTCGAATCGCGCGATGCGCCGCGCCAGCTCGGCTTCGACGAGGCCGCGCGCGCCCGGGGCGAGCGCCTCGGCGACGCGCTCGACAAGGTCGCCGCGAAGTTCGGCACGGCCACGATCCGGCGGGCGGTGCACCTCGGTGACTCCGAGCCGGCCTGAGCCCAGGAGCTCCCAGGGGCTTCAGTGCGGGATCGAGGCGAGCCAGCGATCCGCGGTCGCGGCCGGGCCCGCGGCGGCCGCCGAGTACCCGTCACGCCGCACCGACACCGCGCGCAGGTCGCCCGCGGTGCGCTGGTCCGCCTTCTTCGCGATGCCCCGAGACGGCTGCACGATGTACGTCACCTCGTCGGGCCCGATCGCGAGCCGCAGCAGCGCCGCCGGCCGGTCGAGCAGCTCGATGCGAGAGACGCCGATCACCTTCACGTTCGCGTCCAGCACCGGCAACGGAGCCTTGGCACCGACGAGCCCGGTCGCCCACGCGCGCGCCTCGGCGCCGGTCGGGGTGGCGAGATCCCACGCGGGCTGAGTCCGGTGACGCGCGAGCGCCTCGCTGAGGAACACCTCGTGGCGCGCCGGGAACACGAGGAAGATCGCGACGACCGTGCCGATCAGCACCGTCAGCGTGAACACGAGCGAGACCGAGACGCGCCGGTGCGGCGGGCGCGGCGGCGTGACGATCGCCTCCTCCCCTTCGACGGGCCCGACGGCCTCGGCTTCGACCAGCTTCATGACGGGCGCTCGAACATGGGAGGGGCGCCAAACCGGCGCACGAAATCGCCACGCAAGCTCTCACAAAATGTCGCGAGGTCAGTAGCGAGGTCGGCCTCGATCAGGTGGCGGCCCCAGAGATCGTCCTCCCGATGGGCGGCGGCGATCGCCAGCGCCGCGGCGCGGACATCGGGCGTGTGCGCGTACTGCACCATCGCGCTCTTGCCGGTGGGGTAGTCCACGAGCCCGGCGGCCCGACGGACCTGGAGCACTCCGGCGCCCGCGGGTGCGTGCTCGGCAACGTCGGCGAGCGGGTACCACGAGCCGAAGCGCACGCGTCAATGTCGCATGGTGTCGCATGGTTCGTCGCCGGTTTCGTCTCCTGGTTCGTCGCGTGTTACGCGTGCGGAGTGGCCTTCGAGGACGTGCGTCGCATCGACTTTGGCGGGCCCACGGAGCCAGCGGACCTGCTGATCGGCGGCGACGCGCTCGCGGCGCTCGGGATGCTCGCGGACGGCAGCGTCGACGCGGCGTACCTCGATCCGCCGTTTGGCACGGGGAGCGTGCAGGTCGGTCGCGGGCACCGGTACGCGGACCGCGCCGATGACCCCGTCGCGTTCGTGGCGTGGCTCGTGCCGATCCTGGCCGAGGTCCGTCGCACGCTCGCGCCGACGGGCTCGCTCTTCGTCCACCTCGACTACCGCTCGGTGCACTACGTGAAGGTCGCCCTCGACGGCCTGTTCGAGCGCGCTCGCTTCGTGAACGAGCTCGTGTGGTGCTACTCGGTGGGCGGCAAGAGCCGGCGCGGCTTCGGCCGCAAGCACGACACGATCCTCTGGTACGCCCGCAGTGCCGACTACGCGTTCCACCCCGACGCGGTGCGCGTGCCACGCCGCGGGGGCTCGCACATGCGGGTCACCGACGACGGTACGGGCGCGGTCCAGGAGAAGACCGACCGGCGCACGGGGCGCGTCTATCGCTATCCAGTGGCGGCCGGCAAGATCCCGGAGGACTGGTGGACGGACATCGAGACGCTCAACCACTCCGCGCGCGAGCGCACCGGCTATCCATCACAGAAGCCGGAGCGTCTCCTGGAGCGCGTCATCGCGGCGGTCACGGAGCCGGGGCAGCGCGTCATCGACTGCTTCGCCGGCTCGGGAACCACGGCCGCCGTGGCCCAGCGCATGGGACGGCGCTTCATGACCAGCGATCGCGAGCCAGCGGCCGTGGATGTGTGTGCAACGCGCCTGGCGGCCCAGGGACGGGACCTCGCGACGCGAGGCGCGGCTCCCTGGTCGCTGGAGATCGTTCAGTTACTCTAGGACTTGCGACCCACCGGCGACCGGACCAGACTTGCACCGCGCAAGGCGAGGAAATGGCCGACTCAGACGAGACTCCACGCGTCACGCTCGAAGCGTGGCTCGTCACCGATGTCGGGATGGTGCGCGAGCACAACGAGGACTCCGCTCACTCGGAGCCCTCGCGCGGATTCTTCATCGTCGCCGACGGGATGGGCGGTCATGCGGCAGGCGAGGTTGCCTCCGCGATGGCCGTGCAGTCCGTGCGGGACACGCTCGAAGCCGCCCAGCCCGAGATCCAGGCATTCGTGCAGAAGCCCACGGACGCAGGACGCCGCCAGGTCGTGCAGCTGTTGCAGCATTCGGTGCTGTCGGCGCATCGGGCGGTGTTCGAGCGAGGCCGCGCGGAGGCGGACAAGGCCGGCATGGGGACGACGCTCGACGTCGTGCTCGTGGCGGGCCCCGAGGCGTTCGTCGCCCACGTCGGTGACAGCCGGACTTACCTGATTCGCGATGGCCGCTCGTCGCAGATCACCACCGACCACACGGTCGCCGAGGTGCTGGTGATCGAGGGCAAGCTCACGCTCGAGGAGGCGCAGGTCTCCCCGCTGCGGACGATTCTCGTGAACGCGATCGGCGTATCCGATGATGTCGGCGTCGAGATGGCGCACGTCACCCTGAAGAAGAACGACCGGCTCCTGGTGTGCTCGGACGGGCTGCACGACTACTTCCCGACGGAGGAAGAGGTCGCGGAGAAGCTGTCGGAGGACGCGCCCGGCGCGGCGCTCGCCGAGATGGTCGAGCTCGCCAAGACGCGCGGTGGTCACGACAACATCACGGGCATCACGGTGCTGATCACGAGCGTGGTCGAGGCCGCGCCGGAGGTCAGCGAGCCCGAGTCGACGCAGCCGGTCGACCTGACCACGAACCCGTTCGCAGACGAGCCCACCGAGACGACCTACGTGTCACCGCCCGGACTGCCGTCGCGACTGAGCGGATCGATGCTCGGCGGGAGCGTCGGGGGACTCGGCGGGAGCGTCGGGGGACTCGGCGGGAGCATCGGGGGACTCGGCGCCCAGGCGGGCCGAGCGACGGTGCCAATGCGCGTGATCAACGAAGCATCGCACGCCGACACGATCCCGCCCGGCGTCGGTAAGGATGGCGTCCGGCCGGTCGACCCGATGGTCGATACGCAGCCGCAGCGCCTGATCGACTCGACCGCGACCGACGCGCCTGCCACACCCGACGAGCCCGCGGGCGCAGATGCCGCGCGCGTCCGGCGTCCGGACCCCACGTAGCCCGGCGCGAGCCAACAAGCTGACGATGGCATGGATCGTTCCGCCGGCGCTCGAGGTGGCGGTGCGTGACGCGACCCGCGCGGCCGTCGGTGATGCGGCGCTCGTCCAGGCGACGCTGATCCGGTCGATCGTGGACCGGTCGCAGCGCTACACGAGCGACCGCGCGCGACTGTCGGCGCCAACGGATCGCACGGCGGATCTCGCGGCCCGTGCCGCGTTCTTCACGATCGCGGATGCGATGAAGATCGCCGTGCCGATCGGCGAGCTCGTCGCGCGCGGTGCGATGCCCGCGCGGCGGCCGCTACGGGTGGTGGACGTCGGTGCGGGGTGCGGCGCGATGACGCTCGGCCTGATCGCGGCGCTGGCGACCGCGCCAGGGACGAGCGACGTGGCACTCGAGGTCATCGCGACCGACCGCGATGTGGCGGCACTCGGCATCGCCGCGGCGGCGGTGAAGGCGTTCGCGTTCGCGGCCGGCGTGCCCACGACGTTCCTGACCCGACCCGACGATGTCGTGCGGGGCGCCGTGCCGCCGGCCGATCTCGTGCTCGTCGGCACGGTGCTGAACGAGCTGCCGGCGGAGCTGGCGAGGGGCGTGGTCGACCGCGCGCTGGCGGCGCTCTCGGACGATGGTGCGGTGATCATCGTGGAGCCGGCGCTTCGCGACACGTCGCGCGCGCTGCACGCGCTCCGGGATGCCGTCATCGCGGGCGGACGGGCTCACGTGTTCGCGCCTTGCACGCGGCGCACTGCGCCCTGCCCGGCGCTCGCGGACGTCGATGACTGGTGTCACGAAGATCGCGCGCTGACGTTGCCGCCGCGCACGGCCGAGCTGTCGCGGGCGACGGGGCTGCGTGACAGCGGGATGAAGTTCTCGTATCTGGTGCTGCGCAAGGGTCCGCTGGATCTCGTCGCGGCAGGGCCCGCCGCGTGGCGGCTCGTGAGCGCGGCCCGCATCGCGAAGGGCAAGCACGAGATCGTCGGCTGCAGCGAGCGGGGGCGGATGACGTTGCGATTGCTGCGTCGCCATCGGACGGGGGCGAATCGCGAGCTCGAGCGCGCCGATCGCGGCGACGTGGTCGTGATCGGCGATGCCGATGCCGATGCCGAGCGCATCGAGGTGACGGCGACGTCCACGGTCGAGCGACCGGCGCGCTGATCCGGCTGCCCGATCGCGGCGCTATTGGAGCTCGACGACGAGCTCGGCGAGATCGCCGGCGACCACCTCGACGGTGCCATGCGCGACGCGTGCAGCCTGCCCGCCGCGCGGCGGTAGCCACGCGGTCACGGCGTGGCGGCCGGGTGCCACATCCCTGACGAGCACCTGCCCCGTCGGGTCCGTGATCTCCCCCGTCGCGCCGATCACCCACGCGCTCTCGGCCGGCACATCGACGGTGCGAACCTCGTAGATTCCACCGGGCTCGAGCGCCAGCGCGACCGCGTGCCCCGCGATGGGGAGCCGCAACGTCGTCGCGGCGGCCGTCCCGTCCAGCGTCGCGAGCGTCCCGAGCGTGCCCCGCTTCGCGACGAGCACGGTGGCCGGTCGGTCGACGCCGGACGCGACGGTCAGCGCCGGGCCCGTCCCGACGCGGGGCGAGAGCACGCAGTCCGCGAGCAGGACCCGCACCGGCGAGCGCGTGGCGTCGACCGGGGCCGGCGCGCCATCCACGATCACGATGACCTCCGGGATGCCCCACATCGTGGTGGGCGCCACCGCCGCCGCACGCGCGGTCTGGCATGCCGTGTGGCCCGCCGACGCTCGCGCCGCCACGGGCACGGCCTTCCACTCCACTCTCACCTGCACGTCCCCGGTCGCCCGATCCGCGGGAAGGGAGTCGACGTTGGCGAGCCCCGAGCCCCCGTCGCCCGGGTTGCCGGAGTTGACTGCGTCCCGAGGCGCCGAAGGTGGGATCGCGCCGGGTTGCGACGCGGTCTGGTTGTCGACGTGGACGCCGTCCCCGCGGCAGGCGGCGAACGAGGCGAGGACGAGCAGGCAGACGTGGGCGCGGGTCACCACGAGCGGGCCTCGTCGGCGAGGCGGGTCGCGTCGGCGCAGAGGTCGTTGAGCCCCGGGCCGTGGTAGTCGGCGCCGGCCAGGAGGAGCCGGTGGGCGCGCGCGACGGCGGTGGCGGACCGGACGCGGTCGCGGTGACCGAGGCCGTACTGGGCCACGCCGCGCGGCCAGCGGAGCACGCTCGCGTGGGTGGGGACGCCAGCGGCGCCGAGGAGGTGAGCGAGGTCGCGCGTCGCAATGGCGACCAGCGACGCGTCATCGAGCGCGGCGGCCGCCGCATCGCGGGAGCCGCCGAAGATGCAGCGGAGCAGCACGTGGTCCGCGGGCGCGCGGTCGGGCCACACGGTCGACTCGAACACCACGCCGAGCAGGCGCGCATCCTCACCCTGCGCGACGAGCGCGCCGAATCCGTCGGCGGCGCGCGGGACATCCGCGGCGCGGAAGCCGAGGTAGACGAGCGCGGACGGGGCACGATGGAACCCGGCGAGCTGCGCCGCGAGCTCGGCGACCCCGACGATCGGCACCGCATCTTCGGCGGGGATCGCGAGCACCGCGGCATCCCACCGCTCGCCATCGATCGTCACGTGGTGGGCGCCGGGCGTGGCCGCGATGCGTGCGACCGGCGAGGCGAGCCGCAGGCGCGACCCGAGCTCGCGCGCGAGTGCGGCGGTGAGCGCGCCGACGCCGCCGACCGGCGCCCACATGCCACGCGCCGTGGATGGCTCCGGCGCGCGACCGCGAACCCGTGACGCGAGCTTGCCGATCATCCGCTTCGCCATGCCACGGACCACCCCGCCCTCGGCATCGAGCGCCGCGATCCGCGGGAAGCCCGCGGCGAGGCTGATGGCGTGCGCGTCCGCCGCGTACACGCCCGTCACGAACGGCGCCACGATCGCGCGTGCCGCCTCCGCCCCGAAGCGCCGGACCGCGAACGCGTGCATCGACTCGTCGGGGGCTCCCGGCGAGCGCGCCGCTCGCAGCGGCTCGCGCACGAGCTCGAGCTTGCCGCGCCACGACAACAGATTCGACCGCGCGAGCTCGAGCGGACTGCTCGGCAACGCCTGCAGCGCACCGTCGAGGTAGATCCACCGCCGCTTCGCGCGCGCTGACGCCGGCTGCACGGGGACGCCGAGCGCCTCGCACAGGGCGAGCGCACCATCGCCTGGTCCGCCGAGAAACGAGCTCGCGGCATGCTCGCGCACGTAGCCGTCGACGTGACTCGTGCCGATCACGCCGCCAGGATGCACGCTCGCCTCGAGGACGTGCACGTCGTGACCCGCGCTTGCCAGCGCCCGGGCCGCGGTGAGGCCGCCGAGCCCGCCGCCGACGACCGCGATCCTCATGGCTGCGGCTCGGACATCGCTGTCACGGCCATCACGCTCGTCACGCTCGTCACGCTCGTCACGCTCGTCACG
>JAYSYE010000206.1:0-1889 GCA_043716635.1 Deltaproteobacteria bacterium | reverse complement strand
CACGCACTCGCCAGGAGCCACCAGCATGTCGAAGACCATCCTCATCACGGGCGCCACCGCCGGCATCGGCCGCACCTCCGCGCTCCACCTCGCCCGCGCCGGCCACCACGTCATCGCCTCCGGGCGCCGCGCTCCCGAGCTCGCCGCCCTCGCGGACGAGGCGAAGACCGAGGGCCTCCACCTCGACACGGTCCTCCTGGACGTCACCTCGGAGTCCTCGATCGCCACCGCCGTCACCGAGGTCACCGGCCTCGCGCCGGCAGGCCTCGACGTGCTCGTGAACAACGCCGGCTTCGGCATCCTCGGCCCGACGTCCGAGATCTCCGATGCAGAGATGCGCCGCCAGTACGACACCAACGTGTTCGGACTCATGGCCGTCACGCGCGCGTTCCTCCCCGCCATGCGCGAGCGTCGCAGCGGCCGCATCATCAACGTCTCGAGCCTCGGTGGCCGCATCACGCTGCCGTTCTTCGGGGTCTACAACTCCACGAAGTACGCGCTCGAGTCGCTCTCCGATGCACTGCGCTACGAGCTCCGCGCGTTCGGCATCGACGTCGTCCTCGTCGAGCCGGGGGTCATCCGCACGAACTTCGAGGCCACTGCCGTGGCGGGACTCGGCGGTCACAGTGCGTCGCCGTACGCCCCGGCCGTCGCCAGGTACGAGGAGCTGTCGAAGCGCGCCGACCGGTTCGCGTCGAACCCGATCGTGGTCGCGAAGGCGATCGCCCGCGCCGTCAACGCCCGTCGGCCCGCGGCCCGCTACGTCGCGCCCCGCCGCACGCACGTGATGCTGTTCGTCGCCGCCATCACGCCCACCCGCGTCCTCGACTGGGCGATGCGCCACATCGCATTCCTCACCCCGAAGTCGCTCGGCCTCGCCACGGTGCCCATCCACCAGGACGGCCCCACCCGGACCATCCCGGCGGCCGCCCCTGCCCCGCTCCCCGCCGCGCACTCGACACCGGCCACCGTCCACGCCGCGAACTGAGCCGCCGGTGTAGAGTCCGCGCCCCATGGCGGAGAATGAAGACGATTTTGCGGCGATGTTGGCCGAGTTCGACGGCGGCAAGCCTGGTGCACGGACCAAGCGACCCCGCGTCGGAGACGTCGTCAGCGGTCCGATCATCTCGATCGGCAAGGATGCCGTGTTCGTCGACGCCGGCGGCAAGGCCGAGGGCGTCCTCGACCGCAGCCAGGTCAGCGACGGCGAGGGCAAGATCCTCGTCAAGATCGGCGACAAGGTCGAAGCCCGCGTCGTGAGCGATGCCGGCGGCGTGCTCCAGCTGCGCATGAAGATGGGCGGCCGCGGACCGCAGGCCAGCGCCGAGCTCCAGCAGGCGTTCGACATCGGCATGCCCGTCGAGGGCGTCGTCACCGAGGTGATCAAGGGCGGCGTGTCCGTCGAGGTCGCGGGGACCCGCGGGTTCTGCCCGGCCTCGCAGATCGACTCGCGCTTCGTCGACGATCTCGCGGTGTTCGTGGGGCAGCGCCTGCAGTTCCGCATCACGAAGTACGAGCCGCGTAACCTCGTGCTGTCGCGCCGCGCCCTGCTCGAGGAGGAGAACGCGAAGAAGGCGGCCGTCACGCGCGCCACGCTCGTGCCCGGGCTCGTCGTGCGCGGCAAGGTCGTCGGCTTCAAGCCCTTCGGCGCGTTCGTCGACATCGGCGGCATCGAGGGCATGCTCCACGTGTCCGAGCTCGGATTCGCCCGCGTCGAGAAGCCCGAGGACGTCCTGGCGCTCGGCCAGGAGGTCGATGTCGTGGTCCTCAAGATGGAGGATGGCACCGACTCGAAGGGCCGTCCGCAGGAGCGCATCTCGCTGTCGCTGAAGGCGCTCGCGAGCGATCCGTGGCGGGACTCGATCAGCGGGCTCGGCGAGGGCCAGCGG
>JAYSYE010000205.1:0-1891 GCA_043716635.1 Deltaproteobacteria bacterium | reverse complement strand
AGAAGGACATGCACATCCACGTGCCCGACGGCGCGACACCCAAGGATGGCCCGAGCGCTGGCGCTGCAATGACCACGGCCATCGTTTCTGCGCTGACGGGCATCCCGGTGCGTGGCGACGTTGCGATGACGGGCGAGATCACGCTGCGTGGGAACGTGCTCGCGATCGGTGGTCTCAAGGAGAAGCTGCTCGCCGCCCACCGCGCCGGCATCAAGCGCGTGATCATCCCCGAGCGGAACGTGAAGGACCTGATCGACGTCCCGGCCGAGGTGAAGAACGAGATGGAGATCTTCTCGGTGAAGCGCATGGACGAGGTCCTGGCGCTTGCCCTGGTCGATCCGCCGGCGTCGATCATTGCCCTGGCCAAAGCCGCCCAAGCCGAAAACCACCCCCAAGCTTAGGCTCGAGATGTAACGGGAGCGGCTGCGGAGCCCGGGAGCTTCGTTGCGCTTCCGCATCCGGTGCTCGCGGCCACCAGGCCGCTCCGCTCCGGTGCTCAGCGCGCCTCGCTCGCGTGCTTCCTCGCTCGCTCCGGGAAGAGCGCGGACGGCGCTGCGCGCGCGGTGGGTAGTGGGATTGCCTTGCGGGGGGCGGACGCGTGCGGGTCGAGTTGGTGCGGAAGACGACCCGGTTGAAAGACCAGCTGTAGTTGGCCCGCCGTTTGGCGAGGGGTGCGGAAGATCGCGGGGGGGACCGTTGACGAGCGGTAGGGGCGTCCTTAGGTTTGCCAGCACACAACTCGGTACGTAAGGAACAACACCAACATGGGCAAGATCATCGGAATCGACCTCGGCACTACCAACTCCGTGGTCGCCATCATGGAAGGCAAGGAGCCGAAGGTCATCGCGAACGAAGAAGGCGCACGCCTGACCCCCTCGGTCGTGGCGTTCGACGACAAGGGCGAGGTCCTCGTCGGCCAGATCGCGCGGCGCCAGGCCATCACGAACCCCGAGAACACCGTGTTCTCGAGCAAGCGCTTCATCGGCCGCAAGTTCACGGATCCTGTGGTGCAGGACGAGATGCGCCGCGTGCCGTTCAAGCTGGTCGCAGCGAACAACGGCGACACGGCCATCGAGATCCGCGGCAAGCGCTACTCGCCGCCCGAGATCGGTGCGCGCGTGCTGATGAAGCTGAAGCGCGCGGCCGAGGAGTACCTCGGCGAGCCGGTGACCGAGGCGGTCATCACCGTGCCCGCGTACTTCAACGACAGCCAGCGCCAGGCGACCAAGGATGCCGGCAAGATCGCCGGGCTAGAGGTCAAGCGCATCATCAACGAGCCGACGGCAGCCGCCCTCGCGTACGGCCTCGACAAGACGAAGGAGCAGCTCATCGCCGTGTTCGACATGGGCGGTGGCACGTTCGACGTCTCGGTCCTCGAGGTCGGTGACAAGGTCGTCGAGGTCGTCTCGACGAACGGCGACACGCACCTCGGTGGTGACGACATCGACAACACCCTCATGGACTTCCTCGTCGAGGAGTTCAAGAAGGACACGGGCATCGATGTCTCGAAGGACAAGATGGTCCTGCAGCGCCTCAAGGAGGCGTCCGAGAAGGCCAAGATCGAGCTGTCGTCGACGCAGGAGACCGAGGTCAACCTTCCGTACCTCACGGCGGACTCGACCGGCCCGAAGCATCTCCTGAAGAAGATCACGCGCAGCCGCTTCGAGCAGATGATCGGCAACATCGTGGCGCGCGCCATGGAGCCCTGCAAGAAGGCGCTCGCGGACGCCGGCAAGAAAATCACCGACATCCACGAGGTCATCCTCGTCGGTGGCTCGAGCCGCATCCCGCTCGTGCAGCAAAAGGTGAAGGAGTTCTTCGGTCGCGAGCCGAACCGCTCCGTCAACGCGGACGAAGTCGTCGCGCTCGGCGCGGCGGTGCAGGGCGGCGT
>JAYSYE010000204.1:0-17902 GCA_043716635.1 Deltaproteobacteria bacterium | reverse complement strand
GGGCGCCCGCGCCCGGAGGGCCTCGTCGACGAGCGTCTTGAGGCGATCGATCGCGATGTTGACGCCCTCGGCCTTGATGACGAGCACGCGGCGCGCCTTCCTCGAGCGTGCGCGGGCGGCGATCACGGTGTCCACGATCTGGTCGACGATCGCGGACTCTGGTTTGCCCGCCTCGGGAAAGAGCGCGAGATCGGCGCCGACGGCGATCGCGGACGTCATCGCCAGGTAGCCGCAGTCGCGGCCCATGACCTCGATGATGAAGGTCCGGTCGTGCGCGGTGGCGGTATCCGCGATCTTGTCGCAGGCCTCGACGATGGTGTTCATCGCGGTGTCCACGCCGATCGAGAGCCCGGTGTACGCGAGGTCGTTGTCGATGGACGCGGGGATCCCGGCGATGCGGACCGGTTGCGTGCCGGGCGCCGTCTCGGCGGCATCGGCCAGGTGCAGCGCGCCCGTGAGCGAGCCGTTCCCGCCGATGACGACCAGCCCGTCGATACCGTGCCTGGCGAGGTGCGCGCGCGCCTCGTCGCGCACGGACCGCTCGTGGAACTCCTTGCACCGCGCGGAGCCGAGAATCGTACCGCCCTCGCGGAGGATGCCCGCGACCGCGGCCGGCAGCAGCGGCTCGATGGCGCCCTCGACGAGGCCGCGATACCCGCGCTCGACCCCGAACACCTCGAGGCCGAGGGCGCGGCCGACGAGGACCGCCCCTCGCACCGCGGCGTTCATGCCCGGCGCATCACCACCACTCGTCAGGATCGCGATTCGCTTGCACCCGGCCATGGCAACGAAGATAGACCCGCCGGGCGAGGCGTCACTTCTTCTTGGCGACCGAGTTGCCCTTGCCGTTGGTCGCGACCGCGGGCTTCTTGCCGGTCTTCGCCTTCTTCGATGCTCCCATCCTTCCACACCGGCGGGGTCGGCGCTGGGCCCCCCGGAGGATCGCCCGGTCACAGGACCGAGCGCCGCGCCTGCGCTACGCTGCCCGGGATGGTTCGCGTCGAGCGAGATGGGTCCGTGATGATCGTGGTGACCGATCGGGCCGGCCGGCACGAGGCGAAGCCGTGAGGTCGCCGCTCGGCGTGGCGCTGGGACTGGCGGTGATCGCGGGCTTCCTCGGGTGCGGGAGCCGCGGCGGGCTGCACCAGCGGCTCACGGGCACGTGCAGCGGGGCGTGCGCGCACTACATCGAGTGCAAACCGGGACACCCGGAGGCGGATCGCGCGACGTGCGAACAGGAGTGCCCGGGCGTGTTCAGCGACCAGGACTCGCTCATGGCGTTCGAGAGCCTCCAGTGTCGAGACGCGGTCGAGTTCGTCGACGGCACCCGACCGCGGCAAGCGATCACGCAGTCGTCGTTCGACCGCGCACCGCCATCGCGTTGAATCTGCAGGGGATCCCGACGAGCCGGCTGACGACGGCGTCGCGGTGTGGTCGTATGCCGCCGTGAGCCAGGCGCCACCGCCGGACGAGACGCTCGACGGCACCGTCGATCGCTTCGTGTTCCGCTCCGAGGAGACGAGCTTCGCCGTCGCGCGGTTCACCGCGATCAGCGCGACTCCCGCCCGCGAGGTCGTCACCGTGGTGGGCGAGCTGTTCGGCGTGCAGGAAGGCCTGCCCCTGCGCCTCCACGGTCACTGGATCGTCGACAAGAAGTTCGGCCGGCAGTTCAAGATCTCGACCTACCAGCTGCGGTCTCCCGAGACCCTGCTCGGCATCGAGCGGTTCCTCGGCTCGGGGCTGATTCCGGGGATCGGGCCCGAGCTCGCGAAGCGGATGACGGCTCACTTCGGCATGGACACGCTCGAGGTGATCGGCAGCGCGCCGAAGCGGCTCACCGAGGTTGCCGGCATCGGCGCGTCACGGGCATCGAAGATCGCGAACGCGTTCGCGTCGCAGCGGCACGTGCAGGACGTGATGGTGTTCCTGCGCGGCCACGGCGTGTCGGCGGCGTTCGCCGCGCGCATCGTCAAGAAGTATGGCAAGGACGCGATCAACGTGGTGCGGGCGAACCCGTACCGGCTCGCCCACGAGATCTGGGGCATCGGGTTTCGCACCGCGGACTCGATCGCGGAGAAGCTCGGCATCGCCCGCGACGCCCCCGAGCGCCTCGAGGCGGGCCTCCTGCACGCGCTCGAGACGAGCAGCGAGGACGGGCACATGCACCTGCCCGATGACGAGCTGATCACGGCGACGGCCAGCCTGCTCGGGGTGGTGGCGGACCACCTGGCGCCGCGCCTCGGTGCGCTCGAGGCCCGGCACCTCGTCACCCGCGAGACGCTCGGCGATCGGGGCCCCTGCAGTGCGCTGCCGTGGGCCGCGGAGGCCGAGTCCGAGGCGGCGGCGCGGCTCGCCGAGATCGTCCGCACGCCGGCGCGTGGCCTCGCGCTCGATCTGCACGCGGCGATGCACGCGTTCGAGGCGGTCACGGGCGTCACGCTCGCGGCGCAGCAGCGCAAGGCGGTCGAGGCCGCGCTCGTCGACAAGTGCGTGGTGATCACCGGTGGGCCCGGCGTCGGCAAGACGACGATCGTGAAGGCGATCGTCCACCTCGCGAAGCTCGTGCATCGCAAAGTCGCGCTGTGCGCGCCCACGGGGCGGGCCGCGAAGCGCCTCGGCGAGGCGACGGTGCACGAGGCGATGACGATCCACCGCCTGCTCGAGTACCAGCCGCACGCGGGCGGCTTCCTGCGCAACGCCGACAACCCGCTCGACGTGGACATGCTCGTCGTGGACGAGGGCTCGATGGTGGACGCGCAGCTGTTCCGGGCGCTGCTCGCGGCGCTGCGGTCGGGCTCGCAGCTCGTGCTGGTGGGCGACGTGGACCAGTTGCCATCGGTGGGAGCGGGCGCCGTGCTCGCGGACGTGATCGCGTCGGAGGCGGCCACGGTGATCCGGCTGACCGAGATCTTCCGCCAGGCGGCGCAGAGCAAGATCGTGGTGTCGGCGCACGCGATCAACCAGGGCGAGCTCCCGGACCTCGACTCCACGCCCGGCGGAGAGTCCGATTTCTACTTCATCTCGCGCGATGATCCAGAGGCGGCGCGCGCGACGATCGTCGAGCTCGTGGCGGAGCGGATCCCTCAGCGATTCGGATTCGATCCCATCACCGACGTGCAGGTGCTGGCTCCGATGCATCGGGGGGAGCTGGGGACGGCGTCGTTGAACCGCGCCTTGCAGGAGCGGCTGAACGTGGCGGGCGCCGGATCGCCGGAGCTGACGCGCGGCGACCGCGTGTTCCGGCGCGGCGACAAGGTGATGCAGCTGCGCAACGACTACGACAAGGGCGTGTTCAACGGCGACATCGGCGTGATCGTGGCGATCGATCCCGAGGCGGGCGCGCTGCGCGTGGACTTCGACGGCGGCGGCATGCCCGCCGGCGGCAGCGGTGTCGGAGGGCAGCGCGGTTCGAACGACGGCGGCGGCATGCCCGCCGGCGGCAGCGGTGCCGGAGGGCAGCGCGGACTGATCGACGGGCGGGCCGCGAGCTACGAGCGCGCCGAGCTCGACCAGCTCGCGCATGCGTACGCCGTGAGCATCCACAAGAGCCAGGGCTCGGAGTATCCGGTGGTGGTGCTGTCACTCTCGACGCAGCACTACATGATGCTGCAGCGCTCGCTGCTCTACACGGCCGTCACGCGCGGCAAGCGCCTCGTCATCATCGTCGGGTCGCGCCGCGCGCTCGGCCTCGCGGTGAAGAATGCCGACAGCAAGCGCCGCTACACGTGGCTCGCCGAGCGCGTCCGCGCCGCGATCGCGTGATCCAGCAGACGGACGGCGGCCGGGCGGCGACCGACCGGTGGTCACGCAGCGAGCAGGGCTGTTGCCGCCGGTGAAATCTACCCACTCTCTGCCACCGCGGATCGCACCGGAGTCCCGTTGCGACGCGCGCGGCCGTGGCACGCAACGTGCTCGAAGGCAACCGATGCGCGCCCTCTGGCTGATCGTCCTCTTCGGCTGCACCTCGACGCGGCAGCTCGCGAACCCGACCGAGCCACGGTTGCGGGCCCCGATCGCCGAGCGAATCGTGGTGACGACCACGACGCCGTGGAAGGAGACCATCGATCCGAATACTCGGCTCCGGCTGCGCAGTGCAGATGGCACCTGGTCGAACCAGCTCGCGGGTCGAGATCTCCACGTCGATCAGCGCGGTGTCTGGGTCGACGGTGGCGTCACGATCGCCCAGTACGCCGACGAGATCGAGCTCGCGGACGCTTCGCCGGAGCTGCTCGCCGTGATCGCCCAGACCCGGCCGCCCGGCGGCGAGCTGGTCCCGGACGGCGACCGGTGGCGGATGCGCGGAGCCGCCGCCCACCTGTGGGCTTGGCTCGTCGCGCTGGAGTCCGCGACCACGCCCACGGCGGCCGAGCGGCGGATGTACGCGCTCTGCCTCGATCGCCTGGCGTGCCGCTCGGCGGACGCGGGTGCGTTCGATCGGATCTACGCGCACTACGCCGCGTTCGACGCGCCGGTTGCGATGATCCGGATCCACACGCCGCAGCAGGGCTGGCGGGATCCGTTGCACGACACGCGCTTGATCGACGGGTTGCGCGTGAGCGTCCGCTCGAAGGTCGGCTGGCCGTGGGAGCGGATCGCCGGGATCGAGGTCGAGAACCTGTCCGGAGGCAAGACCCTGGGCGCCATCCTCGGCACGGCGGCCGCCGCGATCGTCGTGCTGCCGGTGGCGTTCGTGCTGCGCGGCGTCGATTCGGCCGAGCATCGAGGCGGTGGATCCAAGCTCTCGTTCGGCGGTGACAGCCTCGCCGCGATCGCGCGCGCCGATCAGACGTCGGCCGCCCGCGGGGACTGGACCCCCGAGCTCGCGAGTACGGCGAGTACTCGGGCTCCGCGGATGTTCTCGACCGGTACCAGCCTTCGAGCCATCGTCCGGCCCTCGCTGGCGATCGATCTCGGAGCGGCAAGCTCGGGTGATGCCGCGGGTACGGGCCTGATCGCGAAGCTCCGCTTCATGGATGCGTTCGAGATCGGCGGCGGCGTGCGATTCGTCGGCATTCGCGACGAGCTCGGATGGCACCGCAGCGTTACCCATGTCTTCGCGATGGGCACCCACCTGGCGCTCGATGCGGGCCACCGGTTCGCGTTACCGATCGGCTTCGAGGCGAGCGGCGGCCAGGCGGTCGCGCACGATCTGCGATTCCCGTGGGGCTTCCGCTACACCCCCGACGGCGGCCGCTGGTTCGGCACCCTGCAGCCCGCCACGCCCACCTGGATGCGCACGATCCGCGAGGCCAACGGGCACTGGTCGTTGCACACCAGCGTCGAGCTCGGCGTCACGTTCTGACGGACGGCATCGATGCGACCGGCGATGGCGCCGCTACACGTGGCTCGCCGAGCGCGTCCGCGCTGCGATCGCGTGATCCCACGGACGGGCGGCCGACGGCCGCTATCTGGCGTCGCGCTCGACGGCGGCGAGGAGCTCGACCAGCGTGCGGACCCCCGACTCGGGAAACGCGTTGTAGATGCTCGCGCGGAGGCCGCCGACGGAGCGGTGGCCCTTCAAGCCGGAGAGGCCGGCGGCCTCGGCGCGCGCGAGCAGCGTCGCCTCGAGCGCGGGCGTGGCGCCGCGGAACGTGATGTTCATCCGGGAGCGGCTGCCGCGGTGCGCGTGCGGCGTCCACGCGCTCGAGTGATCGAGGAAGTCGTAGAGCACGTCCGCCTTGCGCTCGTTGCGCTCGGCCATCGCCGCGAGGCCGCCCTGCTCGAGGATCCAGGCGCACGTCTCGCCGATCATGAAGATGCCAAACGTGTTCGGCGTGTTGTGCAGGGAGCGCTCCGCCACGTAGGTGGCGTAGAGGTCGAGTGGCGGCAGGTCCGTGCGCGCGGTCGCGATGAAGTCCTTGCGCCCGATCACGAGGCTGATGCCGGATGGGCCCAGGTTCTTCTGCGCGCCGGCGTAGATGAGGCCGTGGCCCGCGAGCGGGAGCGGTCGGCTGAAGATGTCGCTCGACGCGTCACACACGAGGGGCGCGGGGGCCCCGAAGGGCGGGGCGCTCCACTGCGTGCCGTAGATCGTCTCGTTGCTCGTGTAGTGGACGTAGCGCGGGCGCGCCGAGTACGTGCACGTCGTTGGCGTGCTCGTGTAATCGGGAGCCGCGCTGCACGCGACGTGCACCGTGCCGTAGCGCCGGGCTTCGTCCATCGCCTTGCCCGACCACACACCGGTGTGGCAGTAGTCGGCCGTCTCCGTCCCCGCGAGGAGCTGCTCGGGGATGCGCGCGAAGTGGGGCGTCGCCCCGCTCGTGACGAAGAGCACCGCGAACTCGTCGCCGATACTTCCGACCTCGCGAATGGCGGCCTCGGTGCGGTCGAGGACCCGCATGAACTCCGGCCCGCGGTGACTGTGCTCCAGGATCCCGATCCCGGAGCCATCGAGGTCGATCAGCGCGCGCTGGGCCCGCTCGAGAACCGCGACCGGCAGCACGGCCGGCCCCGATGAAAAGTTCAGCTTACGGGCGGTCATCGTCTACAGGCGCTACTCGTCGTCGTCGAGAGCTCGGTCGAGCGCGTTCGCGAGGGATTCGGCCTCGTGGGGCGTCATCGAGGCCGGCGTGAACGGTGTGTTGGCCGTGTCCACCTGCGCCAGCTTCCGGGCCTGTTCGACCGACAGGCCGGACTCGTCCTGCATGATCCACTCGTCCAGCTCTTCGGTCAGCCGCTTCTTCGGTGCGCGAGCCTCCTCGCCGCGCGGTCCGACCGGCGGGGGCGGGGCGCCCTGGGGTAGCGCGGCCGGATCGGCTGGCCCGCCGTGCCGACGGTACGAGATCGAGCCGTATGCCTGCGCGAGGTCGCGCCGGAACTCGCCCATGTTCTGGTAGCGCTTGTTCGCGTCCTTCTGCATGGCCTTCAGGATGAGATCCTCCGCCATCTGCGTGATCTCGCGGTGCGGCGCGAACTCGCGCGGGTTCGGCGGCGGCGTGTGGATGTGCATCGACAGCACCTCGCTCGATTGCGGCGCCTCGAACGGTGGGCGCCCGCACAGCATGTCGAAGAGGATCACCCCGAGCGAGTACACGTCCGCGCGCAGATCGACATCCTCGCCGCGAGCGGCCTCCGGCGACATGTACTCGGGCGTGCCGAACACGGCGCCTTGCACCGTCTCCGCCATCAGCTCGTCCTGGATCATCACCTTCGCGATCCCGAAATCGAGCACCTTCACGAAGTCGTACGACTCCTCGCGCTCGGTGATCCAGGTCTGGTCGGGCGCCATGCGGAGCAGGTCGCGGCGGCCGGGCTTCTTCAGCAGCATGATGTTATCGGGCTTGAGATCCCGATGGATCACGCCCACCGCGTGGGCCGCCTCGAGCGCCAGCGCGATCTGGTTGGCGACGTTGAGCGCGCGATGCAACTCGACTGCGCCCTCCTTCTCGATCAGGTCCTCGAGGCTCTTGCCCTCGAGGTACTCCATCACGAAGTAGACGGGACCGTCCTGCATGATCCCGAAGTCGGTGACGTCCACGATGTTCGCGTGGTTGATCGACGTGGCCGCGCGCGCCTCGCGCAGGAAGCGGTGGATCGCCTCCTGGTACTTCGCGAACTGCGGGTGCAGCACTTTCACGGCGACGGGCTTCTTGATGTAGACGTGCTCGCCGCTGTAGACGGTGCCCATCCCGCCGCGCCCGAGGATCTTGTCGAGGCGGTAATTCCCGATCGACGTCCCGAGCCGCGCGATGTCCTCTTCTTCCACCAGCACGGACGAGTCGTGCAGGCAGAAGCGTTCCCCGTCGGGGAAGCGCGTGTAGCACTTGGGACAGACCTTCAAACGATGACTCCGTTATCGGCCGAAGCGCGACTGAATGAACAGGCTGATGAAGCGGTTGTCGATCGGGCTCTGCCCGGCGGGCGGCTTCACGTTCAGCAGCGTGAACTCGAGGCCGATATCGAGCTTCTGGTTCGGCGAGAACTCGGCACGGCCCGTCACGGGAACCTGGAACGCGCCCGCCGACGTATCGAAATCGGGAATGCGGAGCTGAGCGAAGATCGTGATCGACAGCGGCGGGATCGGGTTCGCCGCGATGCCGATCGACGGGTTCAGGTCGGGCTTCACCTTGTTGCCGATCGGGACGTTCTCGACGACGTCTCGCGTGGCGTCTGGCATGTCGGCGGTCGGCGCGGCCACCGTCTTGGTCCGCTGGATCGTGTGGTCTTTCAAGTTGCTGTTGAAGTCGACGGTCATCAGCGTCTGCAGCGCGACGATCGCGATCTCGGGCCGCACGGCATACCGGAACGGGAATCCGATATCGACGGAGAACTTCATCTCGCCGGCGTCGTAGTGACCGTTCGGCAGGTTCACGAGGGACGCCATCGACACCGCGCACTGCATCGGGTCGGTGGGATTGGCCGGATCGGCCGACGATACCGGGACGCAGTAGTTCGAGAAGTTCGCGAGCGCGTTGCGGTGCAGGTTCGCAGCGACGCGGATGTCGACCAGGTCGTAGATCAGCGCGCCCTCGAAGCCGGCGTACACGCCGAACTGCTTCATGTTGTATGCGTTCGTGAACCCGCCGATGACGCTGAAGTTGTCGTGGACGCCGTAGATGCCCTCGAGCGACACACCGCCGCTGCCGAACGCGCCCTTCGCGGAGATGTCCGTTCCGAGGCCCAGGCGGAGCTGACCGATCTTCTCGGTGATCGTCAGCGGCCGCGAGTTCTCGCGAACCGGGTACGTCTTCAGCGTGTAGAGCCCACCGGACGTGACGGGGACCTGCGTGGGATCGTCGTCGGGATCTTCATCCTCGGTCGCGCCCTTGTCCTCGGGGTCGTCGGTGCCTCCACCGTCGTCACTGGATTGGTCGTCGCTGCTGTCGTCCGCGTTACCGGCGGCGGCCACATGGTGGTGCCCTTCCCACGCGACGCAACCGACGCCCAGCGCCAGCATCATCGCGAGCCGAAGGCTGCGCGAAAGACTCGAGAGCATTCCCACCTCGCGGAAATGCTAACCCATTTCTGGGAGCCGAAACGACGAAGAGCCCATCGAACGATGGGCCCTTCGCAGCGACGAATCGATCGAGCGAGCTAGCGCTTCTTGGCAGCCGGCTTCTTCGACGCGGCGCCCTTCTTCGCGCCCGCCGCCGGCTTCTTCGCAGGAGCCGCCTTCTTCGCGGGAGCCGCCTTCTTCGCGGGAGCCGCCTTCTTCGCCGGAGCCGCCGCCTTCTTCGGAGCGGCCTTGGCTGCCTTCGGGGCGGCCTTGCGCTTGCTGCCGCCGACCTGACGCTCCTTGCGAGCGACGTCACCGTCGCCGTCGAGGTAGTACAGGTACTTGCTGTAATCCATCTCGATGCCAGCCACGGCGACCTTGGCGGCCTTGCCCTTCGGCTGGTTCGGCTTCTTGCGGGGGGTCGCCCACACGTCGCCGCTCTTGATGTAGTACATCAAATCGTTGTCACGCTTGATACCGGTCTTCGCGATCTTCTCGCCCATGATCTGAACCCTCCCTAGGGTGTTGCGGGTGCGCGGACGGTAGAGGAGGGGTCTGACATTTGTCCCGAGAAATCTCCGACGAGGATTCCTCGCGGGGGTCGAAATCGTCGTCGGAGCCACCCGGAACCGACGGGGTAACCAGCCCCGATTCCGACGAGGATGGCCTGTGGATAAGTCCCCGGATCGGGGTCCGCCCGACGACGATCCGAAATGATCTAAATCCTCGTCGAGAAACAGGAATTCCCCGACGACGAACTACCGAGATCGCGCCGATTTCCGACGAGGAATCGCGACCGGCTCGCACACGAGAACCTGGGTGGCGGACTCCGGCCCGAGGGGGCCGAAATAAAAATCGCCATACCGCGCCGTCACCCGGTAGCCGGCATGCGCGACGAGCGCCTCGAGCTCCGCCGGGAAGTACTTCCGCTGGGTGAGCTTGACGACCCGGGAGCCGGGCCGGGCGGCCCTGCCGCGACCACCTGCGCCGCCGCGCGAGGGGCCGACGGGCGAGTCGACCGGATCGTAGTAAATGCGGATCAGGGCGATCTGCGCGACCGGATCGTAGTCGTGGTTCGTCGAGTAGAAGTACGCGCGGCCGCTCGCCGGATCCGTGAACCGGGTCTTCGCCCACCGCTTTTCGGGGTCGCGCAGCAGCCAGGCCAGGTCGGGCATCTGCACGTCGAACACGAAGGCACCGCCGGGCTCGAGGTGCTCCTTGACCGTGCGCAGGCATGCGTCGAGCTCGCCGCGCGTGTAGAGGTGCTCGAGCACGTTGAACGCCGCGATCGCGAGGGGGAACTTCGTCCCCGCGCGAAAGCCGCGGAGGTCCGCCCGCGCGGTCTGGATGCGCCCCCGGGCGGCGGCTGGCAGCTTCGCGGCCCGTGCCCGCAGCTGCTCGAGCATCGGCTCGCTGCGATCGAGCGCCAGCACCGAGTGACCGTCGCGCGCGAGCGGCACCGTGACCCTGCCCGTGCCGGCGCCGAGCTCGAGGATCGAGCCGGCCTCGCCGCCGAACCGGCGCCGCGCGAGCTCGCGGTAGAACGACACGTCGAGGCGACGACGCCGGTACTCGTAGTCGTAGAGCGCCGCGTCCGCGTAGTGCTCCCTCGACCCCGCATCGACCAGCTCGCTCTCGAGATCGTCGTCGGGGAGCTGCGCCCAGCTAGCGACGACGGCCCCCGCGGCGCCGACGCCGGCGCTTGCGTTGACCGTTCTCGTCGAGCTCACCCGACTCGTACGCCTCGTCGCGACCCTCGCTCGCCGTCACGACGGGGGCCTCGCCACCGGGCTCGATGCCCGCGGCGCGGCCACAGATCTCGAACAGCACCATCGCGTCATCCACGAGCTCGCGTCCGCCCGTGAGCTCGGCCTGAACGCCCTTGAGGCGCGCCGCCACGAGCCGGCGATACGCGAGCAAGAGGTACCGCAGCTTCTCGCTGTCGCGGCGCGTGACCTGGAGCTGGTCGATGATGGGACCTGCCACCTCGTTCACGGCGGCGTGGATCTCGTTGCCCTTCACCTCGAGCGGCAGGAACGGCACGAGCAGCGCCGCGATCGCGACCGCGTTCGAGATCTCGCGGCCGGCGGCCACCGCGACATCCACGCTCCCGAGCGTCGCCCACGCGATCTCGCGCCGCGCCGCGAGCGCCGCGCGATCGCCCACGAACGACAGCTTCACCGGGGCCGCAGCGGCCGGCTTCGCAGCGGGCTCGTCCGCCCACAGGCGGTGCCAGGCCTGCTCCTCGACGTCGAGTGCCTGAGCACCCTCCGCGGCCGCCGCGAGCTCCGCGGCCTCGATCTCGTCGTCGCTGGCCTCGTCGTCGGCGTCGGCCTCCTCGTCGTCGTCGCCGGACTCTGCATCCGGGTCGTCGAGATCCTTCTCCTCGTCGTACTCGATGCGCGCGACCGTCGCCTTGGGCGCCGTGGCCGCCACCGGGGGCGCCTTGGCGGGCGCGCCCGTACCTTCGAGCAGCCCCGCGAGATACGGCGACAGCACCGCGAGCACGCCGGTCTCGACCATGAGCTCGAACGAGCGAAGTGCTGCGCCGCCGCGCATGAGGCGGTGCACCTCCTCGAGGAGCCGCGGCGCCGCGCACTTGCTGATCTCGCCGCGCCAGCGGAGCAGCGCCTTCCACGTCGCCGGCTCGAACCCGAAGTCGAGTCGCGCCGCGAACTTCAACGCGCGCAGCATGCGGACCGGGTCCTCCTGGAACCGCACGTCCGGATCGCCGATCGTGCGGACGAGCTTCGCATCGAGATCAGCGAGCCCACCGACGTGGTCGATCACCTCCTCGCGCTCGACGTCGTAGAACAGCCCGTTGATCGTGAAGTCGCGGCGGCGCGCGTCCTCGGTCTCCGTCCCGAACACGTTGTCGCGACGGATCAGCAGGTCGTGGTCGTCCTCTTCCCGCGGGTTCGCGCGGAACGTGGCCGTCTCGATGATCTTCGAGCCGAACACGACGTGGGCGAGCCGGAAGCGCCGGCCGATGATCCGGGAGTTGCGGAACGTCGCCTTGATCTCGTTCGGCGTGGCGCTCGTGGCCACGTCGAAGTCCTTCGGCTTCTTGCCGACGAGCAGGTCGCGAACGCAGCCGCCGACGAGGTAGGCCTTGTAGCCGGCCTTGTCGAGCTTGCGGACGACGCGGTCTGCATCCGGGTCGATGGAGGCTCGCTCGAGGGTCGGAGATCCGCCGCGGCCCGAGGCGGCACGCGAAGGCGACGCGGGAGAAACGCTCGAGGGCATCAGTTGAACCGTTGCCGTACCACGGCGTCCGAATGCAGCGCAAGTCGGGGGGCCCGGCAGAACCCGAGTGTTGCCGAGCGCTTGCAACGCTCCGACCGCGATTCGCGCGGCGACGGCATGCGGTGCCGCATGCTCGCGGCATCGGGCCAGATCCGGGTCATGCGCGCGGACCCGCAGCGCCTGTCAGCTCGACTCCTGGCGTGCGCTCCGGGAGCCGATCCCCGACGTGACCGGGCGAGCACCACGGGTCGCGTGACCGGGCGCCGGATCCGAGGTCTTCTGAGGCAAGTACTTTCAGATCCACGCGGTTTTCCCGTCCGCGTGCGTGCGCGCTTGCTACCGTGATGGGGTGATCGTAGCCGCGCTCTCTCCGCGCACCATCGGCCTGACACAGACGCTCATTCGGCCCGTCCAGCTGCAGCTGAACCCGCTCGAGCACGTCGATGTCGTGATCGGCGTGGTGCACCAGGACCCGATCGCGACCCCCGAGGACTACCTCGCCGCGCTCGACGAGGCGCTCGGGAGCACGAGCCCGATCGCCCGCCTGCTACCCGAGTATCACCCCGAGGTGATCCTGCGCCGCTTCCTGTCCGAGATCCGCCGCCGCCTCGCCGTCCCGTACAACTGAGCCGTGGCGCGGCGTCGAGGCGCTACCGCGACCGCAGCCGGATGTAGCCCCACGGGTCGTAGGCGTGCGGCGTGTCGGCCTTGAGCACGAGCGCGTTCTCGCTGATCAGGGCCTCGTAGCCGTTCGCGTTCACCATCACGGTGTACGTGCCCGGCACGGGGACCGGCTGCTTGAGCACGACGTCGCCGTTGGTGTTCGAGCGGCCCCACGACAGGGTCTGGTCGTCGATGCGGTTCACGTCGATCGTGCTCGGTGACACGCCGGGACGCAGCACCATCACGAGCGCGTCCGCGATCGGCGCGTCGCTCGCCGCATCGAGCACGCGGCTGCCGATGCGGACGCCTTCCGAGGGGGCCTCGACCGCCGACGGCTGGATCTCCATCTCGTTGTGGCCCTCGAGCGGCGTCCACCCCGCGGTGGCGTTCGCCAGGGCCTGGCTCGCCGTGGAGAGCGACCGGACGAGCCCGACCTGCGCCATCTCGAGAACGCCCGTGCCGGAGGCGCTGACCTTGATCCGGTACGCGCTCGCGATCCCGACCAGGTGACCGTGATCGTCGACCACGGGACCGCCACTGTTGCCGTGCGTGATCGACGCATCGGTCTTGATGAACTCTTTGCCCGCCATGCCGTCGCGGCCCGTGAAGCCCTCGACCTCGCCCTCGTTGAGGGTGAGCCCGCCGCCGCCGACATCCGGATAGCCGAGCACCCAGACGCGACTGCCGATCTTCACGTCATCGCCGCGCGCCTCGGGCAGCGTGGGCCAGCCCATTTCCTCGAAGGTGGCAGGCACGAAGGCGCGCCCGTCGAGATCCATGTCGCACTTGATCAGCGCGAGATCGAGATCGCGGTCGAGCTTGCTGCGCGACGGGCGTCCCGCGCATTCCAGCACCGGCGCCTTGTCGCGCGCGGCGAAGCGGCCGATCACGAACACGTCGTGGAGCCGGCCGTCCTTGTCGTGGACGACGTGATAGTTCGTGAGGATCGAGCCATCCGCGCCGACGATCACGCCGGAGCCACCGCCGCGCGCGCGCAGCCGGCCGTCCACGAGGTCCGCGACGACGACCATCACCGTCGAGCTGAAGGCCTGGGCGACCGGGTCGGGATACGTGCGATCGGAGAGCGTGCGCGACTGGGGCACGAGGGGGAGCCCGGTCTGCGTGGGCACGCGCAGCGACGGGCCGATCACGCTCGCGAGGCGCTCGATCTCCTCGGGCTCGCCGAAGATCGTGACCACGTACATCTGCTCGCGGTCGATGGTCGCGTACTCGAGCGCGTCGTCGACACGCGGCTCGTCGCCCTTCTTCAGCGCGTGCGCGTATCGGTATCCCGTGCGCAACCAGTCGTGACCGGCGATCGAGTCCACGCTGCTCGTGCGCAGCGTGTAGAGCTCGCCCCACCGCGAGCGGCGGTCGAGCTCGAGGCCCGTGACGATGTTGCTCCACGCCGGCTTCTTGTCGATGAGCACCTCGATGCGCGCCGACGAGCCGTGGGCCCACGTGAGGCCGACGTTCAGCGCGGAGCTCGGCGCGGGGGTGCCGCCGATCGTGTCGCGCAGGATGCGCGGGGGCGCGAGCGGGATCGCGCCTGCGCTGAGGAACCCGGCGGAGTGGTCGAACTCGAGGCCGCGCTCGCTGAAGTGCTTGTTCGCGGGGATCGCGAGGCGCTCGTGCATGCGGCCGGCGACCACGATCAGGACGAGCGCCAGCAGCAGCACGAGGATGTCGTGGCGGTGGTAGTGGACGCGGAGCTCCGCGAGGTCGGTGCGGGCGCGCTGGCGGAGCCGCTGGATCGCGGCAGAGGCGATCTCGACGGGATCGAGCTCGTCGGCCTCCTCGTCGTCGGGCCCCTCGGTGAGACCGCCGGCGAGGTCGTCGATGCGGTCGCTGACGTTGCGGGCGCGCGTCGGCATCGCGGGCGGCGCCGCCACGCGCATCTGCTGGGACAGGCGGGAGGACGGCAGCGAGCTGTCGGCGGGCTGCGACGGCGCCGCGTGGGCTTGCGCGGCGACATCCTCGGCGAGCGCGCGCAGGATCTTGTCGCGCTGGTGGCGAGACGTGGCCGCAGGGTCATTCGATCCGCTCGGCGGGGGTGCGATCGGCTCGGGATCCGACTCGCCCGCCGCGCGCCGCGCGCGCACCGCCTCGATCGCGGCGCCTGCAGCGGCCGCAGCGACGATGGCAGCCCCGGCCGAGGTGTCGAACGACGAGCCCACGATCTGCTCGGCGATGCGCGCGGCCTCGAACGCGGCCGCTCGCGGATCGACGCTCGACGAGGAGGGTGGCGGCGCCTCGGCCGTGGGGAGTGGCGGAACGGTCGCCGGACGGGGCCGGGCAGGCTTGTCGATGGGGGCTGCGGCGAGGGTTGCGGCGGCGGCTGCGGCGAGCGGATCGGCGCCCGCCCGCATCGTGGTGTCCTCGCTCTCGGGGAGCGTCGCGGTGGCGGGATCCTGGTACGGCCACGGCTGGGCGGTGGGCGGTGACCACGGGACCCAGTCCTCCCCCGCGGAGAGGTCAGCGCCGGACTCGCCCTCGGCCGCGCTCTCCTCGAGCAGATCGCTGTCGGGCTTGTCCGCGGGATCGCTCATACGGCCCCCGGGCGAAAGGGGGACGCCGCGAGCAGGCGCTGCGCCAGGAACCAGATCACGCCGAACACGGCTGCCGCGTACAGCATGGCCCAGAGCAGGCCTCGCCAGACGTGCTCGGTCATGCCCGCGCCGAGCACCGCGGAGTACACGAGCTGGAACGAGCCATTCAGGGCCGCCGCTCCGAGGAGGCCGAGGAGCACGAGCACCGCGCGCAACACCGCGCCGCGCCGCGAGAATTTCGCCCGGCCCATCACGTAGCCGAGCGCGCCCGCGAACGACGCGTGGGCGAGCGTGGTCACCACGACGCGCGCGGCAGCGACGGGCAGCAGCACCACGTGCCCGCCGATCGAGCGGCCCTGGTCGGCCAGCCAGTGATAATTCTCCCAGACCGCGAAGCCCGTGCCGCAGGCCATCATGTAGACGATGCCATCCATCGGTTCGTCGAACTCGCGCGACAGGTAGACGGTGTAGCGGACCGCCGCGTATTTGCACATCTCCTGCGCCAGCCCGACGGCCATCACGGCATAGAGCACGTGGTCGACCCACGAGCGCAGCGAGTAGTCGATGGCCAGCGCGGGCTCCGGCGCGACGTGCTTCACGACGAAGCCGGCGAGCGGCGCGGCGATCAGGGCCCCGAGCACGAAGACGCCCGCGATGAGGTTCTTCGGCTCCGGCTCGTGGCGGTCGAGCAGGTAGAAGAAGCCGAGCCAGAACAGCGCCGGCACGCCCGCCATGGCGGCCGCGATGACCGGGCCCAGGTGAACGGCGCGGTCGAGCCCCGCGATCAGCGAGATCAGCCACGCGAGCAACACGAAGCCGACCAGCCCCGCGATCAGCAGGAACTTGGCCCCAACGAGCACCCGGGCTCGGCGCAGTGACCACCGCTGCTTGCGCATCTAGTAAATCTTACGCTGCCCCGGCGTGGCGCGCGCGTTCTGGCACTCTTACAATCCCTGCGACCAACCGACATGCCCAAAACCACCTCCCGCTCGGCCGAAGCGAAGAAATCTGCTAGTGACGCGCCGTTGCTGACCATGGTCGAGCTGGCGGCCTACCTGCACCTCGACGAGCAGACCGTCTCGAAGCTCGTCATGGCCGGCAAGATCCCGTCGCTCCAGATCGAGCGGCAGTGGCGGTTCAAGACCAGCCAGATCGATGCTTGGATCGAGGACCAGCTGGTCGGCGAGGACGAGAGCTTCGAGGACATCCCCGACGGCATGAAGCTGCCGCTCGAGGATCTCGTGCCCGACAAGGCGATCATCCCGACGATGCGCTCGAAGACGCCCGTGGGCGCGATCGAGGAGCTGGCGGCGCGCGCGTACACGAACGGGTGGCTCAACGACAAGCCGTGGTTCGTGGGCGCGGTGGTCGAGCGCGAGTCGCTGTCGTCGACGGCGATGGATGGAGGCGTCGCCTTCCTGCACACGCGCGCGAAGGACAAGGGCAAGATCAACCGGCCGTTCGTGGTGGTGGGGCGCTCGTGGGAAGGCATCCAGTTCGGGGCGCCCGACGGCAACCCGACCTACCTGTTCTTCCTCCTCGGCCTCAAGTACGACCGGCTGCACCTGCCGATCCTCGGCCGGCTGGCGCGCGCGCTGCGCAACCCCGCCACGATCGCGAAGCTGCGGTCGCTGAGCTCGCCCGACCAGCTCCGCGCCGTGCTGCTGAAGGAGGACGCTTCGGCGCGCGCCGGCACCCTCGCGGATCTGCCGCCGGTGCCCGCGTTCGTGCCGCGCCTCGACCGGCAGATGCGGCTGCGGGCGATCCGTCGCCTGCAACAGGTCAAGCAGGCCGACTCCGACCGCGAGGCCGAGGCGAAGCTGACGCCGCCCAAGGCGACCCGGGCCTCGCGCGCGAAGAAGGCTGCCGCGGCCAAGCCCGCGAAGCCCGCGGCGAAGTAGCGAACCGCCAGGCCAGGAGGGTCCGCTCACCGGGCCGCGCACTACCAGGCGCCGCGCCACCGGCGCTTGCGGCGCGAGGCGCTCGCGACATAGGCGATCGCAGCGAGGGCCGCCTCGCGAGCGCGCGGCGAGCTGCGTGCCGCGGTGGTGAGCGGCTGGAGGGCGTGGTGGAGATCGCCGTCGCCTCGGTGCGGGCCCGCGTGCGCGTCCACCAGGTCGAGCGCGCGCTGGGCTGCGACCTCGCCGATCAACACGGCGAACTGCGGCGTCGCGATCGCGGCGAGGCGAGCGAGGTCGGCGATGGCGAGCCCGGCGAGACGGCCGCCGCCGGTGGCCCACTCGGCGAGTGCATCCCAGGCGGGCGCATCGACGATCGCGGCATCGATGGGCGCGGCCGGGATGCGGACGACGCTCGGGGCCACCGCGCCCTCGTCGGGCGGCGTGACGATCACGGCGGTCGGTTGCGAGGGCTGCTCGAGCACGAGCATCCGCACGAAGCGCCGCTCGCCCCGCGGGTCGCTCCCCCCGGGTCCGGGAGTGAATCCCGGCCCCTCTATCTTGGGCCCGGGTGCCCGGCCGTGGCCCTCCCCGGCGCTCCGCGTGGCGGG
>JAYSYE010000203.1:0-5973 GCA_043716635.1 Deltaproteobacteria bacterium | reverse complement strand
CGAACCTCCAGAGGCTGCGCTCCCGCACGATTCGCGGCGCCTGCGAGCTGTCCCTCCAGTTCCGCGCCGGCACGGACATGTGGCGCTCGCTGCAGCTCGTCCAGAGTGAGGTCGCCACGGCGCGCGGGGCCCTGCCGGCCGCGGCCGAGATCGAGGTGCAGCGCGTCACGCCGACGGCGCTGCCGATCATCACGTTCAACGTGCACGGCGAGGGAGTGGACCCGCGCGTCCTCCGCGACGCGGCCGAGCGCACGCTCCGGCCGATCCTGGCCCGCGTCGAGGGGATCGGCATGATCGAGGTCGCCGGTGGCGAGGTGCGCGAGGTCGAGGTGCTCGTCCGGCCGGCCGCGCTCGCGGCGCTGCACCTGCCCCCGAGCGAGCTCGCGACGAGCGTCGGCGAGAGCCTGCGCGTCGTCGGCATCGGGCGGTCGCTCGCCGATCACCAGCAGTGGCCCGTGCTCGCGAGCGCGGCTCCCACCTCGGCCGCCGAGCTCGCCGCGCTGCCGGTCGCGATGGGCTCCGCCGGTCCGCTCACACTCGCGAGCGTGGCGGATGTCGTCGATGGCTCGGCCGATCCGTCGGTGCGCGTGACCGGCAGGCCCGGCGACGTCGTCGTGGTGGCGGTCTCGCGCGCGGCCGGGGCCAGCACCCCGGCGGTCGCGCAGCAGGCGCGCGATGCCGTCGCGCAGGCGGTCACCGCTCACGCCCTGCCCCCGGGCGTCGGAGTCGACGTGATCTACGATCAGTCCGAGCTCATCGATGACTCGATCGCGGGCGTGCGCGATGCGATCCTGCTCGGCATCGCGCTGAGCCTCGTCGTGCTGGGGCTCGCCCTCAAGAACCTGCGCGCGGGTGCGGTGGCCGCGCTGGCGGTGCCGATCACGCTCGTCGGCACGTTCGCGCTCATCAAGTTCGCGGGGCAGACGCTGAACCTGATGTCGCTCGGTGGGCTCGCGATCGCGATCGGCCTCGTGATCGACGACGCGATCGTGGTCGTCGAGGCGATCGTGCTGCAGCTCGAAGAGGGTGCGGACGTCCCCACCGCCGTCGAGACGGGCACGCGCAGCCTCGCCGCCGCCGTGATCGGGACGACCGCGACGACGGTGCTCGTGTTCGCGCCGCTGGCGCTGCTCTCGGGCGTGGTCGGCAGCTTCTTCGGCGCGCTCGCGGTGACGCTGTGCGCGAGCGTGCTGCTCTCGCTCGTGATCGCGCTGACCGTGGTCCCGCTCGCCGCGCTGGGCATCCTGAAGCCCATGCGGAAGCGCGCGCACACGGCTGGTCGCATCGATCGCATGGTTGCGTGGCTGACGCGCGGCGCGATGAAGCGGCCCATCCTCGGCATCCTCGCCATCCTGCTCGCGCTGGCGGCCGGCGTGATTGCGGGGCAGCGCGTGCGGGCCGGGTTCCTGCCCGCCATGGACGAGGGCGCGCTCGTCGTCGACTTCTTCGCGCCGGCCGGGACCTCGCTCGACGAGACCGATCGCATGGCACGCGCGATCGACCACATTCTCGCGACCACGCCCGGCATCGTCGACTTCACGCGCCGTACAGGGGCGGAGATGGGGCCCGCGGCCGCGACGCAGCAGAACCGCGGTGACACGCTCGTGCGGCTCGCACCGCGCAAGCAGCGGCGGTCGGTCTACGCGATCATGGAGGAGATCCGGACCCGCGCTGCGGCCGACGTGCCCGAGCTCGAGGTCGAGCTCATCCAGGTGTTGCAGGACGTGCTCGACGACCTCTCGGGGAACCCCCGTCCGATCGAGGTCAAGGTCTTCGGTCCCGACCGCAAAGTGCTCGAGGCCCTCGCCACCGAGATCGGGGCGAAGCTCGAGCCGGCTCCCGACCTCGAGGATGTCTACGACGGGGTCGAGGGCGCCGTGCCGGTCGTGCGCGTGGATGTCCAGACGGCAGCGGCGACCCGCCTCGGGATCACGGCGGCGCGCGTGATCGCGGATCTCGGGGTGCTGCTCGACGGCCTGGTGGTCGGTCAGATCTATGTCGGCGATCGCGCGATCGACGTCCGGGTCCGAGGCTCGGATTCCCTCCGGTTCGTTCCCGAGGGGATCGGGCATCTCCCGCTCGCCGCGGGCGACGCGAGCATCGCTGCCGACAGCGTCGCGCGCATCACGTGGCCCGCGAGCCCCTCGGTGCTCGAGCGCGAGAACCTCACACAGGTCGTCATGGTGACCGCGAGCGTCAAGCATGGTGGCGACCTGGCCGCGGCCACCGCGGATGTCGCGACCCGCATCCGCGGCGTGAAGATCCCCGAGGGTTACCGCGTGACACTGGACGGCCAGCTCGCGAACGCGAAGCAGACGCGTAACGAGCTCGCCGGCGTGTTCGCCGCTGGCGTGTTCCTCGTGCTCGGCGTGCTCGTGCTCCAGCTGCGATCGCTACGGCTCGCGCTCGTGGTGCTGCTCGGCATCCCGCTCGCCCTCGCGGGCGCTGCCCTCGCCCTGTGGGTCACCGACACCGCGCTCGATGCCTCGTCGCTGATGGGGTGCGTGCTGCTGGCGGGCCTCGTGGTCAAGAACGGGATCCTGCTGCTCGAGCACGCGCGATCTCACGCCGACGCGGAGCACGGACTGCGTGAGGCTTTGCTTGCAGCCGCGGCGCGCCGCATGCGACCCATCCTGAGCACGTCCGTGGCGACGATCGCCGGCCTGCTGCCGCTCGCGCTGGGAATCGGCGCGGGTTCGGAGCTGCAGCGTCCGCTCGCGATCGCTACCATCGGCGGGCTCGTGCTCGCGACCCTCGTGACCCTCGTCGTGATGCCGGCCATCGCCGCGCTCGTGATGCCAACCCGGCGCGTCGCGCCCCCGCAGTCTTCGTGACCTTCACCCCTCACCGCCGGAGACCTACGTTGCGCCTTGCTGTCCCGCTTGCCTTCCTCCTGTCCGTGGCCCCGGCCATCGCGCGGGCCGACGCCCCTGTCACGCCGGCGACGCCCGTTGCACCGGCGACGCCCGCGACGCCGCCGGCGCCCCCGGCGCCCGGCATCGCGCCGTCGGATGCGCTGCCGCCCCAGCCCGTGATTCCTGCTGACAACCCCGCGGTGACACCGTCGGTGCCGACGCCGCGCCAGGCGGCGGCAAATCGCGAGGAGCCCGTCACGAAGGAGCTGAATCCCTACGTGCCCTGGTATCGCGGCGAGTACGGCAACAACCGCGTCTTCCATCTCGCGCTGACGGCGGGGCTCACGCTCGCCTACGTCGCGAGCGAGACGCTGTTCAAGTCCACCTTCGCCGCCGATCACTGCCGCTGGTGCAACCCGCCTGGGGTCGACGACTCCGTTCGTAACACGGTGGTCTGGAAGAACCGCGATCGCGCGAACTTCCTCGGCTCGCTCGACGCGTACGTCGTCGCACCGGTCGTCGGATTCGGCCTGCTGATCGCGTCGGACCACAAGGCCAGCTGGTCTCGCATCATCGATGACGTGGTGCCCGTGGCCGAGACCATCGTGGTCAGCGAGCTCCTCACGCAGGTCATCAAGTTCACGGCCGGTCGCTCGCGCCCGTACGCGCACTACGGCAACGCGATGACGAAGGTGACACCCGATGACAACACCTCGTTCATCTCCGGCCACAGCGTGCTCGGCCTCGCGATCACGGCGAGTGCCGGGCTCGTGTGTCACCACCGTCATTACTGGACCGAGCCGTACGTCTGGGGCATCGGCATCGCGCTGTCGCTCTCGACCGAGTACTTGCGCATGGCCGCGGACAAGCACTACCTGACCGACGTGCTCGCCGGCGGCGCGTTCGGCCTCGCGACGGGCCTCCTCGTGCCGCGCCTCATGTTCCGCGACATCAAGATCGTCCCCGTCTCGAACGGCACCGCCACCGGCGCCGCCCTCGTCGGCACGTTCTAGGACCCCGCTGGGCGGGTCGGGTCGCGTCGCGTCATTGCGCGCGGCGCCTCGTGCCGCGGGCGTCCGGGCCGAGTGGTCGAGTGGCGCAGTTACCAGCCGGACTCCGGCGGACTCCGGCGGACTCCGGCGGACTCGGGCGGACTCGGGCGGACTCGGGCGCGGTGGAGTCGAGTGCGGCGCACGCGGACCTGGCGCTGGACAGATTCGCGGAGGCCCCTGCTCGCGCGTACGCCGCGTGGAGGCTGGCTGGTGGAGTTGTGCGGCGCACGCGGACCTGGCGCTGGACAGATTCGCGGAGGCCCCTGCTCGTGCGCGCGCCGCGCTGAGCTGTCGGTGGAGGTTGGCTAGTGGAGTCGAGTACGGCGCACGCGGACCTGGCGTTGGACAGATCCGTGGAGGCACGTGCTCGTGCGCACGCCGCGCAGAGGCTCCAGAGGCGGGTTGGCCGGGTGCCTGTCCGGTTTTCGGACAGTCGATTGTTTCGCTTTTCGTTGACAGCTCTGGCGTGGTGAATGCCGACGCGTGGATGATGGCAGCCGGATCATCGTCGCAGGCGCGCCAGGATCGCGGCTGCCGCCGGGAGAGGCGTGCGACGCGAGGAAACACCTTGGAGGGCGCTTCCTCGTCGCAGAACGCAGCAGGCGAGGCCGAAACTCATCGTGCTATCGGTGGATATGCGCACGAGCGAGCAGGTGGCGGAGGACATGCGGGAGCTCGACCAGCGAGTGAAGCGGTTCGCCGCGCGGATGGCCGGCATCCATGCGGAGGAGGCACGGCTGCTGCGCGAGGTTGAGGAGTCGCGGCTGTGGCACTGGCTCGGGATGGTGAGCCTCGCCGCGTACGTGGAGGCGCGGTTCGGTGTCGGCGTGCATGCCGCGCACGAGCGGCTGCGCGTCGCGCGCGCGCTCGAGGCGCTACCACTCGTGGAGTCCGCGCTGGCGTGCGGCGAGCTCGCGTTCGGGCACGTGCGGGAGCTCACCCGGGTGGTCACGCCCGAGACCGAGGCCGAGTGGCTCGATCACACGAGCGGTCAGACCGCCCATCAGGTGCAGCGCGCGGTCTCGGGTCACGTGCGCGGCGACCGGCCGGGGGACCGGCGCCGGCCCGAGGCCATGACGGAGCGCGTGTGGTTCGAGGTCACGCCGGCCCAGGCGGCGCTGCTGCGCCAGCCGCGGGCGGCGCTCGACGAAGAGCGTGGGGAGCGCCTCGACGACGGCGCCGTGGTGGAAGCGCTGTGTCGGACCTCGCTCGAGCGCCCGGACGCGGTGGACCCGAGCGGCACGCGACCCGCGTACCAGGTCGCGATCACCCGGTGCCCCGACTGCGAGCGCAGCACACAGAACGGCAGCGGCATCGAGCGCGATCTGACGACGGCCGAGGCCGAGCGCGCGCGCTGTGATGCCGAGGTGATGGTTGAAGGGGCACGCGTGACCGCGACGGTCTCGCCCGCGCTACGCCGCCGGGTGTTCGCACGCGATCACCGCTGCGTGGTGCCGGGCTGCCGGTCGGCCCGCAACCTCGACCTCCACCACGTGGTGTTCCAGTCCCACGGGGGACGTCACGAGCTCTCGAAACTCTGTCTGCTGTGCTCGGCGCACCACGCCGCGTGCCACGATCGCAAGCTCACGATCGCCGGCCCCGCGCCCGCGCTCGCATTCACGTTCCACCGCGACGGCTGTGACGATCGCGACCAGCGTACGGCTTGCGACGGTGACGGTGACGGTGACGGCGGCGACCGCGTCCGCGACGACGTCCGCGACGACCATCGTCACGTGAACGTCCCCGGCCGCCGCGGACCCGGGGCGGCCGGGTGTCCCGGGGTTGTCATGCCGACCAGCGAGGCACGAGCCGTCCCCGCGGGGACGGGGTCGCCGTTCGTTCCGTGCTGGCCGGAGCGCGCGGTGCGCGCGCCGCTCACCGTGCCTGGTCGCGGGGCTGGCGCATCCGCGTGGTAGCTCTGGCCTACGCTCGGCATTCGGCGCTCGGCGCCCGCCCCCCCGGTGCCTGGCGCCCGTCCGTACCGCCCGCTCGTGATGCCATCGCGTCACGACCGCCGCGGGGACTGCGGTCCGGGCACGCTCCGTCGCCCGCATGCCCGGCCGGGC
>JAYSYE010000202.1:0-6031 GCA_043716635.1 Deltaproteobacteria bacterium | reverse complement strand
TGTAGCCGATCACGGTCTCGACCGACCACATCACGCCGGCGACGAGTCCCGACCCGACGCCACCGAACTCGTCGGGGTTGCGGCGCCGCTCGAGGAGCCACATCACCGTCGCGGCCCCGATCAGCAGGCCGACCAGCCCCAGGGCAAGGCCCAGCGCGCCCGGCGTCAGCAGCTTGTGCAGCAGCCCGCGCCACGGGGAGCTCGCGTGCGGGCGCGTCGCGATCGCGAGCCCGGTCGTGTAGAACGCGTGCGTCAGGTCGAACGTCTGCTCGCGCGCGGCCGTGATGTTCATCGAGACGATCACGTCGACCCCCGGATCGAGCCCTGGCGCCAGCTCGGCGAGCGAGAGCTCCCGCACGTCGTACTCGAGGTGCAGGCGCGCCGCGAGCTGGGCCCACAGGTCCATCGAGATGCCGTGCCACGAGCCATCCGGGGCGTGCACCACGAACGGCGGCACGGGGTGCGTTCCGATCACCAGTCGCGGCGCTGCGGCGACGACGGGCGCGGGTTGAGCACGCACGGCTGGCGCCGCGAGGGCCACCGCGAAGCCTACGACGAGTGCGAGTCCGACGATGGCGCGCTGCATGCGCGGACCATGCCTGCGCCGGCCCGGGTCCGCGCGTGCGCCGCCCGATATCTTGGGCCACGCGGCAGCGACATCCCGCCGGCGTACCGATTCACATCCGCTGGAGCATCAACGAACCGAGCGAGTAGCCGGCGCCGAACGACGTCATCATCCCGTACGCGCCCGATGGCAGGTCGTCGCTGTGATTCGAGAACGCGATCAGCGACCCCGCCGACGCCACGTTGCCGTACTCGCCGAGGATCACGGGAGCCTCGTCCCGCGTCGGGTCGCGACCGATCACGCGCCGCATGATCGAGTCGTTCATCTGCGTGTTCGCCTGGTGGAGCCAGAAGCGCCCGATCTGTGACGGCGCGAGGTCGTGCTGGGCGGCGTGATCGAGGATGAACTTCGCGGCCATCGGCACCACGTCCTTGAACACGCGGCGACCCTGCTGGTGGAACAGCTTGTCGATGTTGTTCTCGGTGCTCGGATCGCAGCGGTCGAGATAGCCGCGGTTGTTGCGGATCGTGTTCGACCACTTCGACGCCATCTGCGTGGACAGGATCTCCCACGCGCCCGCCTTGGCACGCTCGACGGGCTCGACGACGAGCGCGACCGATGCGTCGCCGAAGATGAAGTGGCTGTCACGCTCCCGCCAGTTCATGTGGCCGGTCGTGAGCTCGGGCACCACGACGAGCGCGCACTTCGCCTGCCCGAGCCGCACCGCCTGCGAAGCGAGCTGGGTCGCGCCCGTCGCCGACGAGCAGCCGATCGAGACGTCGAATCCGAAGCCGTGCCCGCCGACGGCGTTCTGCACCTCGATCGCGATCGCCGGGTACAGCCGCTGCAGATTCGAGCATCCCAGCACCACGAGGTCGACGTCCTCGCCGGCCCGGCCTGCCGCGGCGAGGGCCTTCGTCGCGGCATTCACGGCGTACTCCGCCTGGATGCTGATCTGATCCTCCGGCCGATCCGGGATGTTCGGGCACATGCGTTCCGGATCGAGCAGGCCCGTCTTGTCCTGGACGTACCGGAAGTGGATGCCCGACGCCTTGACGATGAACTCCGTCGACGAATCCTTCAGCGCCTGCCGCGTGCCCGCCGCGATCTCGTCCGCGTACTTCGCGTTCTCCCGCCTCACGTACTCGTTGAAGGCGACGACGAGCTCGTCGTTCTCGAGGATCGTGTCCGGGTGCCAGACGCCGTGGCCCGTGATCGCAGTACCGGTCGTGGTGCGCGGCATGGCGCGCAGTAATCCACATGGTCGGCCCCGTGGCAACCGCCGAGACACGCGGCCCGGAGGTCAGCCCTTCGCGAGCTCCGACTCGACTTCACCGAGCGCGGTGCGGAGGAGCGCACTCTGGGGATCCGTGGCGATCGCGAGCTTGAGCTGCAGCGCGGCGCCCCGGAGCTCGCCCCGGCGCAGGCTCAGCTCCGCCTTGCGGTAGTACAGGAGCGCCTTGCTCGACATCGCGCCGCTCGCTCCGGACGCCGTGGGCTTGATCGCGCGGCCGTCGGGAACGGTCACCCCGCGCAGCGTGGGGAGCGGGACGGTGGTCGAACCAACGTCGACGGCCGGATCGCGGCGGAGGGCCGGCATCCGCGTGGTCTTCGCGCGCTGCATCCGGAAGTCCTGATACGCGCCCGCGAGCCGGCCGTACGCCGTGGTCACGATCTCGAGCTCCTCGGCCGTGAGCGTCGTGCGGTGGAGGTCCGGGTGCGCGAGCCGAGCCGCCTTGTGAAACGCCTCCTGGGCCTCCTCTGGCGAGGCCTCGGCATCGATCTCGAGCAGCTGGTGCGGCTGCGAGCCCTTGCGCCCGATCACGCGGTGCGCCCAGAGCAGCACGTCCGCGCGCGCGCTCATTCGCTCGGACCCTCGGTCTGCTGCGGGTCGCTCGCCATCGGGGCGCCGAGCACCTGGAGGTGCGCGTCCTGCCTCGCACCGCTGGCCTGGTCGAGTGCGCGCACGTGCAAGATGCCATCGGCATCGACGCGGAACGAGACCTCGATCTTCAGCTCGCCGCGCGACTTCGCGGGCAGGTCCTCGAGCACGAGCGTGCCGAGCGGCTCGTTCTCGGTGTACCGGCGCTGCTCGCCCCGACAGCAATCGATCTCGACCCGCGTCTGCGCATCGCGCGCCGTGCTGAACACGCGCGTGCGCTCGATCGGGATCGGTGCGTTCTTCTCGAGGAGCCGATCGGTGAACCCGCCGGCGGTCTGGATCGCGAGCGTCGCGGGGTTCACGTCCATCAGCACGGGCCGCTTGACCGCGCCCGTGGGGAGCGCCTGATTGCCGCGGCCGAGCGTCGAGTGCCCCCCCGTCGCGACCGCGTCGCGCGCGCCCATGCCGGTGCCGGCGGACAGGTTTCCCGACAGGCTACCCGCCTGGATCGCGGCGCCGTGCGCGACCACCTCGTCGGGATCGATGGCGGTGTTCGGCTCGCGCCCGAAGACCTCGCCGAGCTTCCGTCGGATGATGGGGATGCGCGTCGAGCCTCCGACGCAGAGCACGTCGTTGATCTCGCGCGGCGTGACCCCGGCCGAGACCATCACCTGCTTCGTGACGTCGATCGTGCGCTGGATGTATCCGCTGACGAGGTCCTCGAACTGCTTGCGCGTGACCGCGAAGCTCAGGTTCCCGACGTTCCCGCCCGGCAGATCGAGCCCGTCGATCTCTCCCTCCGCCGCGTCGTGCTCGCTGAGGTGAATCTTGATCGCCTCCGCGCCCATCATGAGCTTCATCATGAGGGCGGCGTGCGGGCGCGGATCCACGCGCAGCTTGCGGGTGCACTCCGCCGCGAGCAGCTCGGCGAGCGCGCGGTCGAGATCGTCCCCGCCGAGGAAGAAGTCGCCGTCCGAGGCGAGCACCTCGAAGATCTCTCCATCGATGCGCAGCACCGACACGTCGAACGTGCCGCCGCCGAAGTCGTAGACCACGATCAGCTGCTTGCGCTCGCGGCCGAACCCGTAGGCGAGCGCGGCCGCGGTGGGCTCGTTGATGAGCCGCATCACGTCGAGGCCCGCGAGGCGGCCCGCTTCCTTCGTGGCCTGGCGCTGCGAGTCGGTGAAGTTCGCGGGGACCGTGATCACCGCATCCTTCACCTGCGTTCCGAGCTGTCGCTCCGCGCTCCGCTTCAGGTGGAGCAGCACGTTCGACGAGATCTCGGGCATCGTCAGCCTGCGGTCGCGGACGAGCACGATGGGCTGCTGGTTCGAGCCCTCCAGGACCTTGTAGCGCACGCCCGTCATGGCCAGCTGCACGAGCGGGTTGCGGAAGTTCTGACCGATGAACCGCTTCGCCGAGTGGATGACGTGCGTTGGCTCGGTCAGCCGGTAGCGCTTCGCGTCGGCACCGACGATCACTCCACCCGCGGTCGGAAACGCCACGACGGAGGGATGCACGCGCTCGCCACGCGCGCCGAGGATGAACTCGACGCCGGTCGGGGTCGCGATGGCCGCCACCGAGTTGGTGGTACCGAGGTCGATGCCGAGCGCGACGGTCATGCTCGAGCCCATTGTGGACGGACTCGGCAGCGGAGTCGAGAATCCGGCCCCCCGGAGGCCCCGGCGGGCATCACGTCGGGTTCTGCCCGGTCAGCTGCCGCGCCAGGATGCGGCGCTGGATCTGACCGGTGCCCTCGAAGATGTCGTAGATCTTGGCGTCCCGGTACCACTTCTCGACGGGGTGGCCGGGGACGAGCGCCTCCTCGCCGAGGAGCACCATGGCTCGCGTGGTGACCTGCTGCGCGGTGCGCGCGGCGTGCGCCTTCGCCATCGACGCCTCCGCCACGTTGTCCCGATGGTGGTCGGCGAGCCACGCGGCGCGATGCGCGAGCAGCCGGGAGGCCGCGATCTCCATCTGCATGTCGGCCAGCTCGAACATGATGTGCTGGTGGCTCGCCATCGGCGTGCCGCGCACGGTACCGCCACGCACCCGCTCGAGCAGGTACTCGTACGCTGCGCGGGCGATCCCGACGGCCTGGGCCGCGACCACCGGGCGGGTCGAATCGAGCATCTTCTTCGTGTCGCTGAGCCCGCCCGCGACACCGCCGGAGCGGCCGCCGGCGCCCGGGCCGATGCCGAGCATCATGTCGCCGTGCACGCGCACGTCCTCGAAGTGAACCTGGGCCGTCTCCGAGGCGCGGATCCCGAGCTTCGTCTCCTTCCTGCCGGGGACGAGGCCGGGAGCCTCGCGCGCGACCAGGAAGCCGCGCACGCCGGCGCGCCCGGCCGCCGGGTCGGTCTGGGCCCACACCACGTAGGCCGCCGCCGACTTGCCGTTCGTGATCCACTGCTTGCTGCCGCGAAGGATCCAGTGCGCGCCGTCGGCCGTGGCCGTGGTGACCAGACCCGAGATGTCCGAGCCGGTCGCGGGCTCGGACAGTGCCATCGCCGCGACCTTGATGTGGCCGTGCTCGTCGGTCCCCGCGAGCAGTCGCCGGAACTCCGCCTTCTGCTCGTCGGTGCCCATGCGCGCGATCGGCGAGGCGGCCAGGCCGGACCCGCCGAGCGCGAGGCAGATGCCGGCGCAGCCATACGCCAGCTCCTCCGACGCCACGACCGACAGGCGCGCCTGGGTCTTCGGCTTCGTCGGGTCGGGATCCTCCTCGGTCCCCGTGAGGCGCTTGCGGCCATCGAGCGCGGCCGTCTGGGTGAGGCCGAACGCGCCGGCGGCCTTCATCAGGCTCCACGGCATCGACTCCTCGGCGTCGTGGACCATCGCGATCGGGCGGATCTGCTGCGTGGCGAACGCGGTCAGCATCTGCCGCACGCCCGAGAGGAGCGGCGAATCGTGAAACAGGTCCATCTAGCGCTCCTTGCCGGCGGCACGCAGCACGCGGCCGAGCCGTTCGTCGCCGTGGAGGGCTTCGAACGCGCGGGCATCGCGCATCAGCTTCTCGACGGGATAGTCGTTCACGAACCCGTAGCCGCCGAAGATCTGCACCGCGTCGATCGTGGCGCGCGCGACGACATCGCCGGCGAGCACGCGCGCGCGGCTCGCGAGGTCGAGCGCCCGGGCAGAGGGTGGCGCGGCGCGATCCAGCTCGGTCGCGGCGTGCAGCACCAGGAGGCGGGCGGCGAGGGTGGTAGTGGTCGCATCGTCGCGCAGGCGGACGAGGGATTCGAACGTGCCGATCGGCACACCGAACTGCACGCGGTCTGCGGCATACGCGGCCGCATACTCCATCGCCGCGGTCGCGACCCCGACGGCGCGCGCGGCGAGCGAGATGCGGGCCCACGCGAGCACCGTCTCGACGGCGACGGGATCGCGGCTCAGCACGAAGTCGGCGGGGACGCGGACGGCCTCGAGCGTCGCCGTCGCCCACTGCGCGGCGCGCCAGCCGGACGGCGTGCACGGCGTGATCGTCAGCGCGCTCGTGGGGACCAGCAGCAGGTGCGTGCGCGTCGCGATCACCACGTGTGACGCGGTCGCGAGCGCGGGCACGGGACCGACCGCGCCGTCGA
>JAYSYE010000201.1:0-6047 GCA_043716635.1 Deltaproteobacteria bacterium | reverse complement strand
GCTTCGATGGCTGGGTGCGGCTGCACCCGATGCATCCGGTCCACCTCTATGGCGTCGATGGCAGCTATGCGGTCGCGCCGCTCGCCGCGATCGATCCGAGCGTGCTCGCGTGGGTCGATCGCGCGTATGTCCGGTCGACCGAGGGGCCGTGGCTCGAGCTCGAGGGCGCACCGCTGTCGCGCCGCGGCTTCACGTACAGCATGTATGGCGGGGCGGCGACGACGACGTCGATCACCGGCGCCAAGGGGCTCGGGACCGCGTTCACCGTGCAGGGCGGCTACTTCCCCACGCAGGAGATCGGCGTGCAGGCGACCGTGATGCTCGGCTGGCGCGAGAACGCGGTGGCCGAGACGCTGTACGACTCGCGCTACACCCTCGAGCTGGTCGCGATGCCGGTGCACGCGGGCCTGTTCCACGCCGGCTTCTACGTCGGCGGTGGCGTCGCGTACCGCTACGAGGACGGCTACAAGGGCGGCAACCGCAACCCGGGCTCCAGCGTGCTCGATGGCGGCGCCCAGCTTCAGCTCGAGCTGCGTACGCGCATCGCGCTCACCGCCCGGTTCGGCCTCGCGCGCGCCCACGACGAGCGGTCGAGCGACGTCATGATCGGCCTCTCGGTCTACTGACGCGCGCGGTTGTCAGTTGACGACCATCTGCACCACTGCGCCATGGACGCACTCGAGTGAGACAAAGTCGTTGACTGGAACGGTTCCTGATTCAGGGAGGGATCGTGACGCCCTCCAGGTCGAGGCTCGTGGGGCCGGCAGCGTACCGTCGTCGACTGCCAGTGCCCACGCAAGCATGAGCTCCACGAGCTCGTCCGGACCTCGCGCGGTTCATGTGAGAGTCGGATTCACCTCGAACGGGTCCTCGATCCGCGTGTCCGGTGTGCTCCATGATGCGGGCACCCCTATGAGCACGTCGGGTGCGATCTGCGCGATCACGGGCAACACCAGCTTGTTCACCTCACCGTAGTCCGCAGAGTTGCCTGGAAGCTCGACCGATTCGACGATACCGCGACGCTCCCATCGAATCGTGCGCGAGAGCGTTCCAGGCGGATTTGGAGCCTGTTCGTCCGGTTGGTGTGGGAATCCGCATCGCTCGAGAGTCGCCACGAGATTCGACCACGTCGGCTCGGGCAATGAAGCCATCCACCCCCGTCGCACTGTCCCGTGTTCCTGGACCAGCTCCACCAGACCCGTTTCTCCGTGAAAGGTTACGGTCAACTTGCCCTCGCGCGCTGACGGGTGGTTGGGCGCCCCCATCTCGTACATGACCTCGTCCACGCCAAGCCGCGCCGAGACGGACGTCTTGTACAAAGGCACGTCGACGCCCGTGTCAGTGAGTAGCTCTCGGACCCACGCCCAGTCGATGCGATCGATCCTGGCACCCGTGCCAGCGAGCTCGCGCTCGACAGGAGCGACACCTGCAACCATCAGCAGCGCATGGTAGGCGGCCGCGCGAACTTCCTCGTCGACGCTGGGGTCGCTCGCGGTAGCGACGAGCATCGTGAGCACACCACGCGACTTCGTGCCACGCTCGTAAGACCCAAGCGCGAGCAACGCGACGGTCCGAACCTCCGACTCACGATCGAGGCTTGCCAGCTCGAACGTGCGCTCGCGATATGTCGGCAACGCCCAGTAGAACGCGAGCACGCGCAGAGCGGCGCCACGCAGCTCAGGGTCGGCGTGCTTTAGAAATAGCGCGACCTCGTTTTCGAGGTCGCGCATACCGGACTTGCCGATCTCCATCAAGGCGCTGTACACGCCGCTCGTGTGGACCCTATTCCGTAGTCGCGCTATCAAGTCAGCCCGTTCGTTCACACCTCAGCGATCTCTATTCACGAAATAATCGACCTGGGAGTCGGGTCCGCGTTCGGGCGCCCCGTGCCTGGTGCGCTCGATATGCCGACGAATCATGTTTTTCAGTGCGGGCGTGTCGACACTTGTGGCAAGTAAATCGAGCTGCACGTCGTCCAGCGGAGCTGACACTTCCGCGACGGCACCGAGTACGTCGGCTGCGAGGTCCGGATCTTTGACCAGCGGCAGCAAGCGTTCGAAGCCTTCCACTCGTCGCGCCAGCGCCCAGATTGCCGACTTGGTTTCCTCGCGCTGCTTAGACCCGAGCGCGTGCACAAGTATTTCGAACGACGCACTGTCATCGAGCACTCCCAGAGCGACCAAGGCGTAGCATCGCACCGCGAGTGCATCGTCGCTTGTGCGATCTAACACTTGCTCGCGCACGCGCGCGACGACCCCGAGCCCGTACGCGTAAGCAATGGCGCGCTCCCTGACTTCCGGGTGCTCGTCGCCAATACCCCTTGCAAGCAAGGGTTCTACAATCGAGTCCGGAACGAGACGCGCGTCAAGGGTGCCTGGGGGCACCAAACGCCTGTGAACATTGAGCAGCGAGAACAGATGTATCCTCACTGCCGCGCGCGGATCGCGTGCGAGCGCCATGAGCACCGACGACCGCCGGTCGCCGTGCAGTAGCATTCCGTTGTTGACGACCAGCGCTACCGAGTCATCGGTGACGCGGCCAATCATCAACAACACGGCCTCCAGGGCGGCCTCGGAGATTTCGACGATCGACATGCACATCAGTGCGGTTGATCTGAAGTTGCCTCGCATCCAGTCCGCAACCAGGGGCGCCCGCGCAGGGTCGAGCGGCGCGGCTTCACCTGCCAGGATGTTCGCCAGCATCTGCAACACCGCTCCCTCGGCAGTGATAGTCTGCTCGGAACAGAGATGCTGAGCAGCGTCGCGGGGCGGCAGACGCAATAGTGGCTCGTATTTTCCCAGATTGAGCTCGATCAGCGACGTCCATGTCTCAAGCGTGGTCATCGGACAGGAACCTTCTTCAACACCACCTGCGTAACTTCCGTCACGTGATCCGGGATTCCAAACCCAGAGTTGGGAGCGACGCTGCGAGGCACCATAGTTGGACTCGAAGAGATTGCAAAGCTGAATCTCTCTCCGGTCGCGGGATCAATCTGTACGCGATTCAGCAAATCCTGGACCTCCGCCATGATTTCTTTATGCTCCCACATGATCAAGTCGAGGGTGCCGTCGGGCTTCAATTTGTCCAGCGCGTGCGGGCCAAGGTTAGCGACGCTTTCTATACGCCCTTCGACCTCTGCCATCGCTCGGCTGTAACGCTCGGCTGCGGTCAGCTCTGGCATTGTAGTTTTAAGAGCGTCGACCTCGATCATAACTGACGGACCGATACCCTCAACAGCTTTCGACTGGGGAATTGGGTACCTGGCGAACATTTTATCCACAGTGGACGCAGGCAAGCCCTCGCCAAATCGGTCCGGAATGAACCGATGCCCATTCTTCTCAAAATTTTCTATATCTCGTGATCCCGGCAAATTTGTGGCCTCGGCGGCTGTCACTTGGAAGCCGGGGTTTGCGCGCGCGAGTTCCCGTGCGCTGTCGAGGCTTGGGCCCGTGAACACCTCTACGATTTGGCGCGGATCGGCGCCAGAAACGGGCGCTCCGGCTAGAACAGGATCAAGATTCCCCGCCATGTCGCTCCGGCGCGGCGTGCCCATCGAAGCAGTCGTACTGGCCCGGGCATCGGCTGCGACCTCGTCGAGCCCCGTCGCGAGCGTCTCCGCCTTCACCTCGGCCGTCACCGCGTGGTCTGCAGCGTCCACGGCCACACGCTCGCCGATGCGGGCGGCGTCCTCGGTGCCGTGGACGGCGGCGGAGGCCGCCTTGCCGGCCGTGCCGAGCGACTTGAAGCCGTGGACGGCGCCGACCATCAGGACGTCGGTGACGAGCGTCGTGCCGATCTCCTCGAGGTTGGCGGTGGCGTCGAAGTCGTCGCCCTCGATGCTCTTCTGGAGGCCCATCTTTCCCACGCCCATCGCGGCATCGAAGAGGAGCGCGAGCTCGGGCTGCCCGATCACCATCGAGCCGATCATCGCGATCGTCGAGAAAACCTTCGCCGTCTGCTCGGAGAGCTTCTTCTTCTCCTCGCGCTGGACCTCGAGCGTGCCGGTCAGGTTCCGGTCGATCTGGTCGAACTCGGCACGTTCCACGCCGGATTTGAGCTCGCGGGGCAGGACGTTGAAGGGATCCCGCGCTGGCTCGAGCATGCCCTCGGACGCCTCGAGCTGGCTCCGCGCCAGATCCTCGGTGCCGGCGTTCCCGCCCAGCGCCTGCCGCATTGCCTCGCTCGACTCGAGCGAATCACTGTGCTGCTTCTCGAACAGCTCGCGCTGCAGGCGCTGCTCGACATCGGGCCGGCGCTCGGGCTTCGTGCCGTACTCGCGCAGATTCTCGAAGCGCAGCTGCGCCGAGGTCATGTCTTCGCGTGCCATCTCGATCTCGATCGCCTCGAGCGGGCGCGAGTCACCGGTCTGCTTCCGGATCGCGGCCATCGTCGCGTACTCGGAGATGTCGACCGACTTCAACATCTGCTTGCCGCCGTATTTCGAGGCGTAGTCCGCACCGACCTCGGCGACTTGCTTGCTGCTGTCGAGATTCTCGAGCACGCCGAGCTTCGCGTTCGCATCGCCCCGCTGGTCCGCGCGATACACGTCCGTCGCGATGCTGAGCTTGCCCGCTCCGAGCAGCTCCGTGGCCGCGACGTGGCCGTCGCGGGTCTCCACCGCGTGCTTCTCGATCAGCGCAGGTGCCGTGCCGGCGAGGAACGCGGCCGGAATCCCCTGCGTGACATCGCGCGCGGCCTCCGTCGCGTAGTGCTCCTCGACCTGCCGCGTCAGGTCGCGCCCCGCCACCTCGATCGTGCCGGGCGGATGGCCGCTCATGAGCGCCTGCGTGTACTTCTCGGTCGCGTCGAAGGCCTGCACCTTGGCCGCGAGCTGCTGCCGCTCGCGCTCGGCTGCCGCCCGCTTCGCCGGGTCGGCCGAGGTCAGGTCCGGGCTCGCGAGCACCCGCTCCATCTCGTCCTGATTGTTGGTGGCCACCGCGTCGCGGAACCCGAGCGCCTTGCTCTCGGCTCGGTCGCCGCGCGACAGCGCCTGGAGCCGCATCAGCGTCCGTGGATCCCCGCCCGCGAAGCGCTCCGCGAGCATCGCGTCCCAGGGCTTGTCACCGCGCGCTGCCGCGTCCCGATCCCAGGCCGCCTTCGCCGCGAGCAGTTCTTCCGGCGACTTGCTCTCGAATTCCCGGACCACGTTGGCCGGGGCGCGCTCCTTCTGGATCTCGGCGTTACGGAGATTGGCCACCGGATCGACGGGCCGTACCTCGTTCCAGTCCGCCCCCTCGTCGGAGCGCCGCAGCAGGCTGGCGAGATGGTCGCCCTCGGCCTTCACCGGGTCGCCCGCGACGAGATCCTCGAGCTCCGCGCGGTCGGCCTGGTTGCGCACGCCCTCGGTGATCCAGCCGGTCCCGTACAGCGGGGCCTGGGCCTTGAACGTCACGCGCTGCTCGGGCGTCAATCCACGCAGGATCTCCTTCGAGCGCGCGGGGTTGTGGTCCACGTTCTTCAGCCCGGCCCACGCCGCCTTCACCGGATCGCCGCTGAGGCCGGCCACGGCTTCGTCCTCGGTGCCGCCCGAGAGCGAGCGGTCGAGCTCCTCGTACACCGAATGCTTGCCGCCGGTGTTCTGCCGGATCGCGCCGCGGATCGCCTCGACCTCCTCGGGACTGCGCGGCCCCAGGGTACGGAAGATGTCGGCGGCCGCCGTGTCACTGTCGGCGTCGTCGGTGCGCGTCACGGCGAGCACGCGCTGGGCCCAGTCGTTCGCCTTCGCCTGCAGCTCCTTGCGCGCGACGGGCGTCATCGCCTGGATCTTCTCCTCCGCGTGGTCGCGGCCGGCCGAGACCATCTGGAGCGCCTGCTCCTTGTCGCGCCCGCCGTGCCAGTCGGCCGTGCCGATGAAGTCCTGCAGCGACTGTCCCGTCGACGCCTCGAACTTCGCCATCATCTTGTGGCGGACGACCGGATCGTCGACCTGGTCGAGCGTGTTCAGGAACGTACGCGTTCACGGGGCGGAGTCCGGATCTCCCCGCAGCGTGAAATGGATCGACGAGGATCGCGTCCGGACGGCGGGCGTGATCAAAATAATGGGTGAG
>JAYSYE010000021.1:0-2543 GCA_043716635.1 Deltaproteobacteria bacterium | reverse complement strand
CACCGCATGCGTCAGGGCGCCAGACCAGCCGGGCCCCGGCTCTCGCCGACCGCAGCCCCCACGAGGCGTCAGGGCTTCGCGGCGGACGGTGCGAGCGCCTTCGCGGCGGGCGGTCCCAGCGCCTGCGCGGCGAGCACGAACGCGGGATCGGGATCATTCAGGGCCCGCGCGGGATCGAGGCCGAGAACCGCGGAGCTCCCGAGATCGACGCGCTCGCTCGATGGGAGCGCGGCCATCACGGCGGCGAGCGCGAACGTCGTGTCGAGCGCGAGGACGCGCAGCTCGATCCAGCGATCGCCGCGCAGCGCGAGCTCGGCCCAGCGCGCGCGCCAGGCATCGTAGTCGGCGGGCGCGTAGTCGTCCGAGCTGACACCCGCCCGGGCCGCGGCGGCGAGCCCGCGCGCGATGTCACGAGCGGCGGCGGCTGCGGGGATCGCGACCCTGCGGTCGGGGGCGCTCGCCACGTCCGCCAACGCCTCGAGCAGCTCGGCGCGCCCTTGCGCGCTCGTCGCGGAGGCGATGCCCGCGAGCTGCGTGGCCCGGACCGGGGACCGCAGCGCGTCGGCGATCACGGTCGGACCCGCCAGCGCGCCCTGGCGGGCCGCCTCGTCGAGGTCACCGCGGTCGAGCGCCGCCTGCATCGAGGCGAGACCCGCCGCGCCCGCCAGTACCAGCTCGCGAAGCACGCCTCGATCCTGCCCCCGAACGGCCTCCATCGCGAAGCGACCAACGATTGTTCACGAACGCGGGCAGAAAAATTGACAGGGTGATAGCCCGTTCAGTACGGTGGATCCGTTCAGTAGAGTGACCTCGAGCACGAAGGTGGCCATGGCGGATGCGCTGACGCAGCGGCAACGGGATATCCTTGATTTCATTAGTGCTTCCATCAACGAGCGCGGCTTCCCGCCGACGCTCCGCGAGATCGGCGAGCAGTTCCAGATCCGGTCGACGAACGGCGTGAACGACCACCTCAAGGCGCTCGAGAAGAAGGGGCACCTGCGCCGCGAGGACCTCAAGTCGCGCGCGATGCGTCCGATCCTCCAGCCGCCCGGCATGCCCGGAGGTGCCGCGACCGGCAACATCCACATGAGCCCCGGGCCCGGTGCGGACATCATCCCGCTGCGCCGCCCGCCCGCTACCACGAACGTCGCGCCGATCACCTCGACGTACGACGACGACGACATGGCCGAGATCCCCATTCTCGGTCGCGTCGCCGCGGGCCAGCCGATCCTCGCGGTCGAGCACGCGACCGATACGGTCCGCGTCGACCGCATGCTCGTCGGCAACCACAAGGAGGTCTTCGGCCTCCGGATCGTCGGCGAGTCGATGATCGACGACGGCATCTTCGACGGCGACTACGTCTTCGTGAAGAAGACGCCGACCGCGCGCCCCGGCGAGATCGTCGTCGCGATGATCGAGGGCGAGGCCACGGTGAAGCGCTACTTCCCCGAGGGCGACCGCATCCGCTTCCAGCCCGCGAACGCGAACATGTCACCCATCATCGTGCGCAAGTCGGACTTCAAGAGCGTCGACATCATCGGGATCGTCGTCGGCATCTACCGCAAGCTCTCGTGAGGCCGCCCAGGCCTGTCACGTAGGCCTCGTTTCGGGCGGCGCGGGGGCTTTCGTGTGCCACACTGGTCACTCTCCGTGGCGCGGCGACTCCGAACAAATCGAAGTCGATGGCTGCTGATTCCGGCCGTCGCTGGGTCGCTGGTTGCACAGGCGAGCGGTGTCGTCGCCTATCAGGTCACGCGGCCCACCCCGAAGCCCACGCTGACCGTGCACGTGCGCGGGACCGGCCAGGGTCAGGTGCTGGTGACGGCGGCCGGCAATCCGCTGCCGCTCCTGCGCTGCGCGACCGATCGATGCGCGGTCGAGGTCGCGCCCGGAACCGAGATCCGCATCACGACGGTGCTCGGCGAAGGCGCCACGTTCGCCGGCTACGGCCAGATGCCGATGCGCACGCCCTCCCCGCTCGTGCCGTACCTGGGCGATCCGCTCGCGCGGTGCAACGGCGGGGATGGGGCCACCGCGATCGCGGCGAGCGACGTCCTCGACTGCTCGTTCCGGATCACCGCGGACACCGAGATCGCCGCGATCCTCGGCGAGGTCCCCGAGGAGGTGATGGTCGCGCTCGACGACGTGGCGCTCGACACGCTCGTGAAGCCGCTCACGCCGAAGGCGCCGCCGCCGCCGATCGAGGCCGAGAAGCTCGAGTCGCTGCAGGTCGCGCTCGCCCCGCCGCCCAGGGCGTTGCCGCCGCCGATGCTGCCGCCGCCGCTGCCGCCTCCCCCGCCGCCGCCGCCCGACGAAGCCAAGCAACCACCGCCGCCCGTGCCGCCGAACATGACCATGGTCGAGGTCAAGGACGACAAGCACGAGGTCGACAAGGCCGTCGAGGACGCGAAGCTGCTCTCCGACAAGAACCGCGATGTCGAAGAGGAGACGCGCGCGACCGAGACCAACCTCGACAAGGAGAGCGACGGCAAGGAGGTCGCATCCAAGGAGAGCGAGGACACCACCAGCGCCGAGATCGGTGG
>JAYSYE010000003.1:0-2640 GCA_043716635.1 Deltaproteobacteria bacterium | reverse complement strand
GGCGCGGCCAGCTGCAGCTCCGCCCTCACCTCTGCCATCACGGTCGCGGCCATCGCCTCCCGCTCCGCGAACGTGCTCTGCGGGCCGAGCCGCGCCGCGCCGCAATCTCGCGATCGAGCAGATCGGCGATCGCCACCGCGCGCGGGTCTACGACTCGTGGCTTCCGTTGCATGCCAACGAGCCTGATCCTCGTCGGCGATCAGCACAAGCACCAGCGCGACCTACGCGGCGCGCTCAGGATTGGATCCGCATTGGTTCAGACCCCAACACGCGTCGCCCTGCTCGTGGTTACCAGCTCTCGGCCCGAGGCGCGAGCTCGGCACCGAGTACTACGGAAGATCAGCCCATCGACGATCACGACACCGTTTACGAAAACACAGAGAACACCAAGGTGGGTCGTGATTCGAGCCGGATAGCGTTTCCAACGGCGCCGCCACACTCACGGCTGCACGTGGCCGCCGAGTTCGCTCACGACCGCAAGAGCCGCACCGGCTCGGGCCACTCGCCGTGCTCGGAGAGCGGCACGAAGCGCATGGTGGTAAACTCGTGGTGGAAGTCCTTGCGGACGCGCTCCTTCATCGCCGCACGGTGACTCGTTCCGTCGAGCTCCGCCTCCCGGCCGCGAACCATGCCGAGCATCTCCTGCTCGCTCCGCCACATACTGAAGGTGGAGAAGGTCTTCAACGGTCGAAAGGCGACCGTGGCCCGAGTCACGCCCGGGTGATCGCGCACCTGGGTTTCGACGGGCTTGCCCCAGCGCGCGAAGCGAAAGGTCTGGGTCAGCTTGAGGCGCGCAAACGTCACAACGACCACCGGTCCCTCGGGGTTCGCGAGCTCCGTGTAGGCCGTGGCGTCGTCGAGCCCCTTGTACGTTCCCCAGCGTCGGTAAAAGCGCAGGCGGACATGCCACCCTGCGCGTTCGAACACGCGGTAGGGGGGCGCATCGAGGAACCGATCGAGGAACGTCTCGTCTTCCCAGAACGCGAAAAACGCCAGCAGACTGACGTGGTAGCGTCCTGGCCAAGCCACGGCGTGCCCCATCCTCATGGGCAATAGAAACTCCGCATGACGCAACCCCTCGACACCTCGCAACGACGAGGAGCTCAGCAGACGGGCAGCGACGCTGAACAAGGGCGCGCGGATCAAGTGATAGCTGAAGAGCTCCATCGTCGGCGACGGCGGAGTATCTCACGGAAGACGGCGCGTGATGTCCGAGCTTGACCTCCTCCGCGGTCTCTTGCTTGCGAGCATGGTCGTGGGGCCCTTTGCGACGCAGCGCTTCTTCGCCGCGCCCTCGCGACTCCGCGCGGCGGCGCACATCGGAGCCTTCGGCTGCGCTGCCGTGGGGTTGATCTCGTCGTTGCCGATGCTGTGCGTCGCCTGGCTCCTGTTCTGCGCGGCGAGCTTCGCGCTCTTCCTTCGAGCGCGTGCGGGGTCGCTGCGCTCGCCGCGGGTGCTCGCAGCGTGTGTCCCGTTCGTCTTCAGCAACATCGCGGCGGTGTGGCTCGTTGGAGGCGCAAACAACCTTCACTTCCTCGGCTACGGCGCGCTCTTCAGCTACTACGCCGCGCTGCACGGAAACGTTCTCGGCTGGATCTTGATCGGCTCGCTGGCCGCCCTCGCCGACCGAGACGGTCTGCAGCGCGGCATCTATCTTACCTCGGTGCTCGTGTGTCTCGTCTCGTTCCTCTTGATCGCGTTCGGCATCGACAAGCTCAGCGCGTTGAAGCCGATCGGCGTGCTCGGCCTCTCCATCGCGCTACCGGTCGCGCAACTCACGTTCCTGCGAGGCGTGTGGTCGCGCAACCTGCCGGCGTTCCTTCTCGGTGGCGTCAGCTTCGCGGGCCTCGTCTTCACGATGGTGCTCGCGTGGCGAAACGAGCTCTCGATGCCACTCTTCCCGTGGGTCGCCGGCATCCGCGGAATGGCCTCCGTCCACGGTGTGATCAACACCGTCGTCGTCGCCCCGTGCTTCGCGCTGGCGGTGCTGCTCGACGCGCGCGCCGCCGGGGTCGGAGCCGCCGGTGGCGCCAAATTGTGTGCGAACGGCGGCGGCGGCGGCGGCGGGGTCGGTACGATCCGCATCAATGGCATGCTCACCGACGGGGCCTCCGTGGTGTCGCCGGCCTACACGACCGGCCTCTGATCGCTGTAACCTGCGGTCGGCAACGTGTCACCTCCGGGCGACGAGACTGGCCGAATCGTGAATCGTCCCCGTCACTTGCTGGCCGCCGGTGGCCATCTCGCCCCGATCCTGGCACCAACCGTGCCTTCTACGATCGTCATGCGGACACGCGCGGCAACTCGAATCGCCAGCATTGGCATCGCTCTGGGGATGGTCGGGTCCGTGGCGGGATGCAGCGACGAGTTCATCGTCACCACGATCGGCCCCAGAAGGGCACCGTCTCGACCTGCGATAACCCGCAGTACATCTACAGCCTCTGCGAGGCCGGCCCGCGCGTCGCGAGCCGCGCGAACGAGCAGGGCACGCGCTGGGTGCTCCTCTGCCGCAAGAGCAAGACGGCCGCGAACGGCGCCGAGGGCTACGCGTCGGACCAGTTCAACGACATCGCGATGATCGGGCACAACCCGTTCACCGGCAAGACGTGCTTCTTCCAGAACGCGCTGTACTCGAAGACC
>JAYSYE010000200.1:0-1925 GCA_043716635.1 Deltaproteobacteria bacterium | reverse complement strand
ATCGGTGGGTATGCGCACGAGCGAGCAGGTGGCGGAGGACATGAGGGAGCTCGACCAGCGAGTGAAGCGATTCGCCGCAAGGATGGCTGGCATCCATGCCGAGGAGGCGAGGCTGCTGCGCGAGGTGGAGGAGTCGCGGCTGTGGCACTGGCTCGGGATGGTGAGCCTCGCCGCGTACGTGGAGGCGCGGTTCGGCGTCGGCGTGCATGCGGCGCACGAACGGCTGCGCGTGGCGCGCGCGCTCGAAGCGCTGCCGCTCGTGGAGTCCGCGCTGGCATGCGGCGAGCTCGCGTTCGGGCACGTGCGCGAGCTCACCCGGGTGGCCACGTCCGAGACCGAGGCCGAGTGGCTCGACCACACGAGCGGGCAGACCGCGCACCAGGTGCAGCGCGCGGTCTCCGGGCACGTGCGCGGCGACAAGCCGGGGGACCGGCGTCGGCCCGAGGTCATGATGGAGCGGGTGTGGCTCGAGGTCACGCCGGCGCAGGCGGCGCTGCTGCGCCAGGCGCGGGCGGCGCTCGATGAAGAGCGTGGCGAACGGCTCGACGACGGCGCCGTGCTGGAGGCGCTGTGCCGGACCTCGCTGGAGCGCCCCGACGCGGTGGACCCGAGTGGCACGCGGCCCGCGTACCAGGTCGCGATCACCCGGTGTCCCGACTGCGAGCGCAGCACACAGAACGGCAGCGGCATCGAGCGCGATCTGACGACGGCCGAGGCCGCGCGCGCGCGCTGTGATGCCGAGGTCGTGGCTGCCGGGGCGCGCGTGACCGCGACGGTCTCGCCCGCGCTGCGCCGCCGGGTGTTCGCGCGCGACCAGTATCGATGCGTGGTGCCCGGCTGCCGGTCGGCGCGCAACCTCGACCTCCACCACGTGGTGTTCCAGTCCCACGGGGACGTCACGAGCTCTCGAACCTCTGTCTGCTGTGCTCGGCGCATCACGCCGCGTGCCACGATCGCAAGCTCACGATCGCCGGTCTCGCGCCTGCGCTCGCGTTCACGTTCCACCGCGAAGGCTGCGACGACCGCGACGGCCGCGATGACCGCGATGACCGCGATGACCGCGACGGCCGCGACGGCCGCGGCGACCGCGGCGACCGCGACGACCGCTGTCGCCCCGACGTCTCCGACCACTGGGGACCCGCTGCGTGCGGATGTCCCGGTGATGCCATGCCGAACGGGCACGCCACTACCGTGCCGCGCGGGTCGCGTGCCGCCCCGCGACGTCGCCCGCGTGCCCGACCCGGTGCTGGCCCCTCCCGAGCTTCTCATCGGCGCGGCCGTGCAAGCACTCCGCCTCGCGGATCCGTCCGAGCGGTCGGCCGCGCGAGCGCCTCGGGGCGCATGGCACCGCGTCGCGGCCGGATTCGCTCGCGAACGCGCCGCATTCGCCGTCGCTACACGAACGGGTCAGGTGCTCGAGTGCAGGACGAGATCTAACGAATCATCATCGACCGCGCCTCGAGCTCATCGTCGAACCCGCTCGAGCTCTTCTAGAACAGCCAGAGCGGCTTGCTGCCGGCGAACAGCACGGTCTCGCCTGCCGCGGACGGCGAGACATCGATCTCGACCATCACCCCGCGCTGCACCGACTGGTCGTGCGGGTGCACGTCGCTGACCTCGCCGTCGAGGACGGCCGTGATCTTGCCCACCGTGTGACATGCGACAAGGCCCCACGAGCAGCCGTACAGCTTCGTACCGACGCTGACGTTCTTGAGGTTCTGGTACGGCACGAACGCGAACACGACGCGCGCGTCGATCGCCTTCAGGTACGGGGACTGCCCCAGCCGGTTCACGACCCGATCCTGGTCGTCGACGCGCAGCTTCAGGCTCTCCAGGCGCTGCCCGAGGGGGGCACGCTTGCCCTCGGCGTTCGCGCGCTCGAGCTTTGCCTGCTCGAGCTCGCGCCGCACGAGCCACTCCTCGGG
>JAYSYE010000199.1:0-18264 GCA_043716635.1 Deltaproteobacteria bacterium | reverse complement strand
GTCGCGCAGTGGTGGCGATGGCACCCGATTGCTTGCCGAAGACGCGCCAGGATCGCCGTTGCGGCGTGGAATCGACGGCGATGAACATGAACACGTCGAAGGCCGCCTTCTCGTCGGAGACCGCAGCAGGTGAGCTCGAAAATCACCGTGGTAACGATGGATATGCGAACGAGCGAGCAGGTGGCGGAGGACATGCGGGAGCTCGACCATCGCGTGAAGCGATTCGCCGCACGGATGGCGGGGATTCACGCCGAGGAGGCGCGGCTGCTTCGCGAGGTGGAGGAGTCGAGGTTGTGGCACTGGCTCGGGATGGTGAGCCTGGGTGCCTATGTCGAGGCGAGGTTCGGCATCGGCGTGCACGCCGCGACAGAGCGGCTGCGCGTCGCGCGCTCGCTCGAAGAGTTGCCACTGGTGGAGGCCGCGCTGAGTCGTGGCGAGCTCGCGTTCGGTCACGTGCGTGAGCTGACGCGCGTGGTCACGCCCGAGACCGAAGCGGAGTGGCTCGAGTTCACGAACGGGCAGACCGCGCACCAGGTGCAGCGGGCGGTCTCGGGGCGGGTGCGCGGCGATCGGCCCGACGACGCTCGTCGGCCCGAGACGACAACGGAACGGGTGTGGTTCGAGGTCACGCCGGCGCAGGTGGCACTGCTGCGGCAGGCGCGCGCGGCACTCGAAGAAGAGCGCGGACAGCGGCTCGACGACGGCGCGGTGCTGGAGGCGCTGTGCCGGACCTCGCTCGAGCGACCCGGCGCGGTGGATCCGAGCGGGACCCGCCCCGCGTATCAGGTGGCGATCACGCGGTGCCCCGATTGTGATCGGAGCACGCAGAATGGCAGCGGCGCGGAGCGCGATCTGACGGCGGCAGAGGCGGAGCGCGCGCAGTGCGATGCCGAGGTGCTCGTCGCGGGTGCACGCGTGACCGCGACGGTCTCGCCTGCCGTGCGCCGCCGGGTGTTCGCGCGCGATCACTACCGCTGCGTGGTGCCGGGCTGCCGGTCGGCGCGTAACCTGGATGTCCACCACGTGGTGTTCCAGTCCCACGGGGGACGTCATGAAGAGCGGAACGTCTGCTTGCTGTGCAGCGCGCACCATTCCGCCTGTCACGAGCGCAAGCTCACGATCACCGGCGCCGCACCGGATCTCGCATTCACGTTCCATCGCGAAGGCTGCGCGGACCGCGAGGCCGGAGAGGATGGAGGCGACCGCGAAGCCGGCGGGGACCAGGAGGACCGAGCGGACCGAGGAGACCGGGAGCACCGAGGGAACCGCGGCAACCGCGGCGACCGAGAGCACCGAGGGGACCGAGGGGACCACGGCGACCGCGGCGACCGCGGCGACCGAGAGCTTGACGCATGCGGGTGTCCGGGTGCGGGCGCGCCGCCGGCAGGTGAGCAGGACGTCCCCGCGGGGACGGGCGCGCGCTTCGTACGCCCGGGAGGCCAGTCCGCCCTGCAGGACCGGATGCAGTCGGCAGATCACGAAAGCGCCGCGTGCGGCCTTGGTCCGTGAGGTCCGCGCCCGGCGATGGCCCGGCGATGGCCCGGCGATGGCCCGGCGATGGCCCGTCGTTCGTCCGTCGATCGCCCGGCGATGGCCCGGCGATGGCCCGTCGTTCGTCCGGCGATGGCCCGTCGATGGCCCGTCGATGGCCCGTCGTTCGTCCGTCGTTGGCCCGGCGATGGCCCGGCGATGGCCCGGCGATGGTCCGTCGTTCGTCCGTCGATGGCCCGTCGTTGGCCCGGCGATGGCCCGGCGATGGCCCGTCGATGGTCCGTCGTTCGTCCGTCGATGGCCCGTCGTTCGCCCGTCGTTCGCCCGTCGTTCGCCCGTCGTTCGTCCGTCGATGGCCCGTCGATGGCCCGTCGTTCGTCCGTCGATGGCCCGTCGATGACCCGTCGATCGCCCGTCGATGGCCCGTCGATCGCCCGTCGATGGCCCGTCGATGGCCCGTCGATCGCCCGTCGTTCGCCCGTCGTTCGCCCCGTAGCCGGCGCATCGCCCGCCCGTCGTCATCATCCCGTTCTCATCCCGCCCCTCATCACATCGCCTCCGCCCCTCATCACATCGCCTCCGCCCTCGTCGCGTCGCCTCCGCCCTCATCCCGTCCCGTCGCGACCGTCGTCGCCCTCATCCCGCCCTCATCCCGCCCTCATCCCACCCCGCGCGGCCACGCCGGCACGCTCGCATCACGCTGCCGCGACAAAAGTGCGCGGAGTGGTGAAGAAACCCGGGGCCGCCGGGCACACACCTGCAGACCATGGGGCGTGTAGCGTCGGACTCGTTCGGCACGGGCACGGGCGGCTGATGCCGCTGCTCGTGGTCGAGGACAACCCGGTGCTCGCAGCGGCGCTCGAGCGCGGGCTGCGCGAGGACGGGTTCGAGGTGACGGTCGTGGGCACGGGCGCCGCCGCGCTCGCGCGTCTCGCGTGCGACGACATCGATGCGGTCGTGCTCGACCTCGGACTCCCGGATCTCGACGGCCTCGCCGTGCTGCAGCAGGCGCGCACCGCGAACATTCACGCCCCGATCCTCGTGCTCACCGCACGCGACGCGCTGCGCGCGCGGGTGACGGCGCTCGATCTCGGCGCAGACGACTACCTCGTGAAGCCGTTCGAGTACGGCGAGCTCGTCGCCCGCATTCGCGCACTCCAGCGCCGCGCCGCCGCGCCCCGCTGGGCCTCGCGAAGCCTCGCCGGGATCGTCTATCGCGATGACGAGCTCGCGGTCACGGTTCGCGGCGTGCGCGTCGCGCTGTCGCCGCGCGAGCACGCGCTCCTCGGGTTCCTGCTGCGGCGCAAGGGCGAGGTGCTGAGCCGCGCGGAGATCCTGGCTCAGGTGTTCGGCTACGCGTTCGAGCCCGGGACGAACATCGTCAACGTCCACATCGCGAACCTGCGCCGCAAGATCGGCACGGCCGCGGTCGTGATCGAGACGGTGCGTCACCTCGGCTACCGGCTCCGCGTCGCGAGTACCCCGCAGGGCTCGTCCGGGCATGCGTAGGCCGTACCGGCACGAGGGGGTCCCGAAGCGCTACGCGCTTAGCCCGCGGACGCTGCGCGGGCAGCTCGCGCTGTGGACGTGCGCGGCGACCTTCATCGGCCTGAGCCTGTTCGGCGTGGTCGCCTACACGGTCGTCGCCGTGCGGGAGCAAGCGGACGCCGACGAGGGTGTGCCGGACGATCCAGCGGAGGTTGACACGGAGGCGCGCGACGAGATGTTGCTCGCGCTCGCGGTGGCGACGCCGATCGGGCTCGCGCTGTCCTTCGGCGCGGCGACCTGGGGTGGCCGGCGCGTGATGCGCACGTTCGACCGCTTCGTGGATGCGGCGGCAGAGATCACCGTCGATCGGTTCGATCGGCGCATGGAGGTGCCGCCGCCGGCGCACGAGCTCCGGCCGCTCGCCGAGGCGATCAACGATCTTGTCACGCGCCTGCAGCGCGGATACGACGCGCTCGCCTCGTTCTCCGCCGATGCCTCACACGAGCTGCGCACCCCGCTCGCGGCCGTGTGCAGCGAGCTCGAGGTGAACCTCCGCAGGCCGCGCTCGGTCGGCGAGTGGGAGACGTCCGCCGCCGTGTCGCTCGCCGAGCTGCGCCGGCTGTCCGGTGTGGTCGACGCGATGCTGCGGTTCTCGCAGGCCGATGCGACCCGTACATCCGATGCGACGCGGGTCGATGTCCCCGATGTGGTCGACGAGGTGATCGCGATCCACGCGAAGGCGGCTGCGAGTGGCGGCGTGTCGCTGCACGCCACGTCGCGCGGCGCCACGGCCGGGGAGTCGATCGCCGTGCGTGGCGATGCCGAGCTGCTGACGACCGCGCTGTCGAACCTCGTCGGCAATGCGGTGCGGGCCACGCCACGGGGCGGCCGCGTCGAGGTCGCGATCCAGGCCGACGCGTCGGTCGGGGAGATCGCGATCGTCATCGAGGACACCGGGCCCGGTCTGCCACCGGACCGCTCGCAGCTGTTCGAGCCATTCGCGAAGCTCGGAGGGGCCCCGGACGGCGTCGGGCTGGGGCTCGCGATCGCACGGCGCATCGTGGTGCGCCACGGCGGCGAGCTCGTGTACGCCGACCGCGCCGGCGGCGGCGCGGCGTTCACGATCCGGCTCCCGCGAGCGCCCGCTTGACGGCCGTCACCGACGCCGCGTACCGCACGTCGACGTTTGTCGACGTGCGGTACGCGGCCCTCTTTATCGACGCTTAACCAATCACGCGTCGGTGCCCCACGGGGCCCATGACAGTTTGTGGCGCGCCACGCGTCAGGAGCCCAGACCATGACATACGAGAAGCTCGCAATCATTCTCTCCACCATCCTCCTCGCCGCGAGCGCCGCGGCGTGCGGCGGTGGCGGCAGCACCGACGACACGAGCAACGATGACTCGCTCATCGTGAACGGTGACGTGCCTCCGGGCACGGCGATCCACGGCACGCTCGGCACGCTCGGCGCTGCCCAGCCGACCGCGTCGTCCCTGATGATCTCGAACAGCGGCGAGACGCTGATCTATCTCAGCTCCGATCCGCTCACGTGTGATCAGCTCACGGTCTCGCGGTGGCTCGGTGCGACCACGGCCGGCACCCAGGTGGTCGAGCTCGTGTTCTCCGGAACGCCCTCCGTGACGACGCTGCCGGTGCCCGACGCCGAGGTGAACTACGCCCCGGGCGGTATGTCCTCCTCGCACGAGCTTTCGGCAGACTCCGGCAGCATCACGTTCACCGCGGCCACCGCGAACACGTCGGCCGCCGGCGACTTCCACGCGAAGTACGGCAGCAACCTCGTCACGGGAACATTTCACGCCACGTTCTGCGCGAACGGACAGGGGTTCTAGGATGAAGCAAGACATCAAGCTCGCACTCGGCCTCGGCGCCGCGTGCCTCCTCGCGGTCGCGTGTGGCGGCGGCAACGGCAGCAGCGTCGACGCGGGGATCGATGGCCCGCCGCACACGGCGACGACGGGCACGATCGAGCGCGGTCAGTACCTGGTCGATCACGTGCTCGTGTGCGGCGTCTGCCACACGCCGAACGGTGCGGACGGCAAGGCCGATCCGACCAAGTACCTCGCGGGCAGTCGCTCGTACGACTTCACGGATCCGTCGGGGACCGTCGTGACCGTCAACGCCGAGAACCTGACCACGCACAACCCCGAGGGGCTGGCGACGTGGTCGGACGAGCAGATCCGGGGCGCGCTGACCACGGGCATCGACGACGAGAAGATCTCGATGTATCCGATCATGCCGTACCCCGAGTACTCGATGCTCGTGCGCGAGGACGTGGACTCGATCATCCAGTACCTGCGGTCGATCGCTCCGAACGACAACGTCGTGCCCGCGGACTATCCGTACTTCGACCAGAACCCGCCGGCGCCATCGGTCAACGCGGCCGGGGTGCCGCACACCACGCTCCCGTCGTCCGATCCCCAGTTCGCCGCCGCGGAGCGCGGCCGCTACCTCGCGAGCGTCGCGTGCTTGAACTGCCACACCGAGCAGGTCTCGGACGACGTGCCAAACCTCGCGAAGGCCTTCGCGGGTGGCAAGCAGTACACGTTCATCCGCGGCGCGCCGCTGAACACCTCGGTGAACCTCACGCCTGACCCCACCGGGCTCGCCGGGTGGTCGGTGCAGGACATCGTGACTGCGCTGGCAACGAACACCGAGAAAGGGACGGGCCGCATGTTCTGCAAGACGCATCCGGGCGGCCCCGAGCTGCTCGGCAAGATGACGATGGGCGACATGACCGACATCGCGACGTACATCCACACGCTGCCGCCGGTGGCGAACGGACCGTTCACATGCATGCCGTGACCCCGGGGACTCGCGCCCGGCTCGGCCTCGGTCTGATGCTCGCGGTCGCGGTCGCGCTCGCGGGCTGCGGCGGCGGCTCGGCGGCTCCGGCCGCGACGTTCACCGAGATCTATCCACTGATCTTCCCCCGCGCGACGAAGGCGCAATGCACGTTCTGCCACGGCCTGCCGTCGAACGATAAGAGCAACGGCAACCTGTCCGTCGGCGCGGACAAGGCGTCCGCATACGCGTCGCTGATGGCGACCTCGACCAGCTCGATGTGCGGCGGCAACCAGCCGCTGATCGTGCCGGGCGACCCCGACACCAGCCTGTTCTTTCTCAAGCTGACGACTCCTCCATGCGGCGGCCGGATGCCGCTCGGCGGGGATCCGTTGACGGCCGAGCAGCTCGCGATGGTGCGCAGCTGGATCGAGGCCGGGGCTCAGGACGACTGATGAGAGCCACGCATTACATCGCGCTCGTGACGTGCGGGCTCGCCGGTGCTTGTTCGAGCTCGCCGTCGGCACCCACGTGCGTCGAGCCCGCGACAGGACTGCCCACGGATCTCGCGTGCACGGGGCTGTACGACGCGAAGGACTCGACGAAGTACGCGGCCGACGTGATGCCCTACACGCCGGGCGTGCGGCTCTGGAGCGACGGCGCGGAGAAGCACCGGTACCTGTACCTCCCGGCCGGCGCCACCATCGATACGTCGGACCTGGACAAGTGGAGCTTCCCTGTCGGCACGAAGGCGTGGAAGGAGTTCGTTGTCGACGGCACGCTCGTCGAGACGCGGCTGTTCTCGAAGCGCGCCGAGGGTCAGTGGGACTCGGGCACCTACGTCTGGGACGCGGACGGCATGGCGGCCACGCTCAACACCGAGCCGCACGGCATCGTGCTCCCGAACGGCTACGAGATCCCGACGCAGAAGGACTGCGACAAGTGCCATCACGGTGGTGCCGATCGCCTGCTCGGCGTGGAGGCGGTCGCGCTCGCGCTGCCGGAGGCGCAGGGCGAGACCCTGACCCAGCTCGTCGCACAGGGCCGGCTGAGCGCGCCGCCCCCCACCACGACGATCGAGATCCCGAACGACGCGACGGGCAAAGCGGCGACCGCGCTGGGCTACGTCCACGCGAACTGCGGCATGCCCTGCCACTCGAGCCGCGGGCTCGGCGACGAGACCAAGCTCGTGCTGCGGCTGCGCGCCACCGAGTTCTGGCCGACGGATGGCTCCGCCCCGGTCGGCGTGGCGGACACGGACATCTACCGCGCGACGGTGGGGCAGATGCCGACCACGGCCGCAGTCGCGCAGCACTTTCCGGGTGCGCTCCGCATCACGCCCGGTGATCACACGAAGAGCCTCCTCTGGCTCGTGTCGCACCTGCGGGGGAACTACCAGATGCCCCCGCTCGTCACGCACAAGATCGACGAGGACGGCACGCAGAAGCTCGCGGACTGGTTCGACGCGTTGCCCCCCGCTCCGTAGCGAGGCGCCTCGGGCCCAAGCCAGGCCGAAAGCCAGACCAAAGTCAGGCCGACGCGGCCGTGAGCGGCGCTTGCTCGCGGGTCTGCAGAAAGCGCAGGTCAGGCCAGTCGAGCTTCGCGCGATTGAGCTGCCAGTCGTTGCGCGCCAGGAACACCGTCGCCCCGGAGTGATCCTCGGCGATGTTGTCGCGGTTCAGGTCGGCGAACCGCTTGATCATGCGCGGGTCCACCGCGTCGATCCAGCGCGCGACCTCGAACGACGTACCCTCGAAGTGGCAGGGCAGGTCGTACTCGCTGCGAATGCGGTCGGCGAGCACGTCGAACTGCAGCGCCCCGACGACGCCGACGATGAAGTCGGAGCCGAGGAACATCTTGAACACCTGGGCGCCGCCCTCCTCGGCGATCTGCTCGAGCGCGCGCCCGAGGTGCTTCGCCTTCATCGGATCGTCGGAGCGCACCCGGCGGAGGTACTCCGGCGCGTAGCTCGGGATGCCGGTGAAGTGCAGCACCTCGCCCTCGGTCAGCGCGTCGCCGATCCGCAGCGTGCCGTGATTCGGGATCCCGATGATGTCGCCGGCCCACGCCTCCTCGGCGAGCTCGCGCTCGTTCGCCTGGAACAGCATCGCGTTGTGCACGCCGAGTGCCTTGCCCGTCCGGGGCACCGTCAGCCGCATCCCGCGGGTGAAGTGGCCGGAGGCGAGCCGCACGAACGCGATGCGATCGCGGTGCTTCGGATCCATGTTCGCCTGGATCTTGAAGACGAACCCCGAGACCTTGGGCTCCGCCGGCAGCACCGCCCGCTCGAGCGTGGGCTGCGTGCGCGGCGGGGGCGCCAGCTCCGCGAGGCCGGCCAGCAGCTCCTGTACGCCGAAGTTGTTGACCGCGCTGCCGAAGAACACCGGCGTGAGGTGGCCGGCGCGATACATCTCGAGGTCGAACGGCGGGCACAGCTCGCGCACCATTGCCACGTCCTCGCGCAGCTTCGCGACCGCGTTCTCCGGCAGCAGCTGGTCGAGCTTCGGGTCGTCGAGCCCGCGGACGCGGATCCCTTCCTGGATGTACTCGCCCTTCGACCGCTCCATGAGGATCAGCTGGTCCGCGAGGAGGTCGTAGCAGCCGCGGAACTCGCGACCCGAGCCGATCGGCCAGCTCACGGGGCACACGTCGAGTTGAAGATCTTTCGCGATCTCGTCGAGGAGCTCGAACGGATCGCGGCCCTCGCGATCCATCTTGTTGATGAACGTCGCGATCGGGACGTCGCGCAGGCGGCACACCTCGAACAGCTTCCGCGTCTGCGTCTCGATGCCTTTCGCGGCATCGATGACCATGACGGCGGAGTCCACCGCTGTCAGCGTCCGGTACGTGTCCTCGCTGAAGTCCTCGTGGCCCGGCGTGTCGAGCAGGTTGAACGTGCAGTTCCGGTAGTCGAACGTCATCACCGACGTGGTCACCGAGATCCCGCGCTCGCGCTCGACCTTCATCCAGTCGCTGCGAGCACGCCTGCGATCGCCGCGGGCCTTCACCGCTCCGGCGAGGTTGATCGCACCGCCGAACAGCAGCAGCTTCTCCGTGAGCGTGGTCTTGCCCGCATCGGGATGCGCGATGATCGCGAACGTTCGGCGCCTCGCGATCGCGGCAGGTAGCTCGGACGTCGACATCTCGCACACAAGTTAACGCATTTCCCCGAGGGCTCCCACGCGCGGGCTCACAGTAGTCTCACCTCGTAACCTGGCGAGCCCGACTCGCGATCGACTACCGTATCGGCCGTGAAGTTGGGCGCCCCCGCCACACTGGTGGTCCTCGCCAGTCTCGCGACCACGGCGACCACGGCGGCCACGGTGTCCGCGCAGCCGCGGGCCACCACCGCCGCTGACGTCGCCACGGCGCCGCGTCCCGGGACCGAGAGCGGGCGCGCAGACCCCGTCGACCCCGGCGATGGCGTCGCCCGCAAGCTCGGCCGCGTGGTCCTGTGGATCCCGCGGATCCCGCTCGAGATCGTCACCCTGCCGATCCGGGGCGTCCTGTACTTCCAGAGCAAGCGTGCCGTGGGCGAGATCAAGCGCGGCGAGGACGACCCGAAGTTCACCCTCGGATTCGGGCCCGAGCTCGTCGTGCAGAGCGGGTTCCTCCCGCACGCCGGGCTCCGCGTCCGGCTGTCGAACCTGTTCCGCGAGCACGAACAGGTCGGGCTCCGGCTCGGCTACGGCGGGCACCTGGGCGGGCTGGTCGGCGTGGAAGGCGATACCGGGCAGCGACTCGGACTGCTGAAGGCGGGGTTCGAGGGCCGCCTCGACCGGCGTGCGCAGGAGCGCTTCTTCGGGTTCGGCAACGCCGAGGACGCTGTCGCGACGCGCTACCGGCTGCGCGGTGAGCGCGCTGCTGCGTGGCTGCGCGCGACGCTCCCGGCGCACTTCGCCGTGGTCGGACGCGGCATGCTCGTGCGTAAGCGCTTTCGCTCCGACTCGAATCCGCGCGGTGACGATGTCGCGCTCGACCAGGGATACGACCCCGCGACGGTCACGGGGTACCTCGACGGCGCGCGCCTCCTCCGCGCCGAGCTCGAGGCGTCGTGGGACACGCGCCACGTCGCGAGCTCGTACGATCCGCGCAGCATTCGCGATTCGGGCGCGCTCGTCCTCGGCTACGCGTCGCACGACTGGGACCTCGACGGCGCACGCAACACGACCCGCTACGGGTTCGACCTCCAGCAGAATCTCCGCCTGACCGCGGGACCCCGCGTCCTCGAGCTGCGCGTCGCCGGAGAGGCCATCACGAGCGATCTCGCGCACGTCCCGTTCACCGAGGTCCCGTCGATCGGCGGCGACCTGCTCCGCGCCGCCGATACCGACCGCTACCGCGACCGTGCGGCACTGGTCATGCGCGCCACGTATCTCTACGCGCTTGGCTACAAGGTCGCGGGTGTGCTCTTCGGCGAGGCAGGCCGCGTGTATCACTCGGTCGACGACTTCACGCTCGCCGGGCTGCATTATGGCGGCGGCCTGGGGATCGAGGGCTACAGTGTGTCGAGCCTGGTGCTCCGGGCCGATGTCGCCACGTCATTCGACGGCGGCGTATTCTTCTCGATCGGCCTTGTCCCGATCAGCGATGGGCGGTCTCGTGTTCGCGACTGATCACTGTAACTATGCAAGATCTCGCGAGCGCGCGGGTAGCAGCGCATGCGCCATGGCATCTTCTCATCACTCCCTCATGAAGACGTCGCGTCGCCTGCTCGTCCTCTCGGCGCTCGCCCTGACCGCACTCGGAGCTCCCACCGCGGCCGCGCTCGCAGACGGTGCCACACCGGACCAGCAGCAACGCGGCTCGCCGACCGGGACGCCCTCCCGGCCGGGCGACGAACCGGCGCACGACCAACCGGCGGACTCGCGAGTGGACCAGCCACCGATCGTCGACTCGGACCCGGCGGAGGCGCCGTTGACCGCCGCGGACGTCACTTCGGCGCCGCGCCCGGGTGCCGAGCACGGTCGCGTCGATCAGATCGACCGTGGCGACGGAGTCCTCCGCGTCCTGGGCCGCATCATCTTGTGGATCCCGCGGATCCCGCTCGAGGTCGTGCTCCAGCCGATCCGCGGCGCGATCTATCTGCAGGAGCGCTACCACGTCATTCACCAGGTGAAGCAGGTCTTCATCAGCGACGACGGCAAGTTCGGCCTGTACCCGACGGCCTTTCGCGAGACCGGCTTCGGCCTCAACGTCGGCGCCCGTGCGTTCGTGCGCAACATCCTCGGCCGGGGCGAGAAGTTCTCGGTGCGCGTCGGCTTCGGCGGGCAGACCAACCGGATCGCGGCCGCCGACCTCGATAGCGGCAAGCGCATCTCGCGCTACTTCTCCGCGGGCGTCGCGGCGAGCATCGAGAACCGCAACCGCGATCGGTTCTTCGGCTACGGGAACAAGGACGACGCCGCGGAGAAGCCGACCGGGCCGCCCGTCGATGTCCGCGATCCGGCCTCCCCGTCGTATTCCACGCGGTTCGAGATGTCCGTCGCCCGCGTGGTGCCGCGCATCCGGATCAACCTGCCGGGCCACGTCACGATCAAGCTCTCGGGCGCGCTCGCGAAGAAGACGTTCGCCGGGACCGACGATACGGTGAGCGACGTCTCGATCGAGAAGGCCTACGACACCTCCGACAACCGGCTGCCCGGCTTTGCGCGCGGCACGACCTATCTCTATACGGAGGCGGAGGTCGCGTACGACACGCGCCGGCCGTACGACCACTGGGACGCCCCTGCGATCCGCGGCACCGGCGGTCTCGCGATGGGATTCTTCGGCCGCCAGACCGGGCTGCGCCCGGAGGACCCCGACTTCTATCGCGTGGGCGTGGATCTCCAGCGCTACATCCGGCTGACGCCGGGTCCGCGCGTGCTGTCGCTGCGCTACTACGGCGAGCTCGTGACCGGCGATCGCGACGAGGTCCCGTTCACGGAGTTGCCGCGCCTCGGCGGTGTCGACCTGCTCCGCGGGTACGTGACCAACCGCTTCCGCGACAAGGTCGCGATGGTGGGGCAGGTGGGCTACCAGTTCCTGATCGGGCGGCAGCTCGCGGGCTCCGTGTTCTTCGATGCCGGCCGCGTGTACGACGAGCTGAAGAACGTCGACCTCTCCGGGCTGCGAGTCGGCTACGGCATCTCGCTCGAGGCGTACTCGTCGCGCGGACTGATCGTACAGGCCACGGTCGTGAGTGCGCTCGAGGGCGGCGTCTCGTACTTCTTCACGTTCAATCCCGTCTCGGACGCCCGGTCGCGCGCGGAGCGGTATTGATGCACGCAGGGATGCACGCAGGGATGCACGCGGGGATGCACGCAGGGATGCACGGGATGCACGGGATGCGCGCGGGGATCGTCCAGCTCCCGGTGCTCGCCGCGGCGCTGGCCGCCTGCGTGACCGCGGGCTGCGCGTCGTCGCCCGTCGGAGCGGTGAGGTTTCGCAACCAGCCGCCGGTGACGGCCGTGAACGACCGACTGGACACCCCGAACCCACCACGGACGCTCCCGTTCTACCGAACGTACTATCACTTCAACTCGTACTACCTGCGCGCGATGCGCGGGCTGAGCTTGACGCGGCCGCGTCGCGCGTACGCGGTGAATGCGCTCGACGAGGTCCCGGACTCCACGTGGTTCACGAACCGCGTCGGCAAGCAGGCGCTCACGCCGGAGGACATCCGCCGGGGACCGGGCGAGCGTCAATCGCCCGACCTCCACCTGCCGTGGACCGTGAAGAGCGCCAAGGCCGGGGGCGCGTCGATCGGCTTCGTGTGCGTCGACAGCGCAGGCACGAAATTCGTCCTCAAGTTCGACAAGCGCGGTGAGCCCGAGTACGAGACGGCGGCCGACGCGATCGTGTCGCGGCTCTACTGGGCCGTCGGCTACAACGTCACGTCCGACCACATCGTGTACTTCAAGCGCGCCGATCTGACGATCGATCCGGACGCGACGTACAAGGAGCACGGCGACAAGCTGAAGCTGACCGCGGCGTACCTCGACGAGCGGCTCGCGCACGTGAACGTCGGGGCGGACGGCTCGATCCGCGGGCTCGCGTCGATCTATGTCGAGGGCAAGCCGGTCGGTGGCATGCCTCGCCTCGGCGTCCGTGCGGATGACCCGAACGACGTGATCCCGCACGAGCTGCGTCGCGACCAGCGCGGGCAGGCAGCGCTCGCCGCCTGGCTCTCGGTGAGCGATGCCAAGGAGGACCAGACGATCGACACGTACGTCGAGGATCCGGCCGACCCCACCCGGCACTACGTGAAGCACTACCTGATCGATTTCGGCAAGTCGCTCGGGGTGTACCCGAAGGTCAACAAGAACCCGTTCGTCGATCGTGCCTACCAGCTCGATCCGAAGGAGTGGGGCCTCTCGCTGATCACGCTCGGACTGCGCCGGCAGCCGTGGGAAGGACGGATCGATCCCGGCGTGCCCGGCGTCGGAATGTACAGCGCGGGTGACTACCGCCCGGACGAGTGGAAGCCGAACCCGATGGCCCAGTTTCCGATCATCCTCACGGCGGACCGGTTCGATCAGTTCTGGGGCAGCAAGCAGCTGATCCAGCTCTCGCGGGCGCAGATCGCGGCGGCCGTCGCGAGCGCGCGCTTCACCGATTCGCGCTCGGGCGCGTTCCTCGTCGAGCAGATCGCACAGCGCCAGCGGATCACCGCGAAGTACTGGTTCGACCGGGTGCTCCCCATCGACGAGCCGCGCGTGGAGATCGTCGACCGCGCGTACCGGCTGTGTTTTGCAGACCTCGCCGCGCGTCACGGCTTCACGTCCGTGCCGACGACCTATCGCGCGCGCGCCTACGATCGCGCGGGCCGAGATCTCGGTGCGATCGCAGCCGCGCGGGTGGCCGGTCCGGCGGACGATGGCCGTGCGGACCGGGTGTGCCTGCCGGAGCTGCCGATGGCACGCGATGGCGATCGCTATACGATCTACGAGGTCACGGGCGACCGCGGCATCCCGGGAACGTCGATCCACCTCGCGGTGGACCGGACCACGGGAGCGCCGCGCGTCATCGGGCTGCATCGTCGCTAGGAGATTCATGCGTACCTTGACCCTACTTCTGACACTCGCGGTCGCGGCTTGCGGTTCGGCATCTCCCGTCGGGCGCGTCCGGTTCGTGAACGCGCCGCCGGTGACGCGGGTGAACGACCGCGTGGACACGCCGAAGCAACCGAAGGAGAACCCGTTCTATCGCCCCTACTACCACTTCACGTCGTACCTGCTGCTCGCGCGGCGCGCCCTGAACCTGACCCGGGACCGTCGCGCGCTCGGCGTGAACTCGCTCGACGAGGTGCCCGACTCGACATTCTTCACGAACCGGATCGGGGTTCGCCCGATGTCGATCGATGAGTTTGCGCAGGGCGCACCGGGCGAGACCCCGCAGCTCCACATGCCGTGGAAGATCAAGAGCGCGAAGGTCGGCGGCAGCGTACCGGGCTTCATCTGCGAGGACGCGGACGGGCGGAAGTTCCTGCTGAAGTTTTCGCTGAAGACGCTGCCGGAGCTCGACAGCGCGGCCGACGTGATCACGGCGCGCCTGCTGTATGCCGGGGGCTGGAACGTCCCGTCCGACCACATCGTGTACTTCAAGCGCGTCGACCTCGTGCTCGGCGACAAGGCGACGCGCAAGGTCAACGGCGAGAAGATCCCGCTCGACAACGCGTTCATCGACGCCGAGATGACGAAGGTCAACGCGAGCGCCGACGGGACCTACCGGGCGACGGCGTCGCTGTACATCGGCGGCCACCCGCTCGGCGGTCAGCCTCGCCTCGGGACGCGCGAGGATGATCCGAACGATCTCGTCCCGCACCAGTGGCGACGCGACGCGCGCGGGATCGCCGCGTTCACGGCGTGGCTCGCGCATACGGATCAGAAAGAGGACAACACCCTCGACTCGTGGGAGCCGGACCCGGCGAACCCGCAGGTCCACTATGTGAAGCATTACCAGATCGATTTCGGGAACTCGCTCGGCGCGTTCCCCGTGACGAATAGCCGGCCGCAGCCGGACTTCGTGCACGAGGTGGATCCGTACGAGTGGACGTTGACGTTCTTGACGCTCGGGCTCCGGCGCCAGCCGTGGGAGGGGCGCGTGTTCACGCACATCCCCGGCGTCGGGCTCTACAGCGACCTCGACTACAACCCCGCGGGCTGGAAGCCCAATCCGATGGGGCAGTTCCCGGTGCTGTTCGCGGATCGCTACGATCAGTTCTGGGGCGCGAAGATCCTCATCAAGATCACGCGGCCGCAGCTCGAGGCGGCCGTCAAGGCGGGCCACCTGTCCGATCCGCGCGCGGCGCCGTACCTCGTCGATACCCTCGAGAAGCGGCAGCGTCGCACCGCGCTGCACTGGTTCCTGCGCGTGAACCCCGTCGACAACTTCGTGACGGACGGCGGCACGCTCTGCTTCGACGATCTCGCGATCCAGTATCACCTGGACCTCCGCCCCACGGTGTTCACGCTCGATGCGTACGATTATCAGGGTCGCGCCCTCGCGGTGCCCCCCGAGCGGGTCGCCCCGAGCGAGCGCGGGCACGCGTGCTCCGCGCACCTCCCGCGCGGCGGCACGGATGCCGACGGGCACTACACGATCGTGCGCGTGCAGACGTCCCGAGGCATCCCCGCGACCCTGGTGCACATCGCCGACGATCCGGTGACTCGTGCCCCTCGCGTCATCGGCCTGCACCGGCTCTGAGCGACGTGGCGGGGCGTGCCCGTCAACGAGAATGCGCTGAATTTCGTAGGGGTCGCGCGCGAGATACGAGAGAGACCGGCCCGCGCACCCCGCTCGTACCGCTCGCGCTGTGCATAGTGGGCGTGAAATGTTGCCGAGACGAGTGCTCGCCATCTCGAGCGTCGCGCTCGCGCTCGGGGCCGCCAGTCTCCACGACGCCGCGGCGGAGCCGAAGCGCCCCGTACCTGACTACGACGGCCTGGGGAACCGTGACGCGCACCCGTCGCACCCGGTCCTGTGGATCCCGCGCGTCGTGCTGTTCCCGCTGCGCGTCGTCCACGACTACCTCATCCGCAAGCCGCTCGGCGCGCTCGTGAAGACGGCCGAGCGCAAACACTGGATCTCGAAGCTGCACGACGCGTTCACGTTCGGGCCGAACGCCAAGGACTTCATCGTGCCGACGGTGCTGTACGAGTTCGGGTTCAAGCCGAGCGTCGGGGTGCTGCTGGGGCTACGCGACTTCGGCGCGGACGGCAACGCCGTCTCGCTCCATGGCGCGACGTGGGGCCCGTCCTGGCTGGGTGCCACGCTCGTCGATCGCTACACGAAGCCGGGCTCGCGCACGACGGTCGGCCTGTTCGCGCAGGCCGTGCGCCGGCCGGACTTCGTGTTCGTCGCCATCGGCCCGGACGGCCACAACGATCTCGAGTCGCGCTTCGGGCGCACGCGCTTCGATGGCAACCTCTCCCTGACACGGGCGTTCGGCACGCTGTCGTACGCGGCGCTCACCGCGGGCGCGCAGCGGACCTCGTTTCACGAGGGTGGATGCTGCACGGACCCCTCCCTCGACGACCAGATCGCCGCTGGCATACAGACGGCCCCGCCGGGGTACGGCGTGACGTACTCCGACGCGTATCAGCGCCTCGATCTCGCGCTCGACTCGCGCTCTCCGCTGCCCGCACCCGGCAGCGGCGCGTATGTCCACGCGCACGGGCAGACGGCCTTCGACCCGGGTCATGACCGCAGCTGGGTCGACTATGGTGGTGACGTGGGTGCGGCTGTCGATCTCGACGGGTTTCAACGCGTGGTCCGGCTCGGGGTTGCGGTCGACTTCGTGGATCCGATCAAGGGTGACGTGCCATTCGATCAGCTCGCGATGCCAGGGGGGGACATGATGCCGGGCTTCCGGGACGGCTGGCTGCTCGGACGCAGCATCGCCGCGGCGCAGATCGCGTACACGTGGCCGATCTGGATGTGGGTCGATGGCGAGCTGCGGTTCACGACCGGCAACGCGTTCGGCGAGCACCTGGACACGCTCGCGCCATCGAAGTTTCGCTTCTCGGGGGAGATCGGGATGACATCGAACGGCACGCGCAACCGCGGGTTCGAGCTCATATTCGGCCTCGGCACCGAGACGGTGGAGCAGGGTGGGTCGATCGACTCGGTGCGCATCGCGCTGCGCACGCGGGTGGGACTGTGACTCGCGTCGTGATCGCAGCCGGGCTCGGGCTCGGCCTGGGGCTCGGGCTGGGGCTCGCGGCGTGCAGCAGCCCGCGAGCCGCGTTCCCCGCGCGAGACCCGTTCGTCGTCGATCCGGACCAGCAGCCGGTGTCGCTGCCGTGCCGGCCGGATCCCGACAAGGACGACCCCAAGGCAGTGAGCTGCGTACCGCGCGAGTACGTGTCGCCGTTCATCTGGGACAAGGTCGACAACATCGCGTTCGAGCGCTCGTCGCGCTTCCTCGCCGTCGACGTCTCCGACGAATCCGCCAACGCCAACAGCCTCGACGAGGTGGCGGATTCGGCGTGGTTCACCAATCGCATCACGAAGCGCGGAGTCATCCCGCTCGCGCTCGGCGCGTGCACACCCGAGGACATCTTGCCGAAGGAGGTCCCGGATGCGACGTGGACGATCGACAAGGGCAAGGGTGATGGCGCGACGCTCGGCTTCCGCGTGAAGCTCGAGGACCTCGGCAAGTACATGCTGAAGGTCGACGAGGCGCTGCAGCCCGAGCGCGCGAGCGCCGCGAGCACGATCGGCGCGGCGCTCTATCACGCGGTCGGGTTCAACACGTCCTGCGAGCAGGTGGTCTACGTCCGGCGGGAGCAGTTCAAGCTCAAGCCGGGCCTCAAGGTGGTGACCAACCTCGGCGTCGAGACGCCGTTCGACGAGGAGCGGCTGACCACGACGCTGAAGACCGCGCCGCGTCGGGGCGCGATGATCCGGCTGCAGGCCTCGAAGTGGCTCCCGGGGACGTCCGTGGGGCCGTTCCGGTACGAGGGCACGCGCGCGGACGATCCGAACGACGTGGTCGCACACGAGGACCGCCGCGAGCTGCGCGGCAGCAAGCTCCTCGCCGCGTGGATCAACCACTGGGACGCCCGCGAGCAGAACACGCTCGACTCGTGGATCGCGGTCGATCACGACAAGCCCGCGTCGTCGCCGGGGTACGTCAAGCACCAGATCATCGACACCAGCGACGCGATGGGGCAGCGCGCGCCGCAGCGGGGCATGGCGCCGCGCCAGGGTCACTCGTACCTGTTCGACTTCCGCGACATCTTCTTCGACCTCGCCACGCTCGGGATCGTGCATCGCCCGTGGGATGGAGCCGAGCTCGTGAAGGGCCGCGAGCGCTTCGGCTACTTCTCCACCGACCGCTTCGATCCCGAGACGTGGAAGAGCGGCTATCCGAACCCCGCGTTCCTCCGCATGACCGAGCGCGATGCCGCCTGGATGGCCCGCCTCATCGCGCGCTTCAGCCCCGAGGATGTGCGCTCGATCGTGGACAGCGGGCAGTTCACGGATCCGGGCGATGCGG
>JAYSYE010000198.1:0-18267 GCA_043716635.1 Deltaproteobacteria bacterium | reverse complement strand
CATCGACCACGACGATCTCGGCGCGCAGGGGCTGCGTCGCCAGGAAGGCGGCGAGCTTCGCGAGCGTGGGCGGCAGGCGCTCCGCTTCGTTGTACGCGGGGATGACGATGGAGAGGTCCACGAACGGCTGCGAGGTCTGCGAGGTCTGCGAGGTCTGCGAGGTCGACATAGAGGCTCCTTCGAGGATCGGACAGCGGGTACACGCGAGCAGCGACACGGCGATCACGCGACCACGGCGACGCGCCACACGAGGCGACGCTGCGCGGGGTACGCCCACACGACGAAGACAAACACCGCGACGGCGAGCCGGGCGGGGACGACGGCGACGCCGAGCTTCACGGCGAGCACCTGCATCGCCAGCGCCGTGAGCCCGGCACTCACGATGGCGACGAGGGCGAAGCGGACGATCTGCTCGAGCCGGACGGGGCTCGGGTCGCGGAACGCGAACTGACGGTTCACGGCGAAGCACACGACCGCGCCCACCGACGATGCGAAGAACGCCGCGCCCATGACCGGCACGCTCAGGCCACGAACGAGCAGGACGACGAGGGTGACGTCGACCAGGGTGCTCAGCGCGCCGCCGAGCCCGGCGACTGCCATCTGACGGATGCGGTCCACGGTCCGACCAATAAGCAGCCGCCGTGCCGGTCGGCAACCGACTGGAATTACTGGGACTTCATGCCGACGTGGCTGTCAGTTCACCACTGGTCACCACCGTCACCGTCAGCCGGTCGTCAGCCTGACGGCTGGCCACCGCGCTCGACTGCGCGGACAAGCACTCGCAGGTCGAGCCGGGGCGCGTCCGCGCGCTGCGAGAGCCTCCCTGCGCCGCCTGCGCCAGCCGCTCGCCGCGCCGCCGCGCCGCTGTCGCGGGGTGCGCTAGCCGCGCCCGCTAGCTCAGCTCGCCCGGCGCCGGCGCGAGCTGACCGCGAGCAGACCGAGCGCGAGCACCAGCCCTGCGCCGGGCGAGCCGCCTCCAGCATTGCAGCCGCCGCCGTCGCTGCTGCCGTCGCCCGTGCTCGTGCCATCCGGCAGATTGTCGCCCAGAGGCGAGCCCGCCGCGGCCACGCGAACCGCGTCGAACGTGATCCCGATCTTCGCGCTCGTCACGTACGCCTCGCCCGTGTTGTCGCCCAGGCTGACCGAGAATGGCGCGCCGGCGGCGAAGTCGAAGTCGCCCAGGCTCCGGAACCCGGCCTCGGCGGACTGGTCGATCACGACCTCGGTCGTGCCGGCGGCGTGGGTCACCACGTACTTGGCCTGGCGGCTCTGGCTCAGATCGCCACCGTCAGTGAACACCTCGACCCGGTAGCGCCCCGCGGTCTCGAACCGGAGCTCCCACGTCGCCTGATTGTCAGCCGCAGGATCGGCGGTGGTGTAGGTGTACAGGCATGCGCCCCCGTTACCGCGGTCGCCCGGGTACCACGAGGTCGCGGTGCCGCGCTTGGCGAAGCACGATTCGGTCTCCTCGATGGTGCGGCCCGCCGCCGGGATCACGTCGCACGCCGCGGGGGGCGTCGTGCTGATCGTCCAGAAGTCGGGGCCGAACTCGTCGCGCAGCGTGTTGGTGCCGCCGCGGTACTTGTTGATCTGACTCGTGCAGCCCTGGCAGCCGTTGTAGCGCCACGCCACGAAGTACAGCCACGCCTCGTACTTGGGGTCGCCGTCCTGGATCGTGATCGAGTTCATCCACGCGAGCGCCTCGGCCGGGCTGTTGACGCCCTGCACCGACTCGATCGCCCGGGTGACCAGGAACGGGACCACCGCGGCGACGTTGCCGTGGACGGTGACGATGTCGGGGCCGTACGTCGCGATGGTCTGCGAGAACGTGCCCGAGTCGAACTGGAACATGCCGAGCCCGCCCTGCTGCGCCGAGCAAGGGCCGTCCGACGCGCCGGCGATCACCGGCCCCCCGCCGCAGGACGACGACGGCGGGCCCTGGCACGCCCACGTCGCCTCCGACCAGCAGTGGGCGAAGTTGGTCTCGACCTCGGCGATCCCGGCGAGGAGCGCGGCGTTGGTCATCCCGACCGACGCGGCCGCGTCGCGGACGAGCTCGGCGCGGGCGCGTCGCTGGGTCGAGGTCAGCTCCGCCGGGCCGGGCTCGAGCGGCCGGAACCCGGGGCCTGGCTCGGTGGCGGTCGCGGAGTTGATCAGGCCGGCAGGCACGGCGTCTGCGCGGGCCGGGCTGGCTGCCGCGAGCGTCGCCAGCAGGGCGAGCAACCCGAAGCGAGAGGAGCTGGTCATGCGCAGGCCCCTATCACGAACCGTGCCCGATCCAGGTCCAGACGATTCGCCAGGTTGGACGATCCGTGGGCGGGCCGCGTCGGCCGATCGCAACCTGCGATGTGCAGCCTCACGGGGGCGCCGTGCCGTCGCCCGGCCGACGGGCGCGGCGGGTTGCCCCCGGCAGCGGCCGGTCAGAGATCGAAGCGCCAGATCTGCGGCGCGAGCTCGTTGCAGTCCCACTACTGGACGTTCGCGCCCATCACCGCCGAGCCACCGGCCACGTCGAGGCAGACCGGCGCGCCGCGGCGGCGGACCTGGTAGTAGCCGCGCCCCACCGCGGCGAGCTGCCACGTGGTCGCGTCCGTGCACGGCTGCTGCTCGACGTTGGTACCTGGGGTGGTGGCGTCGCCAGCCGCGGCAAGACACAGCCCGCTGGCCACGTTCTTCAGCTGCGCCGAGCCGTCGGGCTGGAACGCGACGGTGAACCGCTGCGCGTCGCTGTCATTGCAGGCCCACTGCCGGAGGTTGGCCCCCGGCGCGGTCGAGCCAAGCTCGATGTCGGCGCACAGCCCGCTGATCACGGCGGTCATCCGGTAGGCGGCGCCGTCGCTGAGCCCGGTCGCGTCTCGCGTCCCGGCGAGGGGGCCGCGCGCGTAGTACGGCCGGCACCGGTTGCCGTCCCAGCGGGACGCGATCTCGAGCGCGACCTGGCCGTGCTCGAGCGGCAGGATCGCGGAGCTGTAGTTCGGGCAGAAGTTGTCGTAGGCGTCGGCCACCGCCACTGGCGCGGCGAGCTCGTACCAGTTCCCGCCACCGCCCTCGGTGTTGCCCAGCAAAATCGTGCCGCTGTCCGCGCTCTGGGCGCCGGCGCCATCGAAGGCGAGCTGGCCCACGAGGAACAGCCGACCGTTGGCGCCCGGCGTCGCGGAAGCCGCGAGCGTCGGCGCGTGCCGGAAGTGCTTGCCGTCGAGGCTCGCCGGCCGCAACCCGCGGTCGCGCGGATCGCCCCAATCCCAACCGTCGGCCGAGAATCTCAGGTGCGCCGCGCAGCCGTCCGAGCCGCAGATCTCGTAGGACATCACGAACGCGCCGCTCGGCGCGCGACGGACGACCGCCATCCCGGGCCGCTCCCCGAAGGCGGGGAGCGCGACCGTCTCGCGCGCCGCAGACCACGCGACGCCATCGGTCGTCCGCCGGGCGACCAGCTTCTGGCTGTGCGCGCTGTCGGTCTCGTCGGAGTAGTGGGGATCGCCATCGGCGCGCCCGCCGTGTCGCCGCCGACCGATGCCGCCCACAGCAGCGCGCCGGCGGGGAGCGCGCCGAGCGCCGCCGGCAGGGCGTACAGCGTGGCACAGCATAGCCCGCCGATGGACTGCTCATCGTCGATCCGGCCGACGACGTGGAACGTCACGCCGCCATCGACGCTCTCGTGGATGGTGCCGCCGAGCCGGCCGCTCGGTTGGGGCGAGACCCCCGCGCAGCGCGCTGTCGACGTGCCGCGCCGCCTCGCGGCCCTCGGCGATCGCCCACAGCACGAGCGAGGCGCCGCGCATCGCCCGCGGCGTAGACGCCGGGGGTGGTCGACGTGGTCCTCGAGCTCCCACGGCACGGCCTTGACCGACGAACGCGCAGCTCGATGCATCACCACCTCCCGATCCTCCGCCTTCAGGCACTCGCGACCTCGCAGCGCCAGTGGTGACCGCGGCGAGCTCGCGCGACGGCGAGGCATCCGCGCCATCATGGCTCGGAAGTATCGTCCTCTGGCAGCTCGCCGGGCGTGGCCACGTCCGGCAGGCCACACGCGAGCCGATGCCGCGGCGTCAGCAACTCGGTCGCGCCCGCCAGGGGGAGGCGTGACTCGCTCGCGAGGTCCACGATCTGGATCCCGTCATCGCCGGCGATCGCCACGCGCCCGTCGGCGAGCCACTCGATCGCGAGCCCGCCAGTGACCGCGCGCGCGAGCTCCCGCGGGGTGCCCGTGCCCGCGTCGGCGACGTACACTGCGGCCGTCGCCGTCCCCGGCGTGCAGTCGTCCGCGATCTCCGCGACGAACGCGACTGCCGCCCGGTCCCGCGACCAGACCACCGAGTCGCCGACCACCTGCCCCGCGACGGCGACGACCCGGTTCGTGCGCACGAGTCGCATCGCGCTCGCGAGGCCGCGGTCGTCCCAGTCGGCGACGACGTCGCGTACCGGCAGCGCGTGGAGCACGGGGACACCCGCGGCGACCGCGAGCCAGGGCCCGGGGGCGCGCTTCGCATGCTTCGGCAGCGCCACGAGATGCGGCCCCGGGTCGGCCCACAGCCAGACCGGGTGCGGCGGGGAGCGGCCGATCCACGCCCCCGGCCCACCGTTCGGTCCGGGCAGCGGACCACTGCCGACGGCGATCGGCTGCGCGCCGACGTCGAGGGGCAAGTACGGCTTCGCCGTGCGGAGGTCGATCACGCCCACCCCGAGCGGGACGTCCACCGCCGGCGGGATGGGCGCGGCCGGCGGGGCCGGCGGGACCGTGCCGGCAGCGTCGCCCGGGCGAGCGGGACCGGTCGCCTTCGACCGCCGGCGCGCCACGTACGCGATCCAATCACCGCCGGCGACCCGCAGGCCGCTCACGACGGCCCCTGACGTGCGCGTGAGCCGGAGCCACCGGGTCCCCGCCGGGTCATACGCGTACAGGTCGCCACCCGCGAGCACCACGAGCGCCCGCGCGACGATCGCGGTGTAGGCCGCGCGGTCCGCCTCCACCCGGCGCCGCCAGGCCGCGCCGAGCGGCGTCGCGAGGAACCCGGCGAGCGCGGGGTGCTCCAGCGAGGCGAGCCCCCACTTGCCGAGGTCGCCCGCCGCCGCGACCTGGAGCGGCGCAAGCAGCTCGTCGAGCTTGCCGAGCTTCGCATCGGCGATCGCGAGCAGCCAGGAGGCCTCCAGGTGCGTCGGATCGGCCGCGAGCACCCGCTGGCAGGCCGCGGCCGTGGCAGCCCAGTCCTCGCGCCCCTCCGCGTCCCGAGCCTCCCTCATCGCGGACTGGCCCGCCCGCTTGCGCCAGCCCCACGCGGCCAGATCGGCCAGTCCCAGCGGCCGTGCCGGCACCTCGATCGCCACTCCCGCGTCGGCCCCGATGGCGATCGCGGCGTCCCTCCGCACGACGACGACGGCCTCGCCGGCGGGCTTGCCGCTGCACGCCGCGACCAGGGTCACGCAGGCGAGCCCGAAACGACGCTGGCGCGAGGGGCGCACGATCCATCGACTAGCACGAGGGAGTGCGCCATTGCCCCGCTCCCGGGCCCCTGATATAGACCGCCGCTCGTGACCGGTTCGCGCGTACCTGACGCGACGCCCGGATACGCCAGGAGCTTGCCGTAGATGTCGAACACGCAACAGAACATCAGAAACGTCGCGATCATCGCCCACGTCGATCACGGAAAGACGACGCTCGTCGATGGTCTCCTGCGCCAGGCAGGGACGTTCCGCACCGGTGAGGTCGTCGCCGAGCGCGCGATGGACTCCAACGACCTCGAGCGCGAGCGCGGCATCACGATCCTGTCGAAGTGCACGGCCGTCACGTGGCGCGGCACCCGTATCAACATCGTCGATACGCCGGGCCACGCCGACTTCGGCGGCGAGGTCGAGCGCGTGCTCGGCATGGTCGACTCCGTGCTCCTGCTCGTCGATGCCTACGAGGGCGCGATGCCGCAGACCCGCTTCGTCACGCAGAAGGCGTTCGAGATGGGGCTGAACCCCATCGTCGTCGTCAACAAGATCGATCGCCCCGGCGTCGATCCGCACGAGGTCATGGACCAGGTGTTCGCGCTGTTCGATTCGCTCGGCGCGAACGACAAGCAGCTCGACTTCCCCGTCATCTACGCCTCGGGCCGCCAGGGCTTCGCCATCCGCGAGCTCGGCGACGAGCGCAAGGACCTGGCGCCGATGCTCGATCTCATCCTCGAGAAGGTGCCGCCCGCCGGTGGCGACCTCGACGCGCCGGTCCTCATGCAGGTCGCGACGCTCGATTACGACGACTACCTCGGCTACATGGCGATCGGCCGCATGCGCGCCGGGCGCGCGAAGGTCGGCGATCGGCTCCTGCTCGCCCACCGCGATGGCCTCAAGGAAGAGTTCCGCGTCCAGAAGGTGCTCGGCTTCCAGGGCCTCAAGCGCTTCGAGCTGGCCGAGGCCGTGGCCGGGGACATCGTGGCGTTCACCGGCATGGCGAACCTGAACGTCGGCGAGACGATCACGACGATCCAGAACCCGGTGGTCCTGCCGCTGCTGAATATCGATCCACCGACGATCACCATGAACTTCAAGGTGAACGACGGTCCGTTCGCCGGCAAAGAAGGCAAGTGGGTCACGTCGCGCAACCTCGCGGAGCGCCTCGCCCGCGAGCTGAAGAGCAACGTCGCGCTGAAGGTCGAGGACACGGCCGATGCCGGCACGTTCCGCGTCTCGGGTCGCGGCGAGCTCCACCTGACGGTGCTCATCGAGACGATGCGCCGCGAAGGCTACGAGCTGTGCGTGTCGCAGCCGCAGGTGATCCTCAAGGCCGACCCCGTGACCGGCAAGACCCTCGAGCCGTACGAGGATGCCGTCATCGACCTCGACGAGAACTACGTCGGTCCGGTCGTCGCCGAGCTCAACCGTCGACTCGGCCAGATGCGCGAGATGCGGCCGTCGGCTGTCGGCCGCACGCGGCTCGAGTACTACATCCCGGCGCGCGGCCTCATCGGCTACCGCTCGCAATTCATGACGGACACCCGCGGCACGGGCGTGCTCTACACGCAGGCCGCGGACTACGGTCCGCAGGGCCCCGACATCCGCACCCGCCAGAACGGCGTGCTCGTGTCGTCGGATACCGGCGTGTCGAACGCGTACGGACTGTTCTCGCTCCAGGAGCGCGGGATCATGTTCATCGGCGCGAGCGTCAGCAACTACTCGGGCATGATCATCGGCATCCACCAGCGCGAGAACGACCTCGTGGTGAACCCGAACAAGGCCAAGAAGCTGACGAACATTCGCACCACGGCCGCCGACGAGAAGCTCGTCCTCGCGCCGCCGCGCCAGCTCTCACTCGAGTACGCGCTCGAGTTCATCAACGACGACGAGCTCGTCGAGGTGACGCCCGTGTCGATTCGCCTGCGCAAGCAGGTCCTCGACCACAGCCTGCGCAAGCGCACCGAGAAGCGCCCCTCCTCGGTCGACGACTGACCGGAACTAGATCGACCCGGCTGTCGCTTTCGACGGCCGGTCCTTACCGGGAAGGAATCCCCGGAGGGGACCCGGCTGTCGCTTTCGACGGCCGGTCCTTACCGGGAAGGAATTCCCGGAGGGGACGACCGACGGCCGACGACTGACGACTGACGACTGACGACTGACGACTGACCGAAACTAGGTCGCCAGCAACGTCCCTTCGAGCCCATCCCGCAGCCACCGCGCGCAGCTCAGGGGCGGCGGCCGACGACGAACACGTAGTCGATCTTCGTTGCGGCCAGAAACTTGGCCACGCCGAACCCCTTCGTCGGCGCGGCGGTGCCGAGCGCGACGCTGATCGCCGGCACCTCCGTCGCGCCGAACTTGCACACGAGCGCCGTGCCGTTCGAGGCACTGATCCGGAACCGCGCGTTGTTCGCGAACGCGACGGGAGAGACCGCGGTCGCGTCCATCGGCGAGTTGTCGTACTGCGCGTACGTCTGCACCTGCGTGGTCAGGTTCTGCAGCTGCGCGATCAGACACCCGAGAGAGTCCGTCCCCGTGGGCGGCCCCACGCCGACGATCGCCTCGACAAACGGGTTGTACGGGGTGCTCATCTGCGTCCCGGCCTGCGTGAACATGGTGACCACCAGCTCCGTCGTCACCGTGGGGTGATCGACCGTGGCCGTCCCTAGCAGCGCGCCGAACTTGGTCTTGCTGCCCGCGGTCGCAAAGCCGCCGCCCACGGTCCACGAATCGAGCCCCACGGTCGTCGTCGAGGCGTCCAGCCACGCGGAGCTCAGCGAGTTGCCGCTGAAGTCGTCGAACAGCACGCGCTGATCCATCGGATTGCCGAGCCGGGGATCACACGCGTCCCCGACTCCATCGCCGTCTTCGTCGAGCTGGGCCACCGTCGCGGGCGTCACGCTCGCGATGTGCGGGCACAGGTCGCAGTCGTCGCGCAGCCCGTCGCCGTCGTGGTCCGGCGAGCCCGTGCACGGGACGACCGCGGCATCGACGCCTGACGCCGCATCGACGCCTGACGCCGCATCGACGCCTGACACCGCATCCACGGCGCTCGCATCGAGGTCACCGTCCTCCCCGATGTTAGCGTCGGCCACCGGAATACCGTCGTCGGTCGGGGTCGCTCCGCTGGGCGCGCCGAAGCCACAGCCTGCCACCACCCCGAACCCGGAGAGCGCGAGCACGCACCCTAGACTGGTCAGCATTCCTCCAGCGTATCAGGTCGCGACAGCCGCGAGCGTCAGCCCGATCTCCGACGGTGCTGCCGCGTGATCGCGCGCACCCCGACGACCGCCAGGGCGCAGGTACGCACGTGCGCACGTGCGCACCTCGACCAGGTGCGAGCTCAGGGCTTCAGTCGCGCGACCGTGACGGCGGCCATCGTGGCTGCCGCGAGCGGGGTGGAACCGTGCTCCGCGAGCGCGGTCTCCCAGCGCGGGATCGTGCGCTGCCAGTTCGGGCGCTGCGTCGTGGTGCCGGGCACGTTGTGGGGCACCCGCTCGAGCGCGAGGTCATCGAGTGCCACGAGCATCACCTCGGCGGGACCCGCCGCGAGATCGAGGGTCGCGCCGAGCTCCGCGCGCTCGACCGCGCCCATCGGATCGGCGGGCGACGTGGCGGGGCGCGCCGTCGTGGTCGCGACCGGGGCCGGGATCGTGGTCGCGCGCGCGAACGCGAGCAGCGCGGTGGTCATGCGCTCGCGCTCCGCCCTGGCCTTGGCCAGCGCCGCCGCGTCTGCGAGGCCCAGGTCCGCCTGGTCGTCGATGTCGGTGCCCGCCCACCACCCGGCGAAGGTCGGCGTGTCGTGGGTGTTGAGGCTCGCGACCGCGCCTGCGGGCGATAACTCCGGCGCGCCGCCCACCCGCGACGGGAAGCTCCACTGCCCGACGTGCAGGCGATAGAGGCCGTGGCGCTCCATCAGCGGGCGCACCATCGCAGGCACGGTACCGAGGTCCTCGCCGACGAGCGCGCACTGGTTGCGATGCGACTCGAGCACGAGGATCGCGAGCAGCTCCTGGTGCGGATACCGCAGGTACACGCCGTCCGTCGCCGGCCGACCACGCGGGACGCAGTACAGCCGGAACAACCCCATCACGTGGTCGATGCGCAGCATCCGCGCCACTTGCATGTGGTGCCGCAGACAGCGAATCAGGTAGCGGTACCGATCGCGACGCAACGCCGTGGGCGAGAGCGGCGGCAGGCCCCAGTCCTGGCCACCGAGGAACAGCGCATCGGGAGGTGCTCCCGCCGATGCCTCGAGCAGGAACAGCGGCCGGTGCCGCCACACCTCGTACGCGTCCGCGTTCACGCCGACAGGGAGATCGAGATAGAGGCTCGTCGGATGCGCGGCGAGACCGCGGAGCTGGCGCGACATCAGCCACTGCCCGACGACGTGCGAGTAGATCGCGGCGCCCTGGACACCCGCGGCGACCGCACCCGCGTGATCGCGGATCGCGAGGACGTGATCCTTGTGCACCGCGGGCCACTCGTGCCAGCCGCGACCGTAGTGCTCGCCGAGCGCACGGAAGGCCGCGTAGTCCCACATCCCGGTCGACTTGGCCCACTCGTCGATCTCGGCCCCGTACTCGGCATGCGCCATCAGCGCCGGCGCCAGCTCGTCGAGGTATCGGCGGCGCCATCGGTACTGCTCGCGATAAGCGATCCACTTACCCTCGACCGGCGGCGCGAGCGGCGGCGCGATGCCGACCTCGGCCGCGAGCGCACCGAGGTCTTCGAGGTCGAGGTAGAGCTCGTTCCAAGCCACCCGGCTCGCCGGGGAGTACGGCGAGAACACGCAGGGCTCGCCGAGAAACTGCGCGAGGATCGGCAGCGTCGCGACGTAGCTGCCGCCGCGCGTGCTCACCTGATCGAAGAGGTCGCGCAGCGTCCCGAGGTCACCGGCCTGCCCGCTGGCCGCAGTGGCGAGCCCGAACACCGGCGCGAACACGCCCCACCGGCGCGGTCCCTCGCCCGGCCCCCCCCACGCCCGCTCGGGGGCGCAGACGGCGAGCGCATCGCCTTGCGCGAAGCCCGCGCGCCAGCGCATCTGGTGATAGCCCACCTCGCCCACGGTGATCGTCGCGCGCCGGATGCAGCGCATGGTGCTCTCGAGTCGCGCGTGCGAGTCCGGTGGCAGCGCGAACAGCGTCCCGCTCGCCTCGATCACGGTGCCGCGCTCCGTGGTGACCTCGACCCACCATTCGGCATCGGTGTCGGCGACGACGGCGAACGGGACGACGAGCTCGCCGCCAAACCCGACGCACACCTGCGGAACCGTCTCGGCCCACTGATGGTGCTCGAGCTGCGCGAGCGCGGTGTCCGCATCCTCCACGCCGGCAAACTTGAAGCCGAGATCGCCGGCCAGTGCCGTCAGCATCGCGACGAGCGAGTCGTCGCTGGTCCCGGCCGCGCTGCCGTCCCACCCCGTGTACTCGGGCTCCAGACCGGCGGCGCGAGCGAGCGCGATCAGCGTGCGCATGTCCGGCCGCTGCTAACCGACGAGCCGCAGCCACCAGCCCGGCATGATCCCCATCTCGAGGACCATCAGCGGGCAGAGGGCAAGCACGAACAGGAGCCCGGGCGAGCGGATCGGGGTGTGCGGCGACGTGGGCTCGCGGAAGAACATCGCGGTCACGATCCGCAGGTAATAGTAGATGCTGATCGCGGAGTTCACCACGCCGATCACGACAAGCCACAGCAGCTGGCCGTCGTAGACCTCCATCGCCGACTTGAAGATCGAGAACTTGGCGAAGAAGCCGCTCGTGGGCGGGACGCCACCGAACGACAGCAAACAGATCGTCATCGCGAGCGCGGCGCCGCCGTGCTCCTTGCCGAAGCCCGCCCAGTCGTCGACGAGCAGGCGCTCGTTGCCACGCGAGCCGATGTACGTGACGACCGCGAACGCGCCGAGCGTCGTGACCGTGTACGCCATGAGGTAGTAGACGAGGCTCTGGTTCGCGGTCGGCGAGCCGAGGCCGAGCGCGCACACGCCGACGAGCAAGATGCCCGCATGCGAGATCGACGAGTACGCGAGCATGCGCTTCACGTTCTCCTGCCGGACGGCGGAGATATTGCCGACCGTGATCGTGATCGCGGCGATCACGACGAAGGGGCTCGCCCAGCCGAGCTTGCCGAACGGCAGGATGTCCCCGCCGAGCGCGATGCCGAACAGCCGCATCATCGCGGCGATCGCGGCTGCCTTCACCGCGGCGGCCATGAACGCGGTGACCGGCGTGGGCGCGCCCTCGTACGCATCCGGCGCCCACATGTGAAACGGCACGGCGGCGATCTTGAAGCCGAACGCCACGACGAGCATGAACGCGCCCGCGAAGACGAGACCCGGGTTGTTCGTGGTGGCGAGCGCGCTCTGCATCTTCAACAGGCTCGTGGTGCCGGCCGCGCCGTAGAGCAGCGCGAGCCCGTACATCAGGAAGCCCGTCGCGAACGCGCCGATCAGGAAGTACTTCATCGCGGCTTCGTTGCCGCGGCGCGACCGGCGACGCATCGCCGTCATCACGTAGACCCCGATCGACATCGTCTCGATGCCGAGGAAGATCGTGACGAGGTTCGCGGCGTGCGCGAGGATCACCATGCCAGACGCCGACAGGAGGAGGAGCCCGTAGAACTCGCCCATCTGCCAGTCGTGCTCGCGCTGGTGACCGGGCGCGATGAGCGCGGTCAGCGCGGTCGCCACGCTGAACAGCGCGGACAGCACGTACGCGTTGCGGTCGGCCACGAGCATCTCGCCGAGCAGCGAGATGCGCACGCCGGCGGGGATGGTCCGGTACAGCACGATGGAGGCGATCGCAGCGGCGAGCGCGCCGGCGACCGTGAGCCCCACGAGCGCCGTGCGATCGCGGCCCTTGAAGAACGCCTCTGCGAGCACCAGCATCATGCCCACGACGAGCAGGATGAGGTACGGGACGAGGTAGCCGAGGTCAGTCGGGTTGAGGCTCACGGAGCACCTCCTGGCGCAAACGCTTTGGCGGCGCGGTCAGCTCCGGCCGCCATCTGGTCGAGGTTCTGCTGCATCCGCGCGTCGGCAGTCGCAGGCACGGCAGCGGTGCCCGCCACGCCGGGCGTCGCCACCCCCGGGTTCATCGGCACGGCCGGGGTCAACGATCCGAAGACGTGCGCCGGGCCATCGGGCTCGGCGACGCGAACCTTGATGTCGACGAGGAACTTTTGCACGGTCGGCTCCATCACGCGCAGGAACGGCCGCGGGAACAATCCCATCAGGAAGATGCCGATGACGAGCGGGATGAACACGCCGAGCTCGCGCCCGGAGAGATCCTTCAGCTTGCCGTTGCGGGCCTTGTCGAGCTTCCCGAAGAAGACCTTCTGGAACATGTAGAGCAGGTAGATCGCGCTCAGGATCACGCCGGTCGTCGCGATGCCGCCGAGCAAGCGCGGCATCGGCAGGAAATGCGGATGGGTGACCGGGAACGTGTCACCGGCGTTGAACGTGCCGAGCAGCGTCAGGAACTCGCCGACGAACCCGGACAGCGCGGGGAGGCCCGCGGAGCCCATCACGATGATGAGGTAGAGCCCCGCGAAGATCGGCATCTGCTTCCAGACCCCGCCGTACTCCGCCAGGCGCCGGGTGTGACGCCGCTCGTAGAGCACGCCGATGCCGAGGAAGAGGCCGCCCGTCGTGAGACCGTGCGAGAGCATCGCGTAGATCGAGCCCGACACGCCGTACGCCGTGAGCGACATGAGCCCGAGCGCGCAGAACCCGAGGTGAGACACCGACGAGTACGCGACGATCTTCTTCACGTCGTCCTGCGCGAACGCGACGAACGCGCCGTACACGATCCCGACGACCGCGAGCACCGCGATGACGGGCGCCCACACCACGGCCCCGTGCGGGAATAGCGGCATCGCGAAGCGGAGGAACCCGTAGATGCCGAACTTCAGCATCACGGCGGCGAGGATGACGGAGCCCGCGGTCGGCGCCTCCACGTGGGCATCGGGCAACCACGTGTGCAGCGGGAACAGCGGGATCTTGATCGAGAAGGCGAGCGCGAACGCGGCGAAGCACCAGACCTGCGCCTTGTAGGGCAGCGCGACGGTCAGCAGCTTGTCGAGCTCGGTCGTGTAGTAGCCGAGCACCGTGTGCGCGTGGACGTAGAGGTAGAAGATCGCCACGAGCATCAGCAGCGAGCCGATCATCGTGTAGATGACGAACTTGATCGATGCGTAGAGCCGCCGCTGCCCGCCCCAGATCCCGATGAGCAGGTACATCGGGACGAGCATGATCTCCCAGCACGTGTAGAAGAAGAACACGTCGATCGCGACGAACGTGCCGAGCATGCCGGCCTCGAGGACCAGCATCGCGGCGATGAACTCGCGGACGTTCTTCTCGATCGACTTCGCGGTGCCGAACAGCGTGAGCGGCACCATCAGCGTGGTCAGGAGGACCAGGAAGATGGAGATGCCATCGACCCCGCACTTGAAGTGCGCGCCGAGGCCCGGGATCCACTCCGCGTCGAACACGAGCTGCATGCTCGACTTCGCGGGATCGAAGTAGCGCAGCACCAGCAGCGAGAGAAAGAAGTTCGCGAGCGAGAAGGTCAGGCCAATGCCGCGGTGCAGCGTCGCCTCGGCCTTGGGCGTGACCATCACCAGGATGGCGCCGAGCAGCGGCAGCCCGAGCAGGAGCGGCAAAACGAACGAGCCCTGCATGACTAGCGGCTCCCTTCAGTGGGCGCGATGGGTGCGGTCGGGTCGGAGGGTGCCGTCGTGTCGTGCACGTCCGGTCCGGCCGACCCCGACGCGGGGGCCGGCAGCCGGATGGTCCGCGTCACGGTGGTCTGCTTGCGCGTCACCGAGTCCTGGATGAATGCCGTGACGCGCGGTCCCACGTCGCCGGCGCGCACCGTCAGGTCGGCTCCACTGAGAAGCGTCCCGTCCGGCGCGGTGTCGGGGCGGCCATCGCCATCGAGGTCCCAGGTGACCTTCGACGAGCCATCGAGGAGGCCCGACCCGGACGTCGCATGCAGCACGAGCTGTTCGCCCTGCTGCGTGTACGTGAACGACGGATCGGTGTCGCGCGAGCTCACGAAGAACACGAGGGCAGCGCCCACGACGAGCCCCGCGAGATAGCGCTGGACCTGCCCGTTCTGGAACCACCGCGAGATGCGGCCGAAGAAGCCGACCACATAGGCGGAGCCGTTGACCGCGATCGTATCGATGAGCCAGCGATCCACGATCTCGAACAGGCCCGTCGCGATCGTGCGGAATGGCCGGACGATCGTGGCGTCGTAGAACTCGTCGAACCACAGCTTGTGCTTGCTCGCGACGTAGGCGCCGGCGAGCGGCCCCTCGGTGAGCTTGTCGACGGTCCGCGTCGGGCCCTTGCCGTAGAGCAGGTACGCGAGCGCGATCCCGAGGACACCGATCGACAGGGCGATGCCCATGAGCGCGAAGGTGGACAGGTCGCCGTGCTCCGACTCGATCGGGAGCATCGAGGCCCCGGCATCGGTGGGGCCGTACCAGACGTGCGCCAGCGCCGGCTCGAGCCAGCGCGAGAGCGCGTGCCCGACCTTCTCGACGCCACCCGGCAGGTGCGCCTCGAGGTGCGGAATCCCGAGGAAGCCGGCGACCGTCGCGAGCGTCGCGAGGATCACGAGCGGAGCCCACATCGATGGGGGCGACTCGTGGGCGTGCTTGGCCTCCTCGCTGCGCTCCTCGCCGCTGAAGACCATGAAGTACAGGCGCCACATGTAGAACGCGGTGCCGAGCGCGGCCACGAGCAGGCCCGCCCACAGGAGCTTGCCGTACCAGATCGGCCAGCCCGGCGGATGGACGTGGAACGCGCCGCCGAGGATCTCGTCCTTCGAGAAGAAGCCGGCGAACGGGAAGATGCCGGCGATCGCGAGGCACGAGATCATGAACGTCATGCGCGTGATCGGCATGTGCTTGCGCAGCCCGCCCATCGTGCGGATGTCGCCGGGCGTGGTGGACCCGCCGTGCTCCATGCCGTGCATGACCGAGCCCGCGCCGAGGAACAGACACGCCTTGAAGAAGGCGTGCGTGCCGAGGTGGAAGATCGCGGCCGTCCAGTTGCCGGTGCCTGCCGCCACGAACATGAAGCCGAGCTGGCTCACCGTCGAGTAGGCCAGGACCTTCTTCAGATCGGTCTGGGCGAACGCCATGAATGCCGCGGCGAGCGCGGTGAGCAACCCCACGGTGGACACGACGATCAGCGCCGTGGTCGACGACGAGAACAGGAACGACATCCGACAGATCATGTAGACGCCGGCGGTGACCATCGTCGCCGCGTGGATGAGCGCGGAGACCGGCGTCGGGCCCGCCATCGCGTCCGGCAGCCAGACAAAGAGCGGGAGCTGGGCGCTCTTGCCGCAGGCGCCGATGAACAGGAAGATCGCGGCGGCCGCGGCGAGGCGCTCGCTGCCCCAGAAGCTCTGGACGAGCTGCGGGCCGACGATCGCGCTGTTCGCGCCCGAGAGCTCGCGGAAATCGAGCGTCTTCGTGGCCCAGAACAGCAGGAACATGCCGAGCAGGAAGCAGAAGTCGCCGATGCGGTTGACCACGAACGCCTTGCGGCCGGCCGTCGCGTAGTCCTCGCGCTCGTACCAGAAGCCGATCAGCAGGAACGAGCAGAGCCCGACGCCCTCCCAACCGATGAACATGACGAGCATGTTTGAGCCGAGGACGAGCACGAGCATTGCGCCCGTGAAGAGGTTCAGGTAGCCAAAGAACGCCGCGTAGCGCGGGTCGTGGGCCATGTAGCCGGTCGAGTAGATGTGGATCAGCGTGCCGACGAACGTGACGATGAGGATCATCACCGCCGACAGCGTGTCGAGGCGGAACGCGAGCTGGACCTTGAGCTGGCCGACCTCGATCCAGGTGTAGACGTTCTGCGCGATGCCGATGCCGCCCTGCCCGGCCTTGAAGGCGGTCATGAGCGGGCCGAACACGAGGTAGAGCGCGAGCCCGCACGACGCGGCGACGGACGCGATCGCCACGACGTTCACCGTGGTCCGCGAGAAGCGCCGCCCCACGGTCAGGTTGATGAACGCGCCGATCAGCGGCAGGAGCGGGATCCACGCGAGCAGCGGGAGCCCGGCGAACTTGAGGTTGGAGAAGTCCATGACTTAGTGCCTCAAGGCCGTGAGCTTGTCGACATCGACGTTCTTGCGGCCGCGGAACACGGCGACCACGATCGCGAGGCCAACCGACGCCTCGGCGGCGGCGACGGCGATCACGATCAGCGCGAACGTGTGACCCGACAGGTCACCCCACATGCGCGAGAACGTCACGAGCGTGATGTTCGCGGCGTTCAGCATCAGCTCCACGCTCATCAGGATGATGAGCGCGTTGCGGCGGATCAGGCAGCCGCCGACTCCGATCAGGAAGAGCACGGCGCTCAGCACCAGGAAGTGCGCGTAGCCGACGTGGAACAACAGGTCGCTCACGAGTGCCCTCCGGCGCCAGCAGCCGTCGTGCGCGCAGGCGGGCTCGAGCCCGGCCCACCGCCATGCGCCTTGCCACCTTCATTGTCGGCGCCCGGCTCGTCGTCCTCGTGCAGCGGCCGCGCGATCGCGATCGCGCCCACGACGGCGAGCAGGAGCAGGATCGAGATGGCCTCGAACGGGAAGATGCCGGGGCCGAACAGGTCGGTGCCGACGGCCTTCACGCCACCCCAGGCATGCCCCTGGAGCGTCGGATGCGGCGCCGCGTTCGACGCGGCCGGATCGACGGGGACGACCTTGACGAGCAGCATCACCAGGCGGCCGACGAGGTACGCGATCGCGACCCCGCCGACGACGCCGCCGGCGCGTCCGGTGGGGGCGACGGGCTCGTCCTCGGGGCGGTTCAGGATCATCACGACGAAGACGAACAGCACCATGATGGCGCCCGCGTACACGAGCATCTGCACCACCGACAGGAAGTGGGCGTACAGCATCATGTAGATCGCGGAGATCCCGAGGAAGCACCCGACCATGCCCATCACGGCGGCGATGAGGTTCCTGCGCGTGACCACGAACAGCGCACCCGCGATGACGGCGGCGGCGAAGATCCAGAACAGCACCGCCATCGACTTGCTGCTCGACTGGATGTGATCGCCGTGCGTGATCGAGACCTGCCCGGGGTTGGTCGCCGAGGTCTCGGCGGCCTGCTGGGCCCGGATGGCATCGCGCATCTCGGCCTGCGAGGGCTGCGCGAGCGCAATGGCCGGCACGGCCACGCTTCCGAGCAGCAGCGCCGTGACGACGAGCAGCAGGATCCGGGTCACGCAGCCGCCTTCCGCGCCAGCGCGGCCTCGAAGTCGCCGCGGAACTTGGTGAGGAAGCCGAGCATCGGCCACGCGGCGGCGTCGCCGAGCGCGCAGATCGAGTTGCCGGCGATGCCATGCGCGATGCTCGCGAGCAGCTCGACATCCGCCGGCTTGCCGCCACCGTGCGCCACGCGGCGCGAGACCTTCTCGAGCCAGCCGGTGCCCTCGCGGCACGGCGTGCACTGCCCGCACGATTCGTGGGCGTAGAACTTCATGATCCGCCAGACCGACAACGGGATGTCGGTCTGGTCATCCATGACGACGACGCCGCCCGAGCCGGCCATGGTGCGCAGCCGCTTGCCGCCGCCCGTGTCGAACGGCACGCCGGGGCCGACCTCGACGATCTTGATCCGCTCGTCGGTCATCAGCGCGTCGAACTCGATCGGGACGTCGAGCTCGTCGGCGTCGAGCGGCGGCATCGACGAGCCGCCGGGGATCACCGCCTTGACGGTGCGGCCGGTCTTCCAGACGCCACCGCAGACCTCGTCGATCCGCTCGCGGAAGGTGATGCCGATCGGCAACTCGAAGAC
>JAYSYE010000197.1:0-18294 GCA_043716635.1 Deltaproteobacteria bacterium | reverse complement strand
GGATCGCGTTCCTCGCGATGATCGGGATCGCGGGCGCGATCGCGGCGGGCGTCGGGGTGTTCGCGTCGACCCGGCTGACGCGCAAGGTCGCGGCGCTGGTGTCCACGGCGCGGCAGGTGTCCGAGGGCAAGCTCGATGCCCGGGTGCCGCTGAAGGGCGACGACGAGCTGGCCGAGCTCGGCGGGGCCTTCAACACCATGCTGGACGATCTGGATGCCAATCGCCGGCACATCGAATATCTGCAGCGCATGGGCGTGTGGCAGGACGTGGCGCGGCGGCTCGCGCACGAGATCAAGAATCCGCTGACGCCGATCCAGCTCGCCGTCCAGCAGTGCGTGTCGTCGTACCGGGGCGCCGAGACGGACCCGGTGCGCTACGAGCGGATGCTCAGGGACACGCGAGAGATCGTCGAGGAGGAGATCGACAATCTGCGGCGGCTCGTCGACACGTTCCGCACGCTCGGCGCGCTCCCGAAGGTGGAGGCGGCGCCGATCGAGCTCGCCGAGGTGATCGAGGAGCTGAAGCTCGATCCGCTGTTCGCCGAGCGCGTGACGCTGGTGGCGCCGCCGAGCCCCGTGGTCGTGCCCGCGGACAAGCTGCTGCTGAAGCGGGTGCTCGCGAACCTCGTCGAGAACGGCATCCATGCCGGCCAGGAAGCCGGCACGCGCGGCGACGTCACGGTCACCTGGCGCGCCGACGCGGCGCTCGAGCGCGTGACCATCACCGTCGACGATCATGGCAAGGGCGTCGCTGACGGGTCGCGCGAGAAGATCTTCGAGCCCTACATCACGACAAAGGCGACCGGCACGGGCCTCGGCCTCGCGATCGCCCGCAAGCTCGCGATCGAGCACGGCGGGTCCCTCGACGTCTCCCCGACCCGCGCCCCCACGGGCGGCGCCCGCTTCCTGCTGACGCTGCCGCTGCCGTTACCGGTCGGCTGACGCTCGCGCTCGGGAGCCGAGGGCCCGGGCGCGCGAACGCCGGCGGCGGTTCAGCTCACTCGAATCCGGCGGAGAGGAGCACGTCGGGAAACAGCGGCCTGGAGCCAGCGGTCGCGTGCACGGCGGCCATGGCATCGGCGATGACCTGGATCGGGACGTCCACCCCGGCCTGCAAGACGATCTGACGCTCGCGGGTGGGTGGTTCGCTCGGCCATCGACGCGATACGATCTCGGCGAGCGTCTCGTTGACTGCGCGCATCGCGGTCGGCGAGCGGGCGACCTTCAGCTTGGGACTCTTCAGCGTTCCCTCGAGCCCCGAGGCGGACCAGACCAGCACCTCGGTCGGGGTGATCGACACGAACAGGCTCAGCCGTGGGCCGACCGGGCCAGGCGCGGCGCCCGCTGGCGCGGTCGGAGCCGGTGCGGCGGGGCCAGCACCCGGCGTGCTGGCGCCGGCCGGGCTCGACGCGGGCGAGCGCGTCGGATCAGGCAGATCGATCGGCAGCATCACGGTCGCGTCGCCCGATCGGGCGTAGAGGCCGAAGTGCTCGAACCCCGGTTCGGACTTCATCGAGTAGATGGTCTGGACGAGCAAGCCGTACGTCTGGCGGCGGTCGAATGCGAGCCCGACGCGTGCCGAGGGCCGGTCGGTGGTCGCCGTCGCGACACGGGTCGTGGCGCCTCGTAGCTTCGAGATCTCGAACCCCTTGCTGCCCCCTTCGACCTCGGTGGCGTCGAGGTGACCTCCGAGCAGCGTCGCGACCCGCTCGTCGTCGAGGTTCAGCTCCGTCATCGACGCGTGCACCGTCGGGCCTCGCTCGGGTGCTGCACCCACGCTCGGTGCGACGTCGGGTAGCTCGACGCCGGCGAACTGCGCGAGGGCGCGCTCGGGCGTCGCCGCCGCACCGGAGCCCGGGACCACCACGCCTTTCTCGGTCGCCGATGTTCCACAGGCCGCGACCACCATCAGCACGAGAGCACTGCGCATGATCGCGAACGTAGTCGACTTTCGAGGAACCGGAACGATCCGGCTGTCCCCGGCGCACGCGTTCGAAGCCGCTACGGCAGAACCTCGAACGGGTCCTCGACCCGGCTCTCCGTGCAGTCCGGCAGCGACGCCACGTCGGCGAGCACGCGCCGTGCGATCGGTTCCGCGGTAGTCGGCTTCCTCGTTGTTCGCGGCGGCAGTGTCGACCGTAATCCTGCGGTCGCCCAGCGCTGGGATCGCGGTCTCGCCGACGAGCCGCTCGACAAGGTGGTGCAGATCGAGCCGGGCCGGGCCTGCGCGCGATCCAGCTCGTGCGGCCGGACGGCACGATCGCGGCGCGGGCCGAGCGTCCGCTCGCCGGACCGGTGTGGCGCGACATGGCTGCCGACGAGCCGCTGAGGCCCGACGGCGGCTCGCTCCACCTCGCGCGGCGCCCGCTTCCTGCTGACGCTGCCGCTGCCGTTACCGGTTGGCTGACTCCGGGCTCCACGACTTGCCTCGCAGGATGGTTCCGACCAGGACCGCCGGGTCGAACGCTGGCTCCTCGATCGTGAACGTGCCGAAGTCGTACTCGGGATGGCCAGGCCTGGGTCGCACGAACGCGGGCAGCTTGATTCGAATCTCGAACCTGGCGCCATTCACCTCGGCGTACGCTCGAACACCGTTGCCGACGTGACCGCTGAGGGTACGGGCATCGAGAATCCAGATGTTCCGGATCGAATGAACCGCCAGCACCAACATCTCGAAGCTCACGATCGCCCTTTCATCACGCGACCCGCCGACACGACTGCCGTTCGAAATTTCCGAGATCCACGATCACTCCCACCGTCGGCATCCATCTGCATCAAGAAGAAGTTTTCACGACGTAGGGCATCTCGATGCGTGTCTCGGGCGACTCCTCGAAGGATGAGGGGTCCGCGACCAGCTCGGGCGCCATCCTCGCGATCAGGCGTGAGGCGATCTCGTCGACATCGCCGTACTGCGTGGTTCCCTCGTCAAGAACCACACTCTCGATAACGCCATGTCGTTCCCAGGAGATCGAACGAATCGTATGGCTGCCCGGTGGCGGCTTCTTGTCGGGTGGCACCCTTGGGAACGAACTATACGCGAGCGTGGAGACGAGATTCGACCAGGTTCGCGCAGGTAGGATCGCCACCCATTCGCGTCGATAATTGTCGGCATCATGGACCAAGCGAACGAGTCCGGGCTCACCGCGACACGTCAGGGTCAGGCTTCCATACGAGGCTGCTGCCCGGTCGAGCTCGAGCTTCTCGTACGCCACCCAGACAACGCCCAGGCGGACCGAGGGCGACACGGTTCGCGCTGGAACGTGAACACCCGTGCCCTCCAGCAGCTGTTCCACCCACTTCCAATCGATGCGATCCAGCTGGTAACCGCTACTGGCACGTGCTTGCGTAGCTGCATCTACGCCAAGGACGTCGAGCAAGGCATGATACGCACCCGAACGTACGCGCGAATCCAGTTCCGGATCGAGATCTCCGGCAATCGCCAATAAACTTTGAAGAATATCCGGCGATCTGGTCCCTTGCTCGTAGGCGCTGACGGCCATGAGCGCAACGGAGCGCAGCTCGGGTGCGCACTCTGAACGCACGAGCTCCAGCGCTTGCCCCCGATACGACGGCAGTGCCCAGTAGAATGCAAGCACGCGAAACGCTGCACTTTGCAGACCCGGATCAGGATTCGAAAGATATCCAGACACGACCGACTCCAGATCCTCTCGACCAGCTTTTCCGATCTGAATCAGCGCGCTGTAGACCCTACCTGGATCGCCCGACGACAACTGCGCTAACAGATCCACCTCGTCATTCACGGCTGCGCCACCCTCTCAGCTTACCACTCGCGCCCGTGCACCGCGCTCCCCCGGCATATCCACGTGTAGCCGGTCGGAGTGTGTTAACGGCGACAAGTTTCCGTCGTGATTTGACGGTCGACGAGTCAATTGGACTTACGGCGTGATCGGCTCGGGGCGGGCTTCGGACGGTCTGGATCGAGCCGATGCTTGTCGCGCCAGGACTCGCCGATGATCTCGAGGCGGTGACAGTGCTGCGCGAAGCGGTCGACGAGCGCGACGACGCAGGCGGCGCCGGGAAACGTGGTGCCCCACTGCTTGAACGCGAGGTTGGTCGTGATGATCGTCGAGCGCTGCTCGTGGCGGCGGCTGATGATGTTGTAGAGGATGTCGGCGGCGCGTGAGTCGCACGGCAGGTAGCCAAGCTCGTCGAGGACGAGCAAATCCGGGCCCGTGTAGCGACGTAGTCGACGTTCGAAGGCGGGCAACGATTCCTGGCCGAGCAGGTCGGCGAGCGCGGCGGCGAGGGTCGAGAACCGCACGGTGAAGCCCGCGGCGAGCGCCGCCAGCGCGAGGTTCTGGGCGATTAGCGTCTTGCCGAGCCCGGAGCCACCCTTGAGCAGCACGTTCTCGCCGCGGTCGACGAACTCGAGCTCCATCAGGCGCTCGACCAGCGGGCGATCGATCTTCTCGGGGTGGGACCAGTCGAAGCGGTCGAACGTCTTGAAGGCCCCGAGGCACGCGAACCGCGTGCGGCGCGCCAGATTGACCGCGACCCGCGACCGCTCCTCGAGGTCGGCGAGGTGCTCGAGCGTCTCGGTCGGCCCGAGCCGACTCTTGTGGACGTGCGCGAGGAAGGCCGCGAGCGCGTCCCGCTGGACGCGCAGGCCGAGCCGGCGCAGCCGCTCGGTGAGCTCGTCGTCACTCATCGTAGGACTCCAGGTCGTGCGGGATCACGTCGGCGTCATCGAGATGGGCCGGGAAGACGAGGTCGATCGGGACCGGGCGACGATGGCCTTTGCGATGCCGCTCGCACGCGAGCGCGAGCGCGCCCACGTCGGCGAGCCCCCGGGCCTCGAGGTCCGCGACCGCCGCGACGAACACCTCGTCGCCGTAGAGCTCGAGCAACTTGATCGAGCGCGTGACCCGCAGGCCGAGGCTCGAGCCCGCGACGGCCCAGCGCGCGACGATGCGATCGAACGTGGGCGCGACCGCACGCAGCCGATCGCGGCCCTTGAGCGCGCGGCCAGCCTGGCGCTCGGCGACGAGCTCGGTGCGATGGGCCGGCTGCTCGATCACGACCCGACGACTCCAGGACCGCGGGTGCTCCGCGACGACGGCCTCGCCGTCGACGAGTCGCACGATCCGGTCGTCCATCACGAGCGTGACCACGCGGCTGGCGTGCGCGGTCGGCACCGAATAGCGATTCGTGTCGACGCGCACGAAGGCCTGGGTGTCGACCTGGATCGGCTCGACCCGCGCGGTCTCCGGCAGCGGTGTGGGCAAGGCGAGGAGCCGACCGCCCTCGCTGGTGAAGCAGTCCAAAACGGAGCGCTGCGCGATCGTCGGGTGGGGCCGTGGATGGGCGATCTCGGTGATGAACCGGGCCAGTGCGCGATTGCCGTCGTCGATGCCGGTGATGGTGCGGCCGGCAAGGAAGCGGTCGCGCAGAAAGCGAATCGCGCGCTCGACTTTGCCCTTGTGCTGGGGCTTGCGCACGGCGCAGAGCTTGGGCTCGACACGCATCGCGGCGCAGAGCGCGAGCAGCGTCGGGTGGAACCGCACCGCGGTGCCGACGCGCTCGAGGACGACGACCTTGGGATTATCGAACAGCCACTGACGTGGCACCCCGCCGAGCGCGGCCGCGCCGCGGACGAGCGAACGGCACAGCGAATGGACGGTGAGATCGATGACGAACTCGCCCCACATCGCGCGCGAGTGCGCGAGAACGATCACGAAGACCCAGAGCGCGCGCTCTCCGCCGGGCACTGCGATCTTGCCGACGTACGCCCAGTCGACCTGGGCTTGCTCGCCGGGCAACGTCTCGGTCAGGAGATACGCCGTCCGCCGCGGGCGCGGCCGGACGAGCGCGACGTACTCACGGACGGTCCGCACCGAGCCGACGTAGCCTCGCTCCCGGATCATGTCGTAGAGCCGGGTCGCGAGCAGCTTGGGATATCGGGTCAGCGTGTCGTCGATAAATGCGCGGTACGGGTCGACGATGCACGGCCGCAGCTGCGAGACGGCACGGGCCTCCCCGAGGCCGAGCACGCGGCGCACGACGTCCGGGTGCGCCGCGAGCTGAGTGGCGATCGTGCCCACCGGCCAGTGCTCGGCGTAGTGCAGCCGCAGGATCTCGGCCTCGATCTCCGGGGTGGTCTTCATCGCAGCCCGCCGTCACGGGCCGCGGCCGACGCGAGGGCGATCACGGCGGCATCGAGCCCCGCGCCGTGGCCAGGCGGTGACCACGAGGCCGGAACGCCCACACAAGCGGCACATCGCGACCGGCGCCGTGTCGAGTGTCGTCGGGGTGGGCGTCGCCAGCTCACTGATGGAGTCGTGGCGAGACGCGTCGTCGATCCGTAGCTCATCGTGTCCTTGGCCATCGACCACGACCGCGCCGGGAATCGGCGTCGGCGCATCTGCTGGCGGGCACACGCGTGCCACCGCGGCAAGAAACCGTGGAGTGTGATCCGCCACGCGCTCGACCTCGTCGTCGCGAGCTCGACGACGACGGTCACGCTCCCGATCACGGTGATCGAGCCGTCCCTCCGGGGATTGCCGGTGCAACGCGCGCGCTCGCCGCTTGGACGTCACCCGTGCCACCAGCTTGCACGGGAGGCCGCAGAAGCCATGCCCGCGGTAGCAGCGCCGGCAGATCCAGAACACGGCCTGGCAGCGCGCACAGCGCTCGAGGCGAAGCGTCTCGGTGTCGTCCATCGGCCCTCGGCACGAAGACGAAAAACTTGCTCTGGACCACTGGCATCGAGCATCGTCTGCTCAAAGCCGGCGTCCATCGGCTGAGGGTCCCAGGCTGTAACCTGGGGCCCTCGATCTTTTTCGGCGTCCTCGCGGTCCGGAATCGTAACGGCGAGATCCTCGAGGTCGCGACTATCCTGCCGACCGGCCAGAATCGTCAGAACGCGACGAGATCAGGCTGCCGTTAACAGGAGTGAAGCGATCCGGGAAACACCTGTGGTCGAGCGTCGATCTTTTGTGACTTCAGATACCAGTCCAGGTCTTCACGCTAAGGCGCAGGCCACTCGTCCATGATCAGCAGCGCCCTTTCTCGGACCTGCGGATCGCTGCTGACCAGCAGCGCGGCCAGACCGATTTGTCCAACGGTGATCGTCCCCATCAGCCTTAAGCGAAGGATATAGGGGCTAAGAATCTCGCGTGCGAGCGTCTCCAGCAACGGCACATTCCCCGCGGACAGGCGAGCGAGGGACGCCGCGGCACGCCCCCTGTTCGGGGGGTCTCCTGTCCGAAGAATCGCAAGCAGCGCCTCAGGCGACTTCGAGTCGAAGACGACGTCGCGTACGAGGTACTCCTCCATCTTTATCCTCCCACGATGCGCATTGCGGTGTCGTTCTCGTCAACCTCAGCTGACCCGGCGTCGGACTCCCAGGGCACCTTCCTCGCCTTACGTCGGCTCGACCGGGATTCCATCGGTCACACGTCTTCTCGCGCGGGTACCGGCGCGATCATCCATCCATTTGCGTACCCCAGCTCGATCCCGTCGTGGCTGTAATGGATCGCGTATCCGGCCTCGAACATCTCGAGCAGGGGAACTCCGGGATCCCGGTCCTCCGGGAGCGCACCCTCGTCGACTGCCAGTGCCCAGGCGAGCATGAGCTCGACGAGCTCCTTGGTCGTCCGTTCGACGCGTCTGATGCCACCTTCAGCAGCGGCCCAGAGAGGCGTGGTGATCGCCGAAATTCGCGACCTCGTCTCGGCCGTCTCGGCGGGTAGTGGCGCGAGGATCGACTCCTTGAGTGCGCGGTCGGCTGGCGCGATGCGCCGCCGATCGGTAGGCCACCATGGAGCCAGCCGTCGGTAGTACTCGCGCAGCCAGTCTCTTACCTTGTCACTCCAGTGCTCGGCCCTATTCCACCGTACCTGCTGGAGGCGCTTCGTGACGGCGTCAAACTTCACGGGCGGTCCCCTTCCGTCGCTGAGCGTTCGCGGATGCGCGCTCGCGCTCGACGTCCACGCCCACATCCGGAACCTATCACGTCAGCTTGTTCTCTCACGTCTCTGGTCATCGTCTCACCGAACTACTCGACCTGGGTGTCGGGACCAGGTCGCCCCCCGCTCGCTGGTGCACTGGCCTTTGGCGGCGCGGTGACTATCACAGTGCCCGCCGCACCCTACAAGCCTTTCATGATTCCATTGCATCGGCCGCACGGGCACCAGATCCGCCACTGTGTGGGCTGGTGTGGCGGAAGCGAGTCTACAACGATGAGCCCGTCGCAGACCGGGCACACTTCCTCCGAGGCACGGCCCGACCAAGTCGCTCGAAGCGCCGCCTCCACCGACTCAATCCCTCGCGCCTTCGTGACGTCAACGCTCATGCGCCACGACCTCAGATCCCGCGGCCAGTGACGAGCACCCGTCCCTCGTCAACACATGTCACCATATACGACGACGCCGTGAATTCTACCCTGAGCTCAGAGCCGCACTTCAGGCACTTACGTTTTGTTTAGCCGTTCCCGGATCTCTCGGTAGCGGCGCTCATCGCATTGATGATTTCGTCTCGCTGCTCTGCAGTGAGGCCATTAATACCCCTAGGGAGTTAAACTCAACAACCAACGTGCTCACGCTCGCAGCGTGAACCTGCCGAAACCACCGTGGCCGAGTTACTCATCGCGAACATCGCTCACATCTTTTCTTTTCGTCCCGTCCACCCCCAGTTTTTTGGCGTCGCAGAAGACCGGCACCGTGCGGTTTCGGATCAGTCATCAGATAGCCGCTCAACGTAGCGCGGCAATCTAATCTGACACTCGCCAGGTTCCCCCATCAACTGGTCGCCCAGCAGCGCACTGTCAAACTGACTCACGATTTTGAGCACGGACTCTTGAATGCCGCGAAATTCCTGCGAGACCAGCGCGGTAGTCAATGCCAGTTCCAGCCGCTCGCCCCGACGCACGTATGACACGACGACCACGACGACAGGTCCAGGCGACGAAGCATTCGACTGCGGCTGCGACGGTGACCAGCGAGATAATCCGGCTTCCAGAGCGTTGACCAGGTGCGCCCAGGTCTCGGGCGGAAGGCCGGCCTGCCACCGGCGAGTGCGGTCATCGCGGACCTCCCGAAGCTCTGCAAGCAATGACTCACCAAAGCAGACCAACCTAATCTCACCGATGCGTCCGACGACATCATTGCGATCTTTAAGCGTATATTTAATCTCCGTGATGCCAGACCTGACTACACTCGAGGTGACGCGAGTTGTCCCGATGAAGTCGCTGCCGTAGATCTCTCTCATCAGATCCCAGTCTACTTCGTCCGCAATCGGACCGGCCCCTAGAATCTCTGGAAGCTGGTCCTGTGGAATATATGCAATTAACACAATTGCGTCGTAGGCGGAGGATCTCACATCGTAGTCTGATTCTTGATCGACCAGAATCTGGTACAGCTGTTTCAGGTCGGTCGTGCTGCGCGAGCGTGCCATGAGTGCGGCCCAGGCAGTTATTGCCTCCGCCCTCACGTCAGGATCTTGGTCTTGGTGGGCCATGGCGCGGGCGAGTTCGCAGTTCTCCTGCTGCCGCCAGACCCGTGCAAGCGTGCGGACTGCGGCCGCCCTAACTCGTGGATCTTGGTGAGGAAGGAGGTCTACCACCTCTCCGCGAAGACCCTTTAGTTTCAGATCAGCGACATCATGCAACGCATCCACTACGACCCTGACATTAACCGAACGAAGCGAGTTCTGGATTTCCACCATGTCGATGGTCGCTTGATATTTCTCGGAATGCTTGAGAGCAGGATGTTTAAATCGCTCAACCTGGCAGCAAGAGCGCGGAAATCATGCTGACCATAGAGACCGACGCGCTACCGCCTTCCATAAGCTCTGACGATGGCTGGCCGGGCGTCCGTCCGGAAAGCTCGGACCCTTCACGCGCGGGTACGAGTCGAGCAACTAGCTCAACGAAATCCTGGGCACAGGTGTTCGGTGTCATTGAGGCGACGGCTCAGACTTGGGCCATCCCGGCGATCTATATCGCCTAACGTTGGATCGATCAGTAAAACTCTTCTCGAGCGGGAACAGGCGCGATCTTCCATCCATTCGCGTACGACAGCTCGATCCCATCGTGGCTGTAGTGGACCGCGTATCCGGCCTCGAACATCTCGAGCAGGGGAGCGCCGGGATCCCGGTCCGCCGGGAGCGTACCGCCGTCGACTGCCAGTGCCCACGCGAGCATGAGCTCGACGAGTTCTTTGGTCGTCCTGTCGATGCGTTTGCCACCTTCCGAAGCGGCCCAGAGAGGCGTGGTGACCGCCGAAATTCGCGACCTCGTCTCGGGGGAGAGTGGAGCGAGGATCAAGTCCTTGAGTGCGCGGTCGGCTGGCGCGATGCGCCGACGACCGGTTGGCCACCACGGAGCCAGCCGTCGGTAGTACTCGCGCAGCCAGTCCCGTACCTTGTCACTCCACTGTCGCGCGCTCTTCCAACGCACGTGCTGGAGGCGCTGCGTGACTACGTCGAACTTCACGGGAGGCGTCCTGCCGTCGCCCCGACTTCGCGCTCGACCTCCACGACCATATCCTGAACCTCTTGTGGCATCTTTGTCAGCATTTCCTGCGAAACTCTACCACGCACCTCTATTGCTCCTTCGACCATCGTTCAGAGGCATAGACTGCGGTCCTCTCCGGAGATCATTGCGAAGAACTCCGATTCGAAGTCGTTGTCCACGATTCGAGCGAGGTCATGAGCGCTGCGCGCTAGAAACGGACGCATGTCGCCGCCCTTTTCGACGGGCTCATAAATGTTCAGACTCGTCTTGCTACTCGGACAGCATCAAGAGTGCATTCTCTCCTGCGGATCGCTGCTCACCAACAGCGCGGCGAGACCAATCCGGGCCACGATGATCGTATCGATCGGCCCAAAGCGAAGAATCTCGGAGCTGAGAATCTTGCGTCCGACCTCGTCCAGCAACGGACCATTCCTCCCGACAGGCGAGAGAGTGCGGCTACGGCACGCGCAGTGTTCGCAGCGCATCTGGTCCGGATAACCGCAAGAAGGCTGTGGGCGATTTCGAGTCGAAGGCGACACCGCGCACGAGGAACTCGTCCACCATATCTTCGCGTGATGTGCACCGCGGTGCTGTTCCTGTGCACCTCATCTGGTACGGCGTCGGGCCCGCCGCGCACTCTCGGCGGTCTACGCCGCGCAAACCGAGGTGCATCAGTCAAACGTCTTCTCGCGCGGGAACTGGCGCGATCATCCATCCATTCGCGTACCCCAACTCGATCCCATCGTGGCTGTAGTGGACCGTGTATCCGGCCTCAAACATCTCGAGCAGGGGAGCTCCGGGATCCCGATCCGCCGGGAGCGTACCTTCGTCGACTGCCAGTGCCCACGCGAGCATGAGCTGGACGAGCTCCTTGGTCGTCCTGATGCCACCTTCCGAAGCAGCCCAGATAGCCGTAGTGATCGCCGTAATCCGCGACCTCGTGTCTGCGGGGAGTGGCGCGAGGATCAAGTCCTGGAGTGCGCGGTCGGCTGGCGCGATGCGCCGCCGATCGATTGGCCACCACGGAGCCAGCCGCCGGTAGTACTCGCGCAGCCACACCCGTACCTCGTCATTCCAGTGTCGCGCGCTCTCCCACTGTACCTTCTGGAGTCTCTGCGTGACGGCGTCGAACTTCACGGGCGTCCTCCCGGCGTCGCTGCGCGTCCGCGCTGGCTAGCAGCTTGAACTCGCGCCGCTTCTGATATGAGCCGAAATCGAGCTGCCGACTGTTTTCTAATCGCGAACATCGCTCACGTCTTCGATTTCCGTACCCTCAACCCACCAGGTTTGAACAGTACCGCCAAGAATCTCGGTAGTGATTTGCGACACGATGCTGAGCAACCTTGTTGCGGTCTCAGGATAGGCGCCGCTCTCCGGGTCGAGCAAGATCCTGACGACTTTCTTACCGGCCTCGAGCGTCAAGGTGCGATTCGCAGCGCCGGGGAGCTTGTGGGACGTTTCGCGTGTTGGTTGACGTGGGAATCCGTCTGCCTTCAATGCGGTGAGCATTCCGTCCCAGGTTATGGCAGGAAGCTTGGCGTTCCACCGGCGCACACCCCAACCTGCAGTCTGCGTCAGACTGACCGTCCCATCCGTCGAATCCAGGACCAACTTGAGAATACCCGCGTAGTTTGACGGAGATTTTGAGCCATCTTCAAACGTGAGCCGGCCTTGACCGAGGTCGCCTGGGTTCATATCTGCACGTCCTGTCGACCGCCATGTTTCCCTATGCGTTTGCCGTAACCGCTACACGAGCACGTAGCCAGGCGCACCAGCCCTCCTGCTCGCCGAACCATCAAGCAGGATGAGCAATCAATGCAATTCCACTGGGCTGACGACTTCTGAACCGTTGGCAACGCGCGGCGACTCGTCGCCGAAGATGTCTGGAGAGAATTGCGCCACGAGCCGCAAGAGCGTGACCTTGAGCTCACGGGCACCCGTGGCCGGGACGACATGAAGCCCGAACGTGTCGCCATTCGCAACATATTCAATCACCGTCGATTCGGTGTCGGGTAGGGCAGCGGCCGGTCCTCGGGGGGCACTGAAAGCAAGCGCTACTTCGAGCGCTTTCACGAGATGATTCCATGTCGTTTGTGGAACGCCTGCTCGCCATCGGCGCACGTGACCGCCACGGCTTCGCCGCAACTCGGCCACGAGTGGCTGGCGGTGACACGCGAGGTGAAGCTTACCAGTCGACGACACGGGATTGTGCGCGCCACCTGTCGTGTATCTGATCTCGCTCACTGTAGCAATAGATTTCTGAATTTCGGCGAGTCTGCGGCTTTCCTCGCCGACGCCCTGGCAGATTGTGCTGACCAAGCTCCAGTCGACCGCCTCCGACTCGGTGGCTGTCGGCAGATGGATCCTCGGTACTCCTTCGATAGCGATCATGGTTTCATAAGCGGCAACACGGACCGATGAGCTCACCTCGGAGTCCAGCAGAACTTGGCGAAGTTGTGCGAGGTCGAAAGCCCGACGGGACTTCGCGGCATACCCCGCCCACGCGACCAAAGCATTTACACGCACCGCGTCATCAACATCAGCAAGCGCTATGTTGTGCGCCGTGCCCTCGCACTCCGGCAGCCTCCAGTCGGAGCACAGGACCTGTACAGCCGCGGCACGAACCGTGGACGCCGGGTCCATCAGCGCACGCTGTACCTCGTAGACGAATTCCTTGAGATCTTGTCGACTAATTTCCAACAGGGCTCCAGCCACGCTACCTGGATCCTGCGAGCGAAGACGCTCTCTGATGTCAACAGCTGCGTCGTTCGTCATGGCACCCCAGGGAGCGCGGTGGCGGCCGGGAATTTTTGCGTGATGGCGGCCGCGTTTTTCTCGACACGAGCTTGCTCGATAGCAGCCTGCATTCGCTGGAGGTGACGCTGTTTCAGAGTGGTGGGCCCAGGCTCATTCAAGTAGTCTCCCATCAAACTATTGTCCTCGTGAACGGTCGGCAGGCTCGCGTCTCCGCGCCCTGGGAAACGCGTATCGACGAACTCATCGAGCATGCCGGTTGCGTGCGTGAGCTCATGGGCGAACGTCGTTTCCCCGAGTTGCGTAGACTGCACGTCTGATACGGCCCAGGTGTTCAGGTTCGTGGGTTGGATGTCTCCGGTGAGTGGATCCAGCCGGTTGGCGTGGACACGCACCGCGACATCCGAGGGCACCCCACCGGCGACGAAAGTGGGTTCTAGCTGCACTACGCTTCCATTCGGGAGCCGATGCATGTGTGCCCCGGATTCGAAATTGTAAAATCGATCAACCCCCCGGTAAGCCGATTTTTGAATCTCGGCGAGCCGAGCTTGAGACACGCCGGGTCCGCTATCTAGACCAACGGTCATTCTGAGTGAAGTGAGAGTCTCATCGCCATACTCGAACTCGCGGGCTTCATAACTACTTTGCCAGTAGTTGTTTTCGCCATAAGCAGCTTGCTCGAAATGCTGCCCTTTGACTTGGAGGACGTCTGCCGCCTCTACCTCTTGATTGGCGTAGAAGCCGGCCATGTCTCCCCGGAACTTCTCGTAGTCGGAGCCCTTGTCGATACCCGTCCTGCGTTCGATCGTCTGCTGCAGGTCGGTCGCGGGGGCCGAGACCGACTTGGATTCGGTTACCGCCTCGGCGGCCTTCGTGGTGTCCGTCGCTGCTTCGACACCCACGCTCGCCGTGCACGCGTGGCCCGCCTCGGCGGCGACCTCGTCGAGCCCCGTCGCCAGCGTCTCCGCTTTGACCTCGGCGGTGACGGCATGGTCGGCGGCATCGACGGCGACGCGTTCGCCGATCCGGGCGGCGTCCTCGGTGCCGTGGACGGCGGCGGAGGCGGCCTTGCCGGCAGTGCCGAGCGACTTGAAGCCGTGGACGGCGCCGACCGTCAGGACATCGGTGACGAGCGTCGTGCCGATCTCTTCGAGGTTGGCGGTGGCGTCGAAGTCGTCGCCCTCGATGCTCTTCTGGAGGCCCATCTTGCCGACGCCCATCGCGGCATCGAACAGGAGCGCGAGCTCGGGCTGGCCGATCACCATCGAGCCGATCATCGCGATGGTCGAGAAGACCTTCGCCGTTTGCTCCGAGAGCTTCTTCTTCTCCTCGCGCTGGACCTCGAGTGTGCCGGTCAGGTTCCGGTCGATCTGATCGAACTCGGCGCGTTCCACGCCGGACTTGAGCTCGCGGGGCAGGACGTTGAAGGGATCCCGCGCGGGCTCGAGCATCGCGTCGGACGCCTCCAGCTGGCTCCGCGCCAGATCCTCGGTGCCGGCGTTTCCGCCCATCGCCTGCCGCATCGCCTCGCTCGACGCGAGTGAATCACTGTGCTGCTTCTCGAATAGCTCGCGCTGCAGGCGCGCTTCCACATCGGGCCGACGCTCCGGCTTCGTGCCGTACTCGCGCAGGTTGTCGTAGCGCAGCTGCGTCGAGGTCATGTCCTCGCGTGCCATCTCGGTCTCGATCGCCTCGAGCGGGCGTGAGTCACCGATCTGCTTGCGGATCGCGGCCATCGTCGCGTACTCGGAGATGTCGACCCACTTCAACATCGGCTTGCCGCCATACTTCGAGGCGTAGTCCGCACCGACCTCGGCGACTTGCTTGCTGCTGTCGAGATTCTCGAGCACGCCGAGCTTGGCGTTCGCATCGCCCCGCTTGTCCGCGCGATACACATCCGTCGCGATGCTGAGCTTGCCCGCTCCGAGCAGCTCCGTCGCCGCGACCTGGCCATCGCGGGTCTCCACCGCGTGCTTCTCGATCAGCGCAGGTGCCGCGCCGGCGAGGAACGCAGCCGGAATCCCGTGGGTGACATCACGCGCGGCCTCCGTCGCGTAGTGCTCCTCGACCTGCCGCGTCAGGTCGCGTCCCGCCACCTCGATCGTGCCGGGCGGATGGCCGCTCAGGAGCGCCTGCGTGTACTTCTCGGTCTCGTCGAAGGCCTGCACCTTCGCCGCGAGCTGCTGCCGCTCGCGCTCGGCTGCCGCCCGCTTCGCCGGGTCCGCCGAGGTCAGGTCCGGGCTCGCGAGCACCCGCTCCATCTCGTCCTGATTGTTCGTGGCCACCGCCTCGCGAAACCCGAGCGCCTTGCTCTCGGCTCGGTCGCCGCGAGACAGCGCCTGGAGCCGCATCAGCGTCCGTGGATCCCCGTCCGCGAACCGCTCCGCGAGCATCGCGTCCCATGGCTTGTCACCGCGCGCCGCCGCGTCCCGATCCCAGGCCGCCTTGGCGGCGAGCAGCGCCTCCGGCGACTTGCTCTCGAATTCGCGGACCACGTTGGCGGGGGCGCGCTCCTTCTGGATTTCGGCGTTGCGGAGGTTGGCCATCGGATCGCCGAGCCGCATCCCGTTCCAGTCCGCCCCCTCGTCGGAGCGCCGCAGCAGGCTGGCGAGATGGTCGCCATCGGCCTTCACCGGGTCGCCCGCGACGAGGTCTTCGAGCTCCGCGCGGTCGGCCGGGTTGCGCACGTCCTCGGTGATCCAGCCGGTCCCGTACAGCGGGGCCTGGGCCTTGAACGTCACGCGCTGCTCGGGCGTCAATCCACGCAGGATCTCCTTCGAGCGCTCGGGGTTGTTGTCCACGTTCTTCAGCCCCGCCCATGCCGCCTTCACCGGATCGCCGCTGAGACCGGCCACGGCTTCGTCCTCGGTCCCTGCCGAGAGCGAGCGATCGAGCTCCTCGTACACGGAGTGCTTGCCCCCGGTGTTCTGGCGGATCGCGCCGCGGATCGCCTCGACCTCCTCGGGGCTCCGCGGCCCCAGAGTACGGAAGATGTCGGCGGCCGCGGTGTCGCTGTCGGCGTCGTCGGTGCGCGTCACGGCGAGCACCCGCTGCGCCCAGCCGTTTGCCTTCCCCTGCAGCTCCTTGCGCGCGGCCGGCGTCATCGCCTGCAGCTTCGCTTCGGCGTGGTCGCGGTCCGCCGAGACCATCTGGAGCGCTTGCTCCTTGTCCCGCCCGCCGTGCCAGTCGGCCGTGCCGATGAAGTCCACTGCGTAGCGAAGAAGTGGACGCATCATGGGTCGCCGCTCGACCGCCGCCAGTGCGCCATCGCCACCCGGCGGGGATCAGCCCGGCGGCGGCAGCAGGCGGAACAACAGCGCGTCGTTGTTCTCTGCGGCCGTCGCGACGGTGATCTTCAGATCCGCGAGCGCGCGGATCGCGGTCTCGGCGAGCAGGCGGCCGTCGTCGCGGCGGCGCGGAGCGTCGGGGTTCGCGGCGAGGTACTTCACGAACTCGTCGTACTTCTCGAGCAGGGCCTGCGGGTCGAGCTCGGCGAGCATCGGCGCGAAGTGCGCGGGATTGACTACCACCCAGTCGCCTTTGCCAATCTCGAGCACGTTGCGATCGGCATACGGAGTCGTGAGCTGCTCGTGCGGAATCGTGCCGAGAAAGCCCTCGTCGTCCGCCTGGTACTTGTGGGGAATCACCTCCACGAAGAACGCGAACATCTCGATGCCCTTGCGCAGATTCGCGAGGTCGTCCTCGTCGAGCGGGGGGAACTTCTCGGGCAGCCCGACGTGCATCGCCGGCATCACCACGCGCTCGAGGATGTCGATCGCCACCGGCGCCGTCACCCGGCGCAGCGCGATGATCTGCGCGATCGCCTCGAACAGGCCGCGGTCGTTCGTCTGCTTCGCCAGGGGCTGCGTCAGGTTCGCCCGCGAGATCGCCGCGACCACCTGCTCGACGACCTGCACGTTCTGCGGGCCGAGGCGCGGCGCGCTCTCCTTCAGCGCCTCGATGAGCTCGGTCACGGGCGCCTCGTTCCACAGGCGCGCGAGCTTCACGAAGTCCATCGACATCCACTGCCCCAGCGGGACGGTGTGGAGCCGGATGTAATGCTGGGCCACGAACTTGTCCAGCGCTTCGCGCTTGCCTTGCCGTCCTTGGTCGCTCGCGGCGTTGCCGCTCGCAGGGCGACTTGCGCCGTCCTTCTCCTCGGCGTCCTCGTGGACCTCGCGGATGCGCTCGATCTCCGTGACCATCTTGCGCGTCGCGCCCGTGCCCATCCGCAGGAGCTGCTCCGCGAACACGAACGGCGCGATCTCGAGGAACACCTTCGAGAACCCGATGCGCCACGTGTGCGGATCGTCGCCCATCAGCAGCCAGTGACCGCCGTGCCGCCGCCGGATCGTCTCGCCGATCCACGCGCCGAACGTGAACCAGACTTCCCAGTGCTCCTCGGCCTTGAGGTCGAGCTCGTCCTTGTCGCCGATCTGCCCGAATAGCCACGTGTCGAACGTGATCAGCTCGAGCGACTGCGCGAGCGACACCGCGCCCGTATCGCCCTCGACCTCGGCGATCGAGTACACGGTCTCGCCATCGGGATCGATCAGCTCCTCGACGATGAGCTCCGACTGCGTGCGCGCGCGCGACGAGAAGCGGTATGCGCCGTCGCGCAGCTCGGTCATCGCCTTCTCGAAGCGGACCCGCGATTCCTCCTCGGCGGCGGCGAGTTGCTTGACGCTGTCAGGTTGCTTGCCGGGCTCGCTCACGGGGCGCAGATTACACGCGTGGGCGCCGACGACAACGCGAGCGGCGCGCCGATCTCGCGCTTCCGCGAGAATGCCTCGCGGCGTTGATTTTCGAGCTGATACGGTCGGCACATGTCCACCGCGTTCTCCGCGTCGCTCGCGGCCGCAGAACTCCGCATCGTCGCGTGGGTGCCCAGTACGCCGGGTGGGCTGACCCCGCAGCCACTGCTCGACGAGCTCTCCACGTTTTACTCGCAGCGATGGACGGCTCGCATCGCCGACGACCGTGACAGCCGCGAGATCGCTGCGTGGCTCGGCGAAAACCTCGCCACACTCGGCGACACCGCCTCGTTCTATGTGATGGACCACCTCG
>JAYSYE010000196.1:0-6084 GCA_043716635.1 Deltaproteobacteria bacterium | reverse complement strand
CGTCAGGCACGCGAGCACGGTGGCGCCTGCCGTCGTCGTCGCGTCGGCGAAGCGCACCTGCACGCTCGCGGCCGCCACCACGACGACCAGCTTCACCGTCGTCTTCGCGGGGAGGCAGGCGCGGAGCGCGGCGTCGTGGGCGTGCAGCGCGGTGACCACCTGCTGCTCGCGGGTCGATGTCGACGCCCTCGCGCCCCCGCGCCCGACCTCCGAGCCGTCCAGGAGGCCGCTCACCGCGACCCCGCCGCCCGGGGACCCGATCGGGGCGCCAGCCGGCGCATCGTTCGACTCGTCGCGCGCTGCTTTCTCCTTCTGCACTTCCACGCGCCGCGGCGGCGGCGGCGGCGGCGGCGGCGCGGACTCCGGTTGGCGCGGCGCGGCGGCCACGGGGCGGTCGATCGGGCGGTCGCTCGCATCGGCACGACCACGTCGCGGCGCGCCCGACACTGGCTCCGTGGGCACGGCCGATGGCGCCGTGGGCGGGGCCGCCGGCTCCTGAGGCGCCTCGATCATCGCCCGCGCGGGCGCCACGGCCGTCGCGCTCGCCGGCCCCGACGCGGTGTCGCGGCCATCGGCCGCCGTACGCTCGCCGTTGCGACCCGCGGCCACCGACGCGTGCCGCCGGGAGTCAGCGGCCACCTGGTCGGCGGTCAGGTGCCAGGCGGCGGAGGCATCGACCCGGCTCGTCGCGCCCCGGTTGAGCTCGAGCAGCGCGTGGTTGTGAACGAGCTGCACGACCACGGAGCCCTCCGCGCCCGCGGCGATCGTGTCGTCGGGGGATACGCTGTCACCCACGGCGAGAGCGCGCTGCGTCCCGTCACGCGTCGCCGTGGCCACGCCCTCCACCGCGAGGACGGTCCCGACCGGCGTGCCGGACGCGACGTGCGGGGCACCGTCGTGCGAGGTGCATGCGGATGCGCCGAGACCGCAGCTCGCGGCGAGAAGACCGAACAGGACCGCACGCACCATGCCCTTGATTGTACGCATGGAAGGCGCGAACGGTCTGGCGCGCCGACATCCCCGAGCGCATCGTCCCGGGGTGTGGCGTGCCGCCCTCCCCGTGCTTGCCCTCGCCCTCTCCGCCACGTGCGCGGGCCCGCCCCACGGCCACCGCGTGCACCTCACCACCGGTGCGCTCGCGGGCATCGCGCGCGACCTCGATAGCGGCGACCCGGTCTCCGCCGCGGACCTCCACCTTCACCTCGACGGGACCGCCGCACTGCTCGCGACCGTGACGAGCCCCCGCGGGCTCTACGCGTTCGACCAGCTCGCGCCCGGTTCGTACACGCTCGTCGCGGAGTTCGCCGGTCAGCCGGTCGAGATCCAGCACATCGCGGTGGCTGCGGGCGAGACCACGCTCGTCGACGTGATGTTCACGCTCGGCCGCCCGACCCCCGTGGTGATCGACTACGCCGCGATCCAGAGCGCGGTGATCACGCGCTTCCATCCCGCGCACCTCCCGGCGGGCACGGCCCTGCTCGAGGGCTTCGTGGCCGACACGACCACGCATCAGCGCATGGCCGGCGCCGTGGTCACGGCCGTGGATGGCGACGGGCTCACGCAGCAGACCGTCAGCGACGATGCGGGTCGCTTCGCGTTCACCGGACTCGTTCCCGGGCGGTACGCGGTCAGCGCGTACTACACCGTCGGCCAGCGCGCCCAGATCGAGGTGCGCCGCGGCGATATCGCCATCGGGCCCGGCGAGGGCGCGCGCGTCCCGCTGTACATCGAGACCGCGCGCTGACGACCAACCCCAGGGGTCAGAACCAGAACCGGAAGCCGACGGAGCCCTCGAGCCCGCCGTGCAGGTTGTCCCGGTAGTGCTGGTAGAAATCGAGCACGAACGTCAGCTGCAGATAGAAGTCGAGCGGCACGTTGTTGAGGTCGAGATCGATCCCGACCGGCACGCGCACGCCGAGCGCGAGCCCGTCGTCGTTGTACCGATTGTCGTTGAAGCTCCACAGCCGGCCGCCGATGCCGACGTACAGCGGGAGCTGGAATGCCGGCGTGCTGGCGAGCAACACCGGGTGCCACAGGTAGTCGAGGTAGAACGAGACGCCATCGCGGTAGCCGTAGCCGTAGCCGTCCGCGCCGATGCCGAAGTTCAGCGCGGTCGTGTCGCTGAGGAAGTACTTCGCGTTGAGCCCCGACGGGGCGCCGAGCTCGAGGCCCAGGCCGAACGTGCCGTTGGCGTGGTACTGGCTGCCGCCGAAGCTACGTCGACCGCGGCGTGCCTCGGCGGTACCCGCGGTCGACGCCAGAACACCGAGGGTCAGCAGGAGTGGGACGAACCATGCGCGTGATGCCATCGAGCCGAGAATAGGCGGCCTCGCGTTCGGCCGTGGCAGAATGAGGCGTGCTTCGTACGGCGGCGACGATGGCGGTGTGGGGCGCGGTGGTTGCGAGTGCGTGTGGTGCGTGCGGCTCGGGCCCCGGCGAGGCTCAGCGCGCACCGGCCGGCGCCGCGCCGGTGCTCACTGCGGTCGCTCCTGTCGTGGTGCCTGACGCCGGGCCGATCCCGCCCCCATCGCGGCTCGCCTGCAAGCCCGGCACGGCACCGCTCGCCGCGCCGGATCGCGATCCGACGTGGGCCTGTACGCGACCCGACGGCACCCGCGATGGCAACGCGATCACGCTGTTCCCCGACGGCACCGTCGAGATCGAGAGCCACTACTCGGGTGGCGCGCTCGACGGCACGTGGATACGCCACTTCCCCGGCGGCGCGATCGCCGAGAGCGGCGCGTACCGGGCGGGCCAGCCCGACGGCCACTGGCGGCAACTCGGCCCGATGGGCGCGGTGCTCGGCGAGTACGAGCTGGTCGCCGGTACCGGCACGCTCGTGCGCTGGCGCGAGGCCGGCCCGCGCTACAGCGCGACCCAGCTCGAGGGCGGCGTGCGCGCGGGCGTGCAGACGATCTACGAGGCCGACGGGAGTGTGGTCGCGAGCGGGCGGTACGTCGCGGGCGTGCTCGATGGGCCGCACGTGACCGGCACGGTCGGAACCATCCGGGTCGAGGAGGCGTTCGCGCGCGGTGTCCGCATCGGAGTGCGGCGAATCTGGCAGCAGGGCACCAAGATCGCGGAGTCCACGTACGACGACCAGGGCCACTTGCACGGTCCGTTCATCGAGTGGCGCTCGCTCCGGATCCCCCGGCTCGTCGGTCACTACGCGCATGGCAAGCGCACCGGCGCGTGGACGTGGTTCGATCGCTACAAGAACAAGGAGCGCGAGGGCGCGTACGTGGCCGGCAAGCGGGATGGCACGTGGATCGAGCGCGACGAGGGCAAGGTCACGTTCACCGGCACGTATGCGGCGGGCATGCCCGACGGCGCGTTCGTCTACCTCGATCGCAAGGGCAACGAGATCGGACGCAGCACGCTGAGCGCGGGGAGCGGGGTCCTGAAGACGTTCTACTGGAACGGCAAGGTCGCGTCCGAGCAGTCGTTCGTGGCGGGGCTCGAGGACGGCCCGTACCGCGAGCTCACGCCGGGCGGGCGCGCGACGGTCGAGGGGATGTACCGGGCGGGCGACAGGCACGGCCTGTGGATGGAGCGCACCGCGAGCGGCACGCCGATCCTCGAGCAGCACTGGGAGCACGGGCGACTCGATGGCACCGTGAAGAAGTACGCCGGTGGCGCGCTCTCACTCCACGCGACCTACGCCGACGGAGCCCCGACCGGGGCTTACACCGAGTACCGGGATGGCAAGCCGGCCGTCACCGGCCAGTACGCCGCGGGGGCCCGGACGGGCACGTGGATCACGCGCACCGGGGACGGCGGCACCGTGACCGCGACGTACATCGACGGTGTGCTCGCAGGGCCCTGGGAGCGGGTGCGTGCAGGCGTCACGGAGGCGGGCGCCATGGCGAACGGCCGCCGCACCGGGACCTGGACGACGACCGACGCGCGCGCGATCGTGACAACGGTTACGTACGTCGCACCGTGACCTGGGCTGCCTAACCAGAGTTGTTACGAAGAAATTCCGGAGGGCGATCGGGTGCAACTCTTTCGCGCGCCGAGCGTTCTAGCTGTGAGAGCCGAGGCCGCGCCCATGTCGACACCTCCGAGAGTCCCCGCGATCGTCCCATCGCATGCCACGCTGCTGGCGCTCGCGCGCACGCGGCGGACGCAGCGCGCCCTCGCGCATGCATATCTGCATCGCCACGCGCCGATGCCCACGCTGCGGTCGTCGCTCGGCTTCATGATCGGTACGGCGTGCACCGCCGAGGAGGGCGCGAGCACCAGCCACTCGATGAGCGTGCTCGGCGTCGCCGCGTCCGAGGGCGTCGCGTACGTGCTGGAGGAGCTCGACGAGGACGACGCTCCCATCCTGTACCGGCTCTACCTCCAGGGGCCGCGACAGGGACACCTCGTGCCCCTGCACTCCTGGTACGAGCCGGTCACCTCGAGCGTCGAGATCCGCGCGCGGATCGCCGCGATCGCCCCCACGTTGACCCCGCTCGAGCTCTCCACTCCCGATGCCTGGATGCTGTCGACGCGCGTGGTGCAACGACGGGCCCTCCGCGTCACGGCCGGGCCGAACGAACCCCTCCTGCGAAAGTTCGCGCTGCAGCTCCAGGTGGAGTCCGTCACGGGCGCCGGGCCGTCCGGAAAGACGACGGTTACCGCGTACTTGCGGCCGGGTGCGCAGCTCCGCGAGGTGACCCTGCTGCCGAGCGGAGACGCGATCGCGCGCGTCGCCTACACGGGCATCCCCAGCGGGCTGGGCCAAAGCAAGGAGACCGTCGTACTGCTCTGTGGGGTACGGTCGTAGCCTGCCGTCCGCTGCCTCGTAGGAGTCCTCGATGCGCTGCAATCACCTGTCCGCTCGCGAGTCCCGTGGCCTGCGGCTGTTCACGCGTCTGGCCACGCGGGTCGCTGCCGTGGCAACCGCCGTCGCGGGCGCGACCGCCTGCGGCGGTGGCAACGCCACCGACGGGACGGATGCGACCAACGAGACCGTCGACTGCGCGACGCTGGCGCCCCACGACGAGTTCGTGGTCGGGCTGTCCAAGCCCGGCACTGGCGGGCACTACACGTTCGTGCTGATGGCCGCCGACCCCGCGCCGCCGTCGCGCGGCGACAACACCTGGCTGCTGCACGTCTCGAGCGGCAGCGCGCCGCTCGACGGGGCGACGCTCGACGTCGACTCGTTCATGCCGCTGCACCAGCACCACTCCAACGTCCAGGTCGACATCACGCCGACGGGCACTCCGGGCGAGTACGAGCTCGCACCGGTGAACCTCTGGATGCCCGGCGTCTGGGAGATCACGCTCGGCGCGACCGCGGCGGACACTGTCCGCGACCAGGCCGTCTTCAAGTTCTGCCTGCCGAGCTGACGGCCCACCGCTAGGAGGGTGATGGGCGTAGCCCATCGGGACCCCCTTGTGCCGGGCGAAACCACGCGAAGCGTGGACCGCCCGGCCTACGGGAACCGGTTGCAGTGAGTTCCGTCGGTGGTCTGAGTCGCCGCGGTCCACGTCTTGGCGGCGCCGCCCACGGAGAGTGTCGGGACGCGATCGAGGACGGCCGGGTCGAGGTCCCCGGAGTCGACCAGATCCTGCAGCGTCGCGAACGGGAACGGCCGCACGAGCACGCGCGTCGTGATGCGATCGATCCTGCCGCGTAGCCCGGGCACGGAGAACACCTTCGTCACCGAGTGATCGAACGCGGGATCGTTGCGGTCGAGCGTGATCGCCGCCTTCAGCACCTGCGGGTTCGTGCTCGCCACGTCGTAGAAGAAGTGCGCCGGCGTGCCGTCCGTCTTCTTCGCGCGGTCGTAGAACGCGAGCAGATTCGGATCGGCGATGGCCTCGGGGTCCACGCGGTCCGGGACGATCCCCGACGAGAACACGACGGCCCCGCTCGCGTCGTAGGCGATCACCTCGAGCCACGTGCGGCGATCGTGCGACGCGCCGCTCGGCCACGAGTGCCCCGCGCCGAGGTTGTCGATGCGAACGGTGATCTCGTCGCCGTTGTTCGGCGTCAGGCAGATGCCACCGGTCGGGCGGTTGCTCGCCGCGGGTGCCGTGCCGATGACGCCGATCGAAGGATCGAGGTCTCCCTGCACCGCCGCGGCCTGCG
>JAYSYE010000195.1:0-6092 GCA_043716635.1 Deltaproteobacteria bacterium | reverse complement strand
TTCCGGAATCGATACTGGGACGTCGGGCCGTGTCCGTGAGTACGGAAGCTTCATGGCGGGTTTAAGCGTATTTCCGCTATGGAATGCCGACAAGAAGTGCGCCAGATTGTGCCTCGACTTTTCGCGACTAACACTGTCGATAGGCATCGGCCTTGGGACGAGCGGAACGAGTTCGTCGGCCAAGTGGCTTGGCAGTGTGGATCGCGACGGGTATGCGCTCGCTTTCCAGGGCTCAGTAGACTGGTTGTTTGTAGGGTCCTCGGTGTGTTCGTTTGGCCTCGGCGCGTGGGCGATTTGAGAATCTGTTCCGTGGGGATACGGTGCCGAGAGACTTATTGTCGTTTGGATTGAAAGTTCACATGAGCCTGTGACTGAAGATGGCGCGCATATGTGTGTTGGGCGGGTGTTCGCGGGCGGTGGTGAGTTTGGTCACCCGCGCCTCATGGCGCACTGAACTCAACACTGACGGCGCACGAGCGGCAGAGTCATAGACTTCGTCGACGGCCAAACAGGAAGGAAAGGCAGATTTGAGGTGTGCTGAAGAAGGTAGTACGGACACCTGCCCAGCCTTGTGATTGATCAGGGCTTCCTGCGGACGAGGCTCGCCGCGGGGATGACGGGCGACTGCGCGCATCGTGGGAACGATCCGCCGCCTGCTCGCGCGTCGCGACGGCGATGCGGTCGACGACGAGCCCGACGCGCTGGCCTACGCCCAGGCCGAGGCCGTGCAGCGACCGATGTCGCTTGCCGAGCCTCCACCGCGAACCTCCGCGTCGCGCCGGCGCTGCGCGTTCATCGAGGGCTTCTCCCTTCCTGCCGACACCGCCGTCGATGCCGCCGACCGATCCGCGCTCGAGCGGCTCGTTCGCTACGTGCTCAGGCCCTTGATCTCGGCCGACCGCCTGACCACGCGTCCCGATGGCCGCGTCGAGTACCACTTCGACGCCCCGATCCCTTTGGCCGCACCTCGTGGGTCACCGACGGACCCACCTGGTGCCGTCGGCTCGCGACGCTGATCCCGCCGCGGCGACGTCACACTACCCGGTTCCACGGCGTTTTGGCCTCGGCCCACGCGTGGTGACGCGATCGGGCTCGCCGGCTCTGCCGCCGCGGTTGGCAGCGATGGGACGACGCGGGAACGCCACGCGATCGGCGCCTCCAGCGATGGACGTCCGCTCTGGGCGCTACGGATCGGCGAGCGCGCTACCGACCGCACGCGCATGTTGATCGATGGCACGCAGCACGCCCGCGAGTGGCTGGCGACCATGTCGACGATGTGCGTCGCGGATCGGCTGGTCCACGACTACGACCGCGATCCCGCGGTGCGCGACTTCGTCGACCACACCGAGCTGTGGGTCGTGCCGGTGGTCAACCCCGATGGGTATCAGTACACGTGGAGCACGGACCGCTACTGGCGCAAGAACCGCCGCGGCGGGTATGGCGTGGACCTCAACCGGAACTTCTCGGTCGCGTGGGGCGGAGGTGGTTCGAGCGGCAGCAAGCGCGCGGAGACCTATCGCGGCGAGTACGCCTTCTCGGAGCCCGAGACGAGGGCGCTGCGGGACCTCGTCGAGCGCGAGGGGATTGCTCTCCACATCGACTTCCACACGTACTCGCAGCTCGTGCTGTTCCCGTGGAACCACACGTCGACGCCGGCGCCAGATCGCGACCGGCTCGCCGCCATCGGCGACCGGATGACGTCCGCGATCTATGCCACTCACCAGGCGACGTACAAGCTGATGCAGGGCGTCGAGCTCTTCCCGGCCGCGGGGACGATGACGGACTGGATGTACGGAGAGGCGAGGGCACGGTCCTACACGATCGAGCTGCGTCCCGATGGCTGGCCCGACCGGGGTCGCGGCGGGTTTGTACAGCCGCCCGAGCAGATCCGGGCCACGTGCGACGAAGCGATGGCTGCCGTGCTCGAGCTGCGCGCGGCATCGGTAGACCTCGCCCGATGAGCCGGATCGGACGCGGGGGGAGCGGCGCCGTCAGCTGGACGGCAGCCGGAACCAGCCACCGAGATGGCCGTCGGTCGACGGCCTAGTTTCCGAGAGGTCGAACCGCCCGGCCACGCACGGGCTCACCTCGTCGACGATGATCGTGCCGCCGCCCGAGCTCAGCGCGTGAACCTCCCAGTAAATCTGCCAAGCTGCCTCGAAGGTCCCGACCGCGAGCGCATCGCAGGGAACCCCGTCGCAGTGCGCGCCGAGGAACAGGGTAGGCTGATCCGTCGCCTTGAGACTCATGTCACCGCGGAACACGGTGACCGTGCCCGTGGCCGTGATGTCGTGCGGGAAGCCGTGGGCATCGGTGCCGCGGCCCGCGAAGAACCCGACGTTGGGGCCGTCGCAGGTGATCGCACATGCGAGGACACCCCCGTCAGGGACCTTCATGTCGCCTGGGCACGCGAGCGGGGCAGCGTCGGCCGCGGGCGCGGCGTCGCTGCTGCACCCACCGAGGACGCCGATCAGGAGAGCCGTGGCGCGCCGCAAGACTCGAGCGTACCACGGCGAGAACGCCAGGCGACAGCCGAACCGTCGGCTTCCAGGCCGGCGAGGCCCGTGCGACCCGCGGTGGCGCTCGCACACCGCAACCGCAGTGCGTGCGACGGGCACGTTGACGTCGATTGCGCACTTGTCGAAGGCACAATCACGATAGCTGCCGAAGTAGAGCGACGGGTGCGCGCATTGCGGACGTCGTCTCACACGGCGACATGATCGGCGTGTTCATAACCGGAAGAACGGTGTGGCCCGGAAGAACGACGAGGACCTCATGCGTCATGACGCGAGCCTTACTTGCGTCGCGTCGTCGAGCGACTGGCAGGCGGCCGTGGCGTGTCAGCTGAAAGTGCCGTGAGCCGCGCGGCGACTAACCGATCAGCCTGACAAGCCAGCCGAAGAAGGCGGTGGTGGGGCCGCGGACGTGGGCGAGGTGGGCGGTGAGCGAGCGCGCCTGGGTGGCGTGCGCGAGGACGATGCCGAGCACGAGCAAGCTCGCGCAGGTGACGAACAGGAACCCGAAAATGATGCCGACCTCGCGGTGATCGCCGTGGTGGCGGTGGGTCGGCGCCCAGTTGCCGATGAGGTTCCACGCGAGCGTGATCCCGAGCAGCACGCCGAGGATGCGGTGCTCGCGGAGCAAGATCGAGATCACGACGACGATCAGCGTGAACGTGGGAAAGACGAACGGCGCGATCGCGATCAGCCAGTTGCCGCGCCCTTCATAGCGCGCGTGCCCGCCGGTCCGGACCGCGGCGCCAAGGCCGGCGACCCGATGCAGGGTGAGCACCGCGAACAGGGCGTGCGTGAGCTCGTGCTCGAGCGTCACCAGGAAGTGCAACGACCGGCGCGGGCGAAGGATCGCCAGCCACACGACGAGGAATGCAGCGGCACCGCCGAGCACGGGCAGCACGGGCGGCGGCCGGTGCACGACGTCGCGCAGGACGAACGCCAGCGCGTAGACGACGCCGGGTAGGAACACCAGGCTCACGATCGCCAGCGGCCACTTGAGCCACCCGATCACGCGGTCGATGCCGTCGGACACTGCCATCGGCGCTATTGGACACGAATTCGATTCGCCATACCGCCCAGGATGGTGCCGGAGTGTCGCCGCGTTCGCGCGATGGCCGATGCGGCACTTCCGCTCGCCAACGCGTGACAACGACGCCGGGCGTGCGACGCTCGACGCGATGTCGCAGCATGCTGCCACGCGCCCCGTCCCCAGCCTGCAACGCAAGGCCGCCATCGCCCACGCGGGCGGCCTCGACCACCGCGGTGAGGTGAAGGTGGCGCCGATTCCCGGATTCGATCTCGGGCGCACCATCTTCAACACGCTCAGCGGTCGCCTGCCGCGCTACATCATGCGAACCCGCATCGGCAAGGAGCCGCTGTGGACCGAGCGTGCGGCGCGCGACATCGAGCGCGCCTACCAGGCGATCGAGGACCGTCGCCGCTTGCCGCCGATCGAGCCCGACCTGCTGCGCTTCATGGTCGATGAATGCGACTTCGACGTCGAACACGCCGACGGCTCGTTCCTCGATCATCTGTACTTCGGCTTCGAGTACGCAGCGCTGCACTACCCGACGCAGTCCGCGCTGGTGATGTTGCTGCATTCGATCCTGGGCACCGGCACCAACACGTTCGCGATGCCGGCGGCCAAGATCCCGGCGCTGCGCGGGCTGCTGAGCGAGCACGACTGGCGCCACGTCGAGGCGTTCCCGTCGGTGTTGCGGCTGCTGTACGACCTGCCGATGCGTGCCGAGCTGCGCGCAAACCTGGGCCGGCTCGATGACCTGAAGTCGATCAAGCTGCGCCGCGTGATCGACAACGAGGCCATCACGCTGTCGGGCAAGGACTTATTCGTTCAGCTCAACTACCAGCTCATCCACCTCATTGATTTCTTGCCGGTTGCCGACTGGGCGCGCAATGCCAACGACACCGCGTTCATCTTGTTCCGCGACCTGTACGACTTGCTCGCGAAGGCCGGCAAGCGCGACGCCGTGGTCCATTACGCGCCCGCGCACGAGCGCTGGCGCGACGCCGACAGCAGCTCGGGCATCGGCCCGGCGCTGACCTCGCTGATCCCGGTGTCGCTCAGCGAGAAGATGGCGGCGCGGCAGGTGCGCCAGTTCTCCGAGCGCATCGGGCACGGCATGCAGTACACGCTCAACTGGTAGGCGGGCGTCGAGCGGTTACTCGTGGAGGCCGACGATGCGGTCGGCCGATACCCATTCGTCCCAGATCGCGGGCCAGCCAGGGTAGGTGATGAAGTGAAAGCCGTCGGCGACCTTGACCACATCGGCTTGCCACGTGCGGCCTTGCCAGGTGACGTCGAGGTGGGTGCCGACGGGATAGCTGGGCGGGGCAGCGGTGCTCACGGCGGTGCGCGCGACGACGGCGGCGACGGCGTGGCTGTAGTCGTAGAACGTCACCTGCAGGTCGTCGCCGGTGACGCCGCTGGCACCGACGACGCGCGCCGGCACGGTTCGTCCGTCGCGCGGAGCCAGCACGTAGGCACCGCGTGCGAACGGCGTGGTCGGCGTGCTCGGTGCGCAGCCCTCGCATGGCGCGGTGTCGGCCAGCACCAGCGCGGCCGGGACGCCGTGGTTGACGTACGCAAAGCGCTGGCCTTCGCGGTGCTTCATGGCGTCGCGCGCTTCGGCCACCAGCTCGTCGACGCGGATCGCGCCGTCGGCATCGTGATCGTCGAGGGCGTCACCGCGCAGCGCATCGATGAGGGTCTGCGTGAAGATCCAGCTGCCGGTCGACGTGTTGGTGGCGTCGGCCGAGGTCAGCGCCAGCGCCTCGAGGCCGCCGGCGGCGAGCTGGCCGGCCACCGCGCACAGGGCGCCTGAGTAGCAACAGTCGGCCAGCAAGAGCACGCGGCCGCGTGGGAATGCCGACATGATCTGCGGGGCCAGCGCGTCGAGGTGCAGCCCGGTGCTGGCGAGGTCTTTGGTGTTGGTGTCGGCGGTCGCGAACACGATGCCACCGTCGGCGCCCTTGGTGCCGTGGCCGGCGAAGTACACCAGCAGCGTCGAGCCCGCGGGCGCCTTGCCGGCCACGGTGGTGATGGCCGCGAGCACGGCCGGCGCGGTGGCAGCGTCGTCGAGCAGCAGCACGCGTTGAGCGGCCGGCACGCCGCGAGCACCGAGCACGTCGTACAGCTCCTGATCTTTTCGTTCTTCGGGGGAAAACGGCGGCAGCGCGGGGTCTCGCCACGACAGCACGCCGGCTATCACCGCGTAGGTGCGCGCCGGTTCCCAGCGTGCCGGCGACGCGATGACGGGCGCTAGCTGTGTTGCCAACGCGACCGACGGCGCCGACATGCTGGTGTTGCCGTTACTGCACGCGCCAACCATTGCGCTCACCAGCAACATCGATCGCGACCCCGGCGTGAACCTCATCATGAGAAGAGCCTACCGTCTCGACCTGCTCGAAGGTGTCGTCACGGGCGAGCGTCGTGTCGGTCGAGGCCGGTTGCGCGCGAGCGTGGTCGCGCGTCGTCCAGAACCCGTTGACGACCGCGCGACGCTGATGATTCAGGGCAGGTAGACGACGTCGATGCAGGTCCGTGCTTCGTCGAGGTCG
>JAYSYE010000194.1:0-6102 GCA_043716635.1 Deltaproteobacteria bacterium | reverse complement strand
TCGGACCAGTTCAACGACATCGCGATGATCGGGCACAACCCGTTCACCGGCAAGACGTGCTTCTTCCAGAACGCGCTGTACTCGAAGACCGACGGCGCGACGGTCCCGCACCCGGCCGACAAGGAGAAGTCGGCGAACCTGTGGAGCGGCGTCCAGGGCGGCCTCGGCAGCGGCATCCAGTGCAGCGATTGTCACGACGCCGACGCGTTCATCCACACGCCGTGGATCGACGGCGCGAAGGACGCGGCGGGCCGCGAGGTCGTGCCGAAGATGGGCATCGATCCGGACCTCGCGCTCGGCGCGCTCGACACGCCGTACGCGCTCGTCAATGCGCAGGGCCAGGGCTGGCGCATGCACAAGGAGCTCGTCTCGCCGGAGGCCAACGCGTGTCTCAAGTGCCACCGCATGGGCGCGGGCCGCTGGTCGGACGCGTGGCTGTCGCGCCTCGAGGGGACGGACTCGTCATGGTCGGGCATCACGACCACCGCGTTCAAGGAAGCGCACCGCAAGTACTGGATGCCGACGGACGTGACGTTCACGGCCGACGCGCAGTGGGACAGCTCGGAGTACAAGAAGGCCCTCGACTTCATCCAGGCGTGCGGCGCGAACAACACGGCGCCGGGCTGCGTGTGGAAGGACATCCCGACCACGGTCGGCGGCGACGGCACCGGCGGCGGCAAGCTGCGCAACCCGGTCACGCTCGCGGACGCCGAGCTCGCGAAGCAGGCGACGACGCTCCTCGGCATGAACAAGGCGGCGCCGACGCAGCAGTGCGCGGAGTGTCACGCGCCGAACCAGACCACGCTGCGCGACTGGCAGGAGAAGACCGACACCGCGCTCGGCACGTGCCTCGCCGAGGGCGGCGCGGGCGTGGCGAAGGAAGATACGAAGGCGGATGTCGCGCTCGCCGCGAACGACTTCAACTCGTACGGCCCGTACGAGGTCGGCGTGGGCGGTCACTTCGAGGTGCACATGACGGGCACCGGCGACGCGGACCTCTACGTGAAGCGCGGCGAAGCGGCGACGGAGCAGATCTACGACTGCCGGCCCTACAGCGGCACGGCGAACGAGAACTGCCTCGCCGGTGACTACAACGCGATGGGGCCCGCGAAGTTCTGGGTGGGCGTGAAGGGCTTTGGCCAGGCCAAGGTCACGGTCAAGATGAACTACACGGCTCCCGGCGCCGGCGGCAACGCGCGCCCCGCCAAGGAGATCGTCGACTGCATGCGGATGGAGCCGGGTCGCGCGGACTCGCCGTACTCGCCCGCCAAGCTCGGCATCTTCGCGGCAGCCGCGCACCTCGGGTTCTTCCAGGACACGTTCAAGCAGGCGTTCCCGGCCGGCGAGAACGGGAACACGGCGGACACGTGGGCGCTCGAGTACGGCAAGTTCAAGGGCCGCGTCTCGATGCCGAAGGGCAACCACCCGCGCTTCGCGCAGGCCGAGCTCGACATCATCGCGGAGTGGTTCGTGCGCGGGCTGCCGAAGATGACGGACTACATCGCGCCGGACACTGGCCCGACGTCGTGCACGCCGAACATCACGCCGGCCGTGGCGCAGCACGTCGCGCAGATGGCGACGCAGGGCTGGAGCGCGGCGAACCGCACCGCGGGTCTCGCGATGTATGGCTGCGGTTCGGCGACGAACCCGGCGCAGTGCCTGACGTCGCTCCCCGATGCGAAGACGAAGAGCTACGGCGCGGGCTGGACGCACGCCGGAACGCTCCGCGTGCTCTCCGAGCTCGACTTCAACACGTTCTTCTGGATGCGCAGCTCGCCGGATGGTCGCTTCGTGGCGAACGGCGCGACGGGCGGCGACGGCGCCGTGATCTCGGATCTCCAGTCGAAGAAGAACATCAAGGTCCAGGCGAGCTACGACCCGGGCTTCTTCCCGGACAACCGCGGCTGGGTGTTCATGGGCACGCCGATCGGCGCGGGGTTCTGCTCGATGGGCCTGCTGACGTCGAACCCGGATCGCATCAACTTCAGCGAGCCGCAGTGCGGCACGGTCGGCAACGTCGGCCTGTACCAGCACCTCGCGGCGGGCCTCAACGGCGGCGACTACTTCGCCATCAACAGCCAGTTCACGAGCGACAACCCGAGCGGCGCGGTGACGCGTGACCCGAGCGCGGCATTCGCGCAGACCGCGCAGATCAAGATCACGCCGATGCTCTACGACGGCGCGAAGTACACGGGGAAGCCGAGCGTCACCACGAACAGCCCGTACGAGGGTGACAGCGTGCTGTCGCCGTCGAGCAAGCTGGTCGTGAGCCGCTTCGGCAACGAGAGCGGTCACCTCGGCTACGTGCTCCGGAAGGTCACCGCGACGCCGAACGGCACGAGCTACGACATCACCACCCCGGAGGTCGCGCGCTACTGCGTGCAGGGCGCGAAGCCGGCCATCTCGTTCGACGAAAAGTTCATGGTGACGCACCACTACGTGACGCCTGCCGACTACGCCGAGCTCGGCTACGCGTCGGCGGATGACCCGGCGTTCAAGGCCATCCTCGAGAAGGGCAGCTCGAACATCCAGCTGATCAACCTGGCGACCGGGGCACGCACGCGGATCACCACGATGCACGCTGGCCAGTACGCGCTGTACCCGCACTTCCGCTCGGACGGCTGGATCTACTTCCAGGTGCGCGACAAGACGACCAACAAGGAATACGTCATCGGCAGCGACGCCGCGCTCGGGCTATAGTCGAGCGTGGTGATGTACCGGCTCGCCAGTGTCAGTGCGGCGGTTGCGATCGCGCTGGGCGCCGTGGGCTGCGGGGGCGACGAGCCCGACAAGACCGCGGCGTGCGCGCTTCCGCCGGGACCGGCGGCCGCGGGAACGGGCAGCGGGGTCGGTCACGGCACCGGCACCGCGACCAGCGCGGCCACGGTGCAGGATCGCAAGATCATCGGAGCCGCCGCGCCGTACGTGGCAGACGCGGGGCTCGCGGCGCGCGATCTGGAGCTCGAGAGCTCGATCGCGGCGCGGCGGGCGGCGGCCTGGGAGGTCGTCGCGAAAGTGCTCGCGCCGGTGCCGCTCGGCGAGTCACGGCTCGCCGCGAACTTCCCCGGCTCGGGTCCGGGGACCGGACAGCCCAGCATCCCCGCGTGGCACACGTGGTACGCGCGCGAGGACTTCGACCGGGTGTTCAAGCACCTCTATCGCGGGCTGGCGCCGGCCGGGCGACGGGCCCGCGCCGCGATCGACCCGGCCGCGGGTCTCGCGTGGAATGCGACCGCGCTCGATGCCATCCCGGAGTGGCCGGAGCAGCGCTACCTCGACTATCTCGCGACGATCACCAAGGGTGAGCTCGCGGCGGGGGTCGGCGGGGCCTCGCGCGTCGGCTACAGCCCCGGCGCGATGGGGCATCTGCTCTCGAGCTACGAGCCGATGCATCAGTGTCGCCTGGTGCCGGCGCCGGATGCGTTCGCCGCCGATCCGATGACGCCGGGACGGCGCGTCGAGGAGACCGACGCGATGGCGGTGGCGAAGTGCGGCTGGCACGAGCTCGGGCCGTACCAGGCGGCGGACGGTGGCCAGGTCGTGGTGTCGCTGAGCGGCGATGGGGATGCGGATCTCTACGTCCGTCGCGGCGAGGCGCCGGACGCCGCGCAGTACGATTGCAAATCGAGCGGGAGCTCGAGCGCGGAGCGCTGCACGATCGCGGGCGGCGGGCCGGTGTACGTCGCGGTGTTCGGGGCGGCGGAGACGTCGACCGTCACGGTCACCGTCGAGTACACGACGGCGGATGTCGTGGCGCCCGCGTGCCTCGGGACGCCGATGCCGCGCGACGCCGTGCTGGTGAAGGCGGACTGGGTGCGGCAGCTCGCCAGCGAGCTCCTGCCCGTGTTCGATACGTCGGGTCCGCGCATGGCGTCGCGGCTCGCGTCGCGGGCCGAGTGGAACGCCGACGGTGCGGCGGATCCGCGTGCGGACGCGATCTACACGGTGGAGATTCCCGGCACGCAGCAGCGCTTCCGGATGCCCGCGCTGCACATCATGTCGAAGGAGCTCGACCACTGGATGTGGATCACGCTGTGGTGGTCACCGGATCCCGACACGGACTTCGGCGCCGACCGGCCCGGCGCGGTCGCGGCGCTGACGGGGCCGTGGCGCAACTACAAGATGTGCGTGGTCTCGTCCTACGTCGAGCGGGATCCGGATCCGCGGGGTGGCTTCGCGGGCTCGCTCGGCGATGCACTCGCGGCCGTCCACGGCGGCGTGGGCGCGCCGTCCTGGTGCTCCAACCCGTACATCGAGGAGGGCGCCAACAACGCGTCGACCAACTGCATCGGGTGCCATCAGCACGGCGGCACGGAGCTGACCGCGGAGAAGATCCTCGCGGACCTCCCGCAGGCGGGCACCACGCGCACGCGTAACAACTTCTTCACCGACTACCTGTGGGCGGTGAAGGGCGGCGGCGGCGAGGATCTCTCGTCGGTCGTGCAGGCCGAGGTCGATTACTGGGACGCGAACGATCCGTGAGTACGGCCTCGGACGGCGCGTGATGACGGCGGAGATGGTGCTCGGAGTGCTGGGGGCGATCTTCGCGTCCCTCGCGTTCCTGCCGCAGCTCGTGAAGATCCTGCGGACGCGCTCGGCGGCGGATCTATCGCTGCCGACCGTGCTGCTGTTGATCGCGAACTCGGCCACGTGGCTCGCGTACGGGGTCGTCAAGGAGGCGCGCGCGGTCGTCGTGACCAACGTGCTGATGCTCGGCATGCTGCTGCTGATCGTGGCGCTCAAGTGGAAGTTCGAGCGGGCCGCGTGATGATGATCGATCAGGCGGTCGTGGCCGCCGTCGTCGGCGGCTGGCACTCGCGCAGCTCGCTCAGCTCCTCGTGCGAGAGGTACTCCTCGAGCTTGAAGTCCGCGATCGCGGCGAGCAGCAGGTCCCGATCGGGCTTCGTTGCGCGCGAGATCACGGACATCAATACGTGGGCAGCCTGGGCGAGTAGCTCGGTCACGGAGGACCGGTCGCCATCGGGGTCGTTCAACGCGCGGTGTGCGAGCAGCTGCCGCAGGTGTCCGAGCTTGGTGGGGATCGAGCGAGCGCGCTGGAAGCGACTGAAGCGCCCGAGGAGCTCGGTCGGAGCACCGGCGTAGCGCGCTGCGAGGAGGTTCGCGACCCAGACGTCGTACTCGGCGTAGAAGTACTGCGACTCCCAGCCGGGATTCGCCTCCATGAACCGCATCGACCCGTCGTTCAGCCGCACGACATCCGCGCCGTACGTGAGCACGTTGTACGGCGCGGGCAGGCGCTGGATCACCGACCGGACGAGGTCCTCGGCGGCCTGGACGCGCTCCGGAACGAGCGACCGGTAGCTGTTCCACCGGTGCTCGGTCGCGCCATCGAGGATCTCGCCGTCCACCACGTGCACGCGGTACTCGTCGACCACGCCATCCACCATCGCGATGTCCAGCCGCTCCTGGATCATCACCGTCTCGGGCTCGTGCAGGACGGCGTCGAGGATGCGGCCCATGTACGAGGGCAGCTTCTTCAGCTCCAGGTGCGCATCGACCTCGTCCGCGCGCTCCTCCTTGAGACGCGCCATCTCCGGCTTGGCCTCGACGAGGAAGGCGGCGTAGAGCGGCACGAATGGCGTCCGCTCCGACGGGAACTGACCATCGGTCGAGAAGCTGGACAGCGGCTTGAGCACGAAGCCACCGGGATACCGCTGCTTCATCGCGTGCTCGAGCTCGGTGAGGCGCGCGTCGGCCTCCACCCCCGTGAGCTCGACGTGGGAGGTGAGCGGCCAGACGCGGCTGACCAGCTCCGTGCGCGCGTACGCCTCGGGGGCGGCCGCCCGGACCAGCTCGGCCTCGAAGAACTTGTCGTGCTCGATCTTCCGGAACGCGCCCAGGTGATCGAGCAGCGGATTCGAGGTCCCGATGAAGTACTGGGCGTCATCTAGCGTGGAGTGCAGCACCACGCCGTCGACCTGGACCGGCTCGATGGGCGCCGGCCCGCAGGCGTAGAGGATCTTGGCGCCGTACCGGAACTCGTCACGCTCGAGGAGCGCTGGCCGATCGGGAACCTCCGCCTGGAGCACGCGATAGACAACCTTGGCAGTCACGGTGCCAGTGCCAGCAATAACCGTGCCC
>JAYSYE010000193.1:0-6124 GCA_043716635.1 Deltaproteobacteria bacterium | reverse complement strand
CGGGTCCGCGGGATCCTGCGTCGCGCGGACAGCCGGCAACTTCGCGACCGCTCCCGCGATCTCGAACAGGCGGACGCCCTGGCCGACGGCAACGTTCGACCAGGCAGCGCGCTCGCGGTCGCTCATGCCCGTGGCCGCGAATGCCTGGCGCGCGTCGAACGCCATCGTTGGCAGAAGTCGGGTGTCCAGTCCCCACGGCTTCAGCAGCGGCGCGATCGCATCGAGCTGCAGACCGCAGCTCGTGAACCGGTCCGAGAGGTGGGCGGGAGCGAGCACGGTGGTTGCTTGCGCCGAGGCCTGCGCGATCGCCACCTCGTCGGCCAAGCTGCTCGACGCGACTGCGGCGACATTCCTCACGCCGAGCTCCGCGCTGGCACCCGCGGCGTCTGCGGCGCCCGCGGCAGCCGCCAGCGCCTCGGGGGACGCGAGGTTCCGCGCCTCGGGTAGCTGCAGAGCCCAGGTCTTCGGGAGCGCGAAGAGGGGTGGCGCGGCCACGATCCCGTAGGCGAACACGGACGGGCTGATGCCGTGGAGCTGCGGCGCCGCGTAGGCGAAGATCGCGGCTGCCACTTCTTCCACCGTCGCGTCCGGGCGCTCGGTGCGGACCCAGTTCCAGAGCGCCGGGTCGGACTCGCCGACCCACTCGATGGTCACCGGCCGGAGGGTCGGGGCCGGCTGCGGCGCGACCGGCGGGCCGGTCCGCGCGCGCGTGGCGGCGACCGCATCGGCGGTCAGCGCGCGAGCCACGTACTGGTCCATCGGCGCCGTGAGGATCAGGTCGGCTGCAGCGACCGCCCGGTCCCCGCGCAATGCATCGGTGGTCTCGACGAGGCGAGGAACCATGCGGCGAAGCGAGGCGATCAGCGCCTGCTGGAACATGCGTCCGAGACCCGTGCCGATGGTATCGACCCAGCGTGCGTCCTGGACTCGCAACATGTCGACCAGCGCATACGGATCGCCGGGATACAGCGCCTCGATCACGGCCTGCGACTCCCAGTTGTCGAACCGCTCTCGCATGGACTCGAGCACCACGCCGACGAACCTCGGCTCCGACGTCCAGGCGAACCGCTCCGCGAGGTCGGGCCACGCGACGTGATGCAGGTAGTCGCGGACCTGCGCCCAGGCCATCGGCCCATGCCGGTAGAGATAATCGGCCGCGTGGTAGCGACCGGCCGGCGCCGTTGCGATCGGGCTGGTCACTCCGTCGAGGGCCACGCCCCGGTACTCGGGCTCCGGCTGTGACGAAGGGCCCGGCGCTGGGTTAGCGGGCTCGCTGCTGTGAGCGACCGGTCCGGGCGCGGGGGCAGCCGCCGGGATGCGCAGGGAATGCTCGGCGGCAGAGAGCTCCTCCAGCCGCCGCTGCGCCGCGCTGCGACGCGCGCCGAGCGGTCCTGATGCGGCCGCCAGGAACCGCTTGTCGATCTTGTCGTTCGCTGCCACGAGACTCGCGCGGAAGGTCTCGCGCGCCTCGTGCCAGCCGACCGCCGTGGTCGGCAGGGCCTGGTAGGCTTCCTCCGCGGCGCTCACCTCTGCTTCGAGGAGGTCGACCGCATCCACGGCGAGCTCCGCGAGCGTCGGGCCCCGCGCCGCCGCCGGCCCGGAGTCCGCCCGCACCGGCTGCGGACTCGCCGAGACGTATGCCCGGGTCGGTCCCCGCTCCTCGTAATCGCGCGTCATGCGCCCGGTGTCGGCCGCGCGCGCACCCGGTTGCGGGCCCCCACGAGAAATCGCGCCGCATGCTCGCTACCGCGCCCCCTGCCACCCGCTCGCGGCTCCGCGCTCGGGCCACTCGAACCTCGGAGGCCTCGGGTATCCTTCTACCCACGCTGCACCAGCCGACGTGCATCCGAGCCTCCATGACGAATCTGGTACGGTCGCTCGCATGATCGGCCGTCTCGCTCTGCTGAGTCTCCTCGCCGTAGCTGCGTGCACGAAGCCAAATCCCGACGCGATCTGACCGGACGGCACATGTAGCAACCCCGAATCTCCGTACTGCGACACCAGCGGTGTCATCAGTGGTGAACCCGGCCAGTGCATTGCGGTCGCCTGCACTGCCGGCGACTTCAAGGCCTGCGACGGTTCGGCGGCCCTGACCTGCTCGGTGTCGGGCAACGGTTACGAATCGACGCCGTGCGCGCTGGGCTGTGACGACGCGGCCGGCTGCAAGACCCAGTGCGAGCCCGGGGCCGTTCTTGGCTGCTCGAACGATACGCTCTCGAGCTGCGACGCCACCGGCAACGGTACGGTCCAGGAGTCCTGTGCACTCGGTTGCGCCAGCTCGGGGGCGCGCTGCGCGACGTTCACGCCGTCGAACGGGCTCAAGCCTGCGCTCGAGGATAGCGCGACGCAGCCCGACGTCGTGATCCCATCCGGCTCGCGGATCGACACGGACCTCGGTCTCATCGAGAACAGCAGCGGCAATCCCATCGCGGTCAAGCGCCGACTGTTGTCGTGAGCGGCGGAAGCGGCATCGTAGAGAATGGCGGCGCTGGCGGCGGTTGCGGCAGCTTGGGCGCCGACGGTCCAATCGTGGGCAGACGTCGCGGTCGGTGCTGCATGTATGTATTTCTCAGGCGGCGCAGGCGGCTCGTCCCGCCGACGTCCGGCTGCGTCTCATCTAACACAAGCATTTGCTACCCGGCGTCGAGTCAATGTCGGGGCCCGTACCGCGGTGGCGGCGGTAGCGGCGGACAGGCTCGAATCGTGACGCGCGATGGCACGGTATAGACAAGTCTTGGTTCGATCCTCGACGTAGCGGTAGCGACCGCGACACTCAACCCCGAGTGACAGCTAGTTAACCATGATAGTGCCCTTGAAACCGTGCGGGAAACACTCGTAGTGGAACGTGTCAGTGGCCGTGAACTGGAGACACTTGGTCGCGCTGAAGTCCACCTTCAGACCCTGGTCGGTCGTCGGGGCCGAGGGAATGACGCTGTGGGAGGCCGTCATCGTAAACTTCACGATCCCGTTTACCCTGATGGAAACCGCCATCGGTGAAAATGACGCGCTCGTGCCGGAGCCGCCACTCGTGACGACCGTTGCATCGGGCGTCGCCGGGCACGGCACTTCCACGACCCGCGACGTCGCGGGGGGCGCATCGACGCCCGGGGGCGCGTCGATCGGGCGGGCGTCGGCGGTGACGGGCGCGTCGATCGCGGCAGAGTCGGTGGTTCCGTCGCCGGAGTCGTCGCCGCCGCAGGCGGAGAGGGCGAAGGCGGAGGCGAGGACGAGGGACGCGAGGCGCTTCATGGCGTCACCTTATATGGGAGGGCGACGTGACAGGGCCGGAGTCGTTGGCATCTCCTGACTCGTCCGCGGCTGAATCCGCATCAACAGCCGGGTGATCCGTGTGCGTGGGCACGTCTTGCGCGTCATCCGCGTCATGCGCGTCGCGCGTGCCGTGCGTGGCGGGCGTCACACCCGCTGCCGCCTTCGGCTTCGCGTCCGCATCGAGACTCGCGGTCGACGTCGCGGGCGCCGTGCCCGCCGTCTTGCCGCGGCGCGCCTTCGGGGTCGCCTTCCACTGGGCCTCGGCGCGCTCGGAGCGCGACGGATCGACCACCTGGTACACGATGATCTTGTCGCCCTTCGCGAGGGTCTTGTCGTACGAGATCCGGTTGATGCGCGCGAGGTCGTGCGAGCCCATGCCGTAGCGCTTCGCGATGTCCTCGAGCTTCTCCTTCTTCGTCGCCACGTACTCGAGCCGCACGCGCCCGGTCCGCTCCTCCGCGAGATCCATGTGCTCCGCCGATCCGCGCGTCACGACCTGGATCCCGGCCTCGTCGAGCAGCGCGACGTGGTGACGGTCCGCATCGAACTTCGGCGCGACCCACACCATCAGCACCATCTTCGGGTGCACCGCGGCGCCGGTGTCGAGCCCGTTCCAGGCGATCAGCTCGCTGCGCTCCACCCCGAACGCCGCGGCCACCGTCCGCAGCGTGTCGCCCGTGACCACGCGATAGAACACGCGCCGCTTTCCCTTCACCACGACGTCCTTGTCGGGCACCGGCACCAGCAGTGACTCGCCCTCCTTGGCGTCGATCCCCGACGCCATCAGCTTCGACTTCGCGCGCGCCTGATTCTTCGCGCGCGCCTCCGCGCTGATCCGCGGCACCACGAGCACCGTCCCGCCCTGCACCTCCGACTCGTGCTGCACGTCGTTCAGTTTCTTCAGCGTGCTCGTCGAGCAGCCGAACGTGGTCGCCACATCCTCGAAGCGCTCGCCGTGCGCCACGACATACGCATCGTAGCCATCCCATTGCGACTGCAGCTCCGCGAGCCGGCGCTCGGACTCGGCGCGCTTGCCGACCGGGACCCGCACCACGTACCCGACCTCGCCCGGCGGCGTCCGCCCCCGCTGCAGCTGCGGGTTGAGCCGCTGGATCTCGTCGACGGTCGCCCCCGCCGCGCGCGCGATGATCCCGAGCGAGATCGACCCCGGCACCGCGACCTCGTCCCACTGCTCTGCCGGCAACACCTCGAGCTTGTCGAACCCGAACGCCGCGCGATTGCGCCCGACGATCGCCGCCGCCATGACCTTGGGCGAGTACCAGCACGTCTCCCACGGGATCGCGTTTTCGTACTCGCAGAGCTGGTAGTAGTCGTTGGTGTTGTAGCGAGCGATCGACTTGAGCACCGCGCCGTAGCCGACGTTGAACGCGGCGAGCGCGAGGTGCCACTCGCCGAAGCGCTGGAACAGGTCCTTGAAGTAATCCATCTGCGCGATCGTCGAGCGCAGCGGATCGCGCCGCTCGTCCACCCAGCGATCGCGGCGAAGCCCGTAGATCGTCGAGCCCTCCGGCATGAACTGCCACAGGCCCAACGCGCCCGCACCCGACGAATCCGCCGGGTCGTAGGACGACTCGATCATCGCGACGTAGAGCAGGTCCTCCGGCAGCTTCGCCTTGCGGAGGTTCGCGAGGATCATGTCCTTGTAGCGGCCCTGCGCGACGAGCCAGCCCTTCATGATGTTCCGACCGCGCGGATCTTCCTTGTAGAAGACCAGGTAGTCGGCGAGTCGCTGGCTCCAGCGCATCGGGATGTCGGGCATCACCAGCGTGTCGAGCCACGGCGCGTCGGGCCGCAGCTCGCTCGGCTTGCTCACGACGCGGTTGGGGCCGGCCTCGAGGTGGCTGCGCGTCGACGGGGTGCGCTCGCCGATCCACGGGTCGGTCCCAGGCGGCGGGAACCGCGAGACCTCGAACTCGTGGAGAACCGAGCTCGCGTCATCGACACAGGTCGCGCCCACCGCGCAGCCGCGCACGGCGCGCCGGCCGTCGAGCTCCTGGTGGAGCACGGGCACCGCGGGCAGGACCGGCGGGGCAGATTGCACCCCGGCAGCGACGGTCGAATCGTCTTCGGTCGGGTCGGCGTGCGCCTGCGCGGCGAACGCGGTGAACCCCGCGAGTGCGAGCGTGGTCGCACGAACGAGCCATCCTGCGGCCGGGCGTCGCATGCCCCGAACATAGGCACCGCGTCGTGCCCGAACCAAGTTTTCGCGACGGGAATTGGGGTGCTACTCTCCGCCCATGCCTGGCATCCCCGAGCTGCTCGTTATCTTGCTGATCGTGCTCGTGGTGTTCGGCGCCAACAAGCTCCCCGGCATCGGCGATGCGCTGGGTCGCAGCATCAAGAACTTCAAGCGTGCCTCCAAGGTCGAGGACACCGATGCCGACGACGACGACTCGCCGGTGAAGTCACTCTCCGCGAAGCGCGCGGGCGGCCAGCTCGAGAAGAGCGCGTCGAGCGCCTCGGCCGATGACAACGGCGAGTGGGAAGAGGTCGTGGTTCGTCGCCGCAAGAAGCCGGCCGGCGGCGAGTCGTAAGTCGAGCGGGTCCCGACGACCCACGGCGGCGGTGGCTCGAGGGCGGCGACGGCGACGGCGGCGTTCAGTGATGGGGGCGCTTGCGGGATGCCGCGCCGAGCTGGGCGGCGTGCTCGCGCAGCGGTGCCGGAAGCGAGGCATCGGCGGCGAGCTCCGAGAGCTCGGCGGCGCGGAGTGTGGTCGCGATGCGGATCGCATCCGCGAGCGGCATCGCCGGGTTCTGGACGAGCGCACGCTTCACGGCATGCCGCACGCACCACCGCCGGTGCTGCCCGATCCGGGCGAGCGCCGCGGGAACG
>JAYSYE010000192.1:0-1954 GCA_043716635.1 Deltaproteobacteria bacterium | reverse complement strand
CGAGCGCGGCGAGGAAGCCGAGCCGGCGCACCCCCTCGCTGCTGACCACGAGCCCGAGCGCGACCGGGGCGGCGAGCGCCATCAGGCTCGCGAGGTGGTTCTCGTTGATGAGCGGGGTGAGCAACGAGGCGTGGGTCGGGGAGACCACGAGGCCGTAGATGTGGGTCGCGCCGACGATGGCGTGAACGAGGGCGACGAGCGCGACGGCGAGGCCGGCACCGACCACCGCCATGGCGAGGAGCCGCCGCCCGCTGGACTGCGCGGCGAGCCGCAGGGCCGCGAACGCGAGGGCCGCGTACCCGCCGAGCTTCACGAGCTCGAGCAGCGTGGCCGGCGGGTCGTACGACGCGGTGACGAAGGCGGGCGCGGACTCGCCCCAGGCCCTGGCATTATCGACGACGAGATCGAGCTTCGCGTGCGCGAGGACGCGGGCGAGCGGGGCCGGTAGCGGCAGGAGCTGGAGTGCGGTGAGCGTCGTCGCGATCGCGAGCAGGACGAGCAGTGGCGACCAGCGGGTCGGGACTCGCCGCGAAGTGACGAATGCCGCGGCCGCGACGAGCGAGAGCAATGCGCCGCCGAGCGCAGCCCATCGCGTGGCACCGCCCAGGGCGAGGGTCGACCAGAACAGCGCCGCTGCACACCCCGCGAGCGCAACTCGATCGCGACCCCGCATCCCCATGCAGCCCTCGTTACATTCGGCTCTTGGGAACGAACACGGAGTCCCCGGGGCGCATGTAGAACGGCGCGGCCTTGCCGTTGGCGATGCTGTTCACGGGCACGGTGAACTCCTGGGCGTTCGTGCCGACGCGGCGCGTGACCTTGACGGCGTTCTCCCACGCGCGCGGCGTGAACCCGCCCGCGTCGGCGATGGCCTGGCTGATGGTCATCCCGTCGAGGTACTGCATCACGGCGCCCTTGCGCACCTCACCGAAGACGGACACCCGCTTCGAGCGGCGCTCCTTGATGAGGACGGTGACCTCGGGGTCGCGGAGCCAGCCGTCGGCGAGGCCGGCCTGGATGAGCTGGCCGATCGCGATCGGAGACTTGCCGCCGATCTCGAGGACGCCGAGATGCGGGAACGCGATCTTCCCATCCGCGTCGATCTCGAAGGGACCACTGAGGTCCGGCTGCTTCGCGACGCGGATCTCGAGGAGGTCGCGCGGGGCGGCGGCGTTGTCCTCGACGTAGGCAGCCTGGGTCGGGTACACGCTCGGCGGCGGGTCCGAGCACGCGGTCCCGCAGGCCACCACCACGCAAGCAAGCCTCATCCACGTGCGAGCCGTCATGTCGCCTCGGGCGGTGTAACACGGGGTTGCGGCGGCCGTGGCGCTCGGTGGCTCGGCTTCACGCTCGCCCCGGAATGCCGTCCCGAGGCCGCGAGCGGATCTTACGTGGGGCCCGAGAGGTGATCGAGATCGAGCACGTCGCTGTGGACATACTCGTCTGCGCTGAGGCGCCCCAGTGAAGTCACCTGTCCGTCGACGCTCACGAACCGACCGTCGGAGGGCAACAAGGCCAACCATTTGTCGAGCAGGCTCGGCCAGTCGGGTTCGTTTGACGCGTTTTCGTGTTCGTTCCGGATGAACCAGAACAACAATTCGACCCGTGTCGCGTCCCAGCCAGGCAATGCCTGGATGCGGATCTCGCGCAGCGCGCGCAGTCCTTGCCCCTCGAGAGTGTCCTTGCCGTGCTTGTCGGCGAGCCGAACTTGGAGGGGGCGCGCGAGCTTCGTGAAGTCGTCCGGGAATGCGAACCGCGTGCGCTTCCGGCCGAGCGCCATCGCAAAGGACCGAGCTTCCTGGTCGGTCGCCCAGCCCGCCGTCCGGATCCAGTCCGCGACCACGCGTTTCTCGACCGTCATCACACGGTCCAGATCGGCCACGAGCACCCTGCTCACGAGGGCGGCTACGTACGCATAGCGAGGGCGGTAGCCCTTCGCGATGGCCTTGAGGTC
>JAYSYE010000191.1:0-1968 GCA_043716635.1 Deltaproteobacteria bacterium | reverse complement strand
GCTCGGGCAGCAGGATCTCGGCGTGCTCCCAGTCCGCGCGATGCGCGCGCAGATACCGCGCGAGCGCGAGCTGGCTGCGCAGCTTCTGCCCTCCGGGGACCGGCAGCTGCCGGACCGGGAACGCGAACGTGCGGCTCGCGAGCTCCGGGCTCGCCGGACACCAGACCTCGATGTCGAAGCCAAGGCCAACCGCCGCCGTCGCGAGCTCCTCGACCCACGTCGCGATGCCGCCGCGATAGGGGAAGAACTCGTGCGTGAGCACGACATGCTTCCGCCCGCTGCGCTGTGTGTCCCCCACGGCGCGGGAACGCTACTACAGGCGCGCGACGATGCGCTCGCTCACTCGCAGCGCATTCGCCGTGATCGTGAGGCTCGGGTTCACGCCACCCGACGTGGGCATCACGCTGCCGTCCGTGACGAACACGTTGGGCACGCCGTGGAGCGCGCAGTCGACATCGAGCACGGAGGTCGCGGCGTCCGTGCCGAAGCGGGTGGTGCCCACGGCGTGCGAGAAGCTATCCACGAGGCGGACCTTGCCGATCATGCCGCCGGCCGCGCGCATCACCTTGCGCGCCGCGCCCACGAGCAGGTCGCGGCGGTGCAGATCCGCGGCCGAGTACGCGTGCGCGATCGTCGTCACCGGCAGCCCGAGCGCATCGACGCGGTCGGAAGAGAGCGAGACGAAGTTCGTCACCTGCGGCTCGTCCTCGGCGATGCAGATCAGCGTCTGGATCCGGGCCGCAAACTTGTAGGCGAGCCAGCGAAAGCCGCCCGGCGCCATCACGCGTACGACCTCGGGGGGCGGCATCATCATGTCCTGGATCACGCCGACCGCCCGCTGCGTCGTCGCGCGCTCCTGCTCGTACAGATCGCTGATGCAGATCTGCTTGTGATTGACGGCCTGCGGGTTCGTCTGGAACGGGAACACGTAGCCCATCATCGCGTTGCAGTGCCGCATGAGGTTCTTGCCGAGGAGCTGCGAGCGATCGTGCTCCTGCAGCCCACTGCGCAGCAGCAGCGCCGGCGTGTGCATCGCCCCCGCTGCGACCACGACCGTGCGCGCGGTGACCTCGTGACGCTGCCCCGTCGCGCGATCGATCACCTCGACACCGGTCGCGCGGCCGTGCGCGTGGAGCACCCGCGAGGCCGTCGCCCCCGCCACGATCGTCAGGTGCGCGGCATCTGCACGTGCCAGCATCGTGACGGCCACGTCGTTCTTCGCGCTGACCTTGCACGGGAAGCCATCGCACGTGTTGCAGCGGATGCACGCGTCCCCGCGGCGGCCGGAGTAGTCGATCGCCGTCGGGACGTGGAACGGGTGAAAGCCCGCGGCCTTCGCGCCCTCGTAGATGCGAAGCGCCGGCTCGGAGAACGGAGGTGGGGTCGCAGGATACGGCGTGCTCCGCGGCGGCCCGGTCGGATCCTCGCCGGCGGTGCCGTGCACCTCGAGTAGCGCCTCGGCGCGCGCGTACCAGGGCTCGAGCTCTGCGTAGGTGATCGGCCACGTCGCGAAATCGAGCTCGCGCAGGCGCAGCGACGCCCCCCCGAAGAAGATCGAGTTGCCGCCGACGACGGCGTTCGGCGTGGTGTCCTTCGCGGCCTTGCCGTACTGCGCGATCGCGACGGGTGACTCGCTGCGGTAGCGCCCGGCGAGCAGGATCGACTGGCCGTTCCAGTCCTCGTCGTCGCGGGCCGACCACATGCCACGCTCGACGAGCAGCGTGCGAATCCCCCGGTGCGACAGCGCGTGCGCGACGGCGCCGCCGCCGAACCCGGAGCCGACGATCACCACGTCGTACGCCTCGGCGAGCGGACCGGTCACGCGGGCTCGGCCCCGGTGTCGATGCCTGCGTCGCGCAGGAGCTGATCGTAGACGGCGACGGTCGAATCGACGGCGAACGTCGGGCTCGGGGCGAAGCGTGCTGCGACGCGCTCGCGGCTATCGCGGCCCATCTCCTCGAGGCGCGC
>JAYSYE010000020.1:0-2547 GCA_043716635.1 Deltaproteobacteria bacterium | reverse complement strand
TGAACACCGGCATGAACTTGCGACCGTTGTGCACGGCGATGGTCAGGCCGACCATGGTCGGCGTGATCGTCGAGCGACGAGAGAACGTCGAGACGACGCGCTTGGCGGGATTGGACTCCTTGGCGGCGTTCGCGATCTTCTTGGGAAGATATGCGTCGACGAAGGGACCCTTTTTGACTGAACGCGGCATCTGCTACTTGCTCCGACGGCGGATGATGAACTGATCCGTGCGCTTGTTGTGACGAGTCTTGAGGCCCTTTGCCTTCTGGCCCCACGGGCTGCACGGGTGACGACCACCCGACGAGCGACCTTCGCCACCACCCATGGGGTGATCGACGGGGTTCATGGACACGCCGCGCTGGTGGGGACGGATGCCCTTCCAGCGCCGACGACCGGCCTTGCCCCACTGGATGTTGGCGTGCTCGGAGTTCCCGATCGTGCCGATGGTGGCGCGGCAGTCGATGTGGACGCGGCGCATCTCGCCCGAGGGCATGCGCAGCGTGGCCCAATCAGCTTCCTTCGCCATCAGCGTCACGCGGGTACCGGCCGAGCGGCCGACCTGGGCGCCGCGACCGACCTTGAGCTCCACAGCGTGGATCTCGGTGCCGATCGGGATGTACTTGAGCGGCAGCGAGTTGCCGGGCTTGATGTCGGCGGTGTTCGCCGACACGACCTGGTCACCGACCACGAGCTTCGCGGGCGCGAGGATGTAGCCCTTCTCGCCGTCCAGGTACTGGATCAGGGCGAGGCGAGCCGAGCGGTTCGGGTCGTACTCGATCGCGAGCACGTTGGCCGGGACGCCCGTCTTCCTGCGCTTGAAGTCGACGATGCGGTAGCGCTGCTTGTGACCACCGCCGCGGAACCGCGACGTGATGCGGCCGTGGTTGTTGCGGCCGGCGGTCGCGGTCTTGTGAGCGAGCAGGCTCTTCTCGGGCTCGCCCTTGGTGATCTCACCAAAGTCCTGCGAGGACATCCCGCGTCGACCCGGCGACGTGGGCTTGTACTTCTTGATCGCCATCCTAGACTCCCTCGAAGAACTCGATATTGTCGCCGGCCTTCAGCGTCACGAACGCCTTCTTCCAGGACGGGCGCTGACCGCTGAAGCGGCCCATGCGCTTGACCTTGCCGCGCACGACGAGCGTGCGGACATCCTTCACGCCGACCTTGAACAGAGTCTCGATGGCGCGGCGGATCTCGATCTTGTTCGAGTCGCGAGCGACCTCGAACACGACCTGCTGGGAGTAGCTCTCGCCCTCGGCCGCAGCCGTGGCCGCGCCACCGGAGGCGCGGAGCCGTGCGCTCTTCTCCGTCAGGAGGGGGCGCTTGATGATCGATTGTGCATCACGCATGGGTTTTACTCTCCGCTCGCGTCGGCATCGCCGAGGGCGGTCTCGAGGCTCTTCACGGCCGCCTGCGTGAGCACGATGTGCTCGTGGCGCAGGATGTCGTACACGTTGACGCCCTCGGGCGCGAGCCACTGCGAGCTCTTGAGGTTGCGCGCACCGCGGACGAGATCGCCGTTGGCCTTCGCGTCGACGATGAGGATCTTCGGGAACTTCTTCGGGTTCGCCGGGTTGAGGCCCAGGGTGCCGATCGCGGCGGCCACGGACTTCGTCTTGCCGTCGGTCACGAACGCGTCGACGACGACGAGCTTGTTCTCCGAGACGCGGAGCGAGAGGGCCGACCGGAGGGCCGCCTTCTTCGCCTTGCGCGGCATGTTGTACTCGTAATCGCGCGGCTTCGGACCGAAGACCGAGGACCCACCGACCCAGTGCGGCGCCTGCTTGGAGCCCTGGCGCGCCTGGCCGGTGCCCTTCTGCTTCCACACCTTCTTGGTGGAACCACGCACCTCGCCGATGCGCTTGGTGCTGGCAGTGCCAGACCGGCGCTTCGCGAGCTGCCACTTGACGACCTCCCAGAGGAGGTGCTCGTGGATCGGCGCAGCGAACACGGCGTCGTCGAGGTCGATCGACCCGACGCCCTTACCGCTGAGGTTTTTGACTTCGATCTTCGGCATGACTGGCTGGCTTTCGATCTCTAGGTCTTGATTTCGACGTCGACGCCGGCGCTCAGGTCGAGCTTCATCAGCGCGTCGAGCGTCTGCTGCGTCGGCTCGAGGATGTCGAGGAGCCGCTTGTGGGTGCGGATCTCGAACTGCTCGCGCGACTTCTTGTCGGTGTGCGGCGACCGCAGCACGCAGTACTTGTTGATCTTGGTCGGCAGCGGAATCGGGCCGGCGATCTTCGCGCCCGTGCGCTTGGCCGTCTCGACAATCTCGCCCGCCGACTGATCGAGGAGCTTGTGGTCATACGCCTTGAGGCGAATGCGAATGCGTGGGGTCGTCATGTGCGGTTCCTACGAGCTCCGAGTTACTTCTTCACCGGGGTGGGCTCGGCGAGGATCGCTGTCACGACGCCGGCGCCGACCGTCTTACCACCTTCGCGGATAGCAAAGCGGAGACCCGCCTCGCAAGCGATGGGCGAGACCAGCTGGACGTCGACCTTGATGTTGTCGCCCGGCATCACCATCTCCGTGCCTTCCGGCAGG
>JAYSYE010000190.1:0-6178 GCA_043716635.1 Deltaproteobacteria bacterium | reverse complement strand
CGCCCTGGCTGCGCGCGAGCTCCCCGACGACCGGCCGCAGCTCGCGACTCGTGGCCGCCTGCGGGTCGACGACCGTCCGGGCCACCGGCCGCCACGGCAGCGACGTCTCGTGCGGCGCGAGATCGACGTCGCCCGCGAGGTACACGAACGACGGCAGCTGCCGACGCGCCGCCACGTCACCGGGTGCGACGAGCTGGGGGACCGCGAACGTCTGCACGCGCGGGTCGCCCGCCGCCGTATCGACCACCGCGACCGCGGAGTTGGTCGTCCCGAGATCGATCCCGATCAGGTACCGCGCAGCCACGTCCCACGTTGGTACCGCATCCCCTCGCCGCCGGCGCCTCCGGTCGCCGGGAACTGCGGGGGAGCCAGGGCAGCCAGGGCAGCCCGGGCTCGCAACGATTCAGCAGGCGCCCCGATGCCACCAGACATGCGCTCGTTGTCTTCGTAGAGCCCGTGGTGCGCCAAACGCCAGGGGTACCTTGCCCGTGATGCCACACGCCGTGGCGCGCTCGAAGCCGGCGACTCGCCCCGACGAACGACCTCGACCCTGACGCAGCCGGTCCGGTCGTGCGGGGCTGGATGGATCCACGTGCGGTGAGGGCTGGTCCGCCGAACGCCGGGCCTCGGGATGGCACCTGGGATCGCGTCGAGCGTCATGGGCCTGCATGCGCCCGCGTCAACGCCACCGGCCACCATCGACCGCGTCGTCCGATGCTTCGAGACCGGGCTCGCCCCGGGCCCGTCGCTCCGCTCACCCCACTAGTGATCCGACTGCGCAGCCTCGGCCCTGCTTCGAAATCCTCCAGGCCAACCCATCGGAGGCCCGCAGCCAGCCGTCGCCAACATCGCAACGCTACGTACAGCTAAAATCTCATGGTTCAGACCTCCGGTATCGCAGGCCGAATTCGAAGGCCAGCGGAGCGCGTGCGGATCGAGCGCCGTCCTGCTCCTGGGACCACTCAGGCAAGTGGGGACGACGGCACGTCGAGCTCCAGAGCGTCCGCGGGGTTCTGGATCGTGTGGGGCCACAGGAGCCGCCTGACCTCCCGGGTGCGGTCGAGAAACTCGGGATCACGAGGGCCCCCGAGAGTCTCCGAGAACTGGATCAGGCTGCAGTGACCGAACGGCGTGACCACGGGAAATCCCGTCGCATCGGACGCCGGCAAGAGCGGCAGGACCTGCTCGGCGATCACCCCGCCCACGATCGTCAGCGGATAGATCCGCCGGAGCTTGGTCGGGAAGCTGCCGACGAGCAAGTTGTCCTCGTGCAACCGCGCCTTCGTTTCGGGATCGAGATCCTGCGGTGTAAACGACCCGGATAGTTGCTCACAGCCAGAGTAATCGGGACGATCGAACGAGCCGACGAACCCCTGCGCAACGGGCAGAATTTCGCACAGCTCGCGATAGAAATCGATCAGGCGACGAATTGCGTTGTCGCCATTCAACGAATGGACGGATATGTTTCGTATGACATACGATGGTGAGAGGTCGGGGGAGGTGGGACGTAGGGAGTAATGTTGATGGCTGCGGTTTGTATTCGCGCTCGACAGCGAAACATTCACAACCGTCGTATCGACGAACAACTCGCGGAGTTTTTTGACTGTGAACTTGGCTCGGCGGGTCTGAGACGACCACCATACGAGCTGCGTGGGTGGCTCGAGATCCGCTGCGTGCTTGCATACAGCCGCTGCCACCGCTGCGTAGTCCATGGTCAGTGTGGACAAGTGCAGCCATCCTCCGACATACCTGCGATCAGTCTGGAATGCACTCATATTGACTCTTGCATACGTCATACGTCTGATAGCTTACGGACAGCGCGATGTCCCCGCCTTTCACACACTTGGCTGCAAGAATGTCCACTACAACTTGCCCTCCAAGCGCCTCAGGGGGCCGCTGGTTGGATTTCCACATTCTATTATAGTAGGGTGCTACGATCCCGGAACAGGCGCTCACGGCTTGGTCTCCTGCCGTCTTTCCGGTTGGACTGTTCGGCTTGAACTCGATGACCGAGCAGGTTTCAGGCACGATGCAGTCGGGCTTGGTCTTGCCGCTGCCAGGAAACCTGGCGTCCACATTGTCGCTCACCGGGACCTTGCAGCCATTCTCTGACCACTTCGCCTTGTGTCGCTGCTTCCCGTACTCGGTCGCGAAGTAGATCATTGGATTGTTGACGCCACGCCAGACTTCGTTGCTTTTCAGTCTCATCTGTCGGCTGTCCTCCTTCTCGAGGAGCGACATGATCTGCTGGCCTCTCGCGCGCGTCTCTGACTTGGTCAGCAGTTGCTCGACGCTGCGCCTGATCGCAGGCAGCTTGTCGAGCAGCGGCTGCATGGCAGATCTCATGTCGCTCTGCAGCCTCGAGGCAGTCGACTGGGCGACCGAGAGGTCACGATCGTCATCATCGCTCGGGTCAAAATCGACCGCGCAGTACGCGTCCCACATGTCCTTCATCGACTGACAGTCGAGGCGGTAGGTGGACCTCGCGTCGCTGATCCACTTTTGGGCATCGGCGTCGATCTGGGTCGCGTCATTCGACGAGCTCCGCTTCAGCCGTTCGACGGCTACCAGGACCTTTGGATGCGACGCCGCCCGCATGATGTCACCGCACACCGAGTCCAGGTTCCTCAGGCCGTTGCTGTAGTAAGTGTAGATTCCCCCGGCGACGTCGGAATACGCGCGCGTCACGTCGGACCACGGACCATCCGAGCTGCTGAAGTGCTGTACGGCATCCTTTTGCGCAGACATCGTCTTCTCGCGGTCGTGGGCGAGCCCCATCCCGGTGACCACAGGGGTGCCCAGCTGCAGCGCGAACGCAGGAATGCTCGTGACGCCGTCCGGATCGGACGCGTTCGTCGCGATGAACGCCTCGAGCTGCGATTCCATGCTCGCGCACTTCGGCGCCAGCTCGTCGAGCGCGTGGTGGTAGAGCTTCATCTGCCGCAGGGGCTCGACCACGTCGCGCGCGCTGCGTGATGTTGCGGACCACCGTTGAACGAAGTCACGAGTCTTCGAATCGTCGCCGCGAGCGCGATCGGAGGCCCTTGAGCTCGGCTGCAGCAACGGCGGCCGACTCCATCAGTTCCTTCCGGCCCGCGGAGCTCCCCGCGAGCTTGGAGAGCGCGGCCGCGACAGCAGGATGCGCAACTTGTTTCTGCACGGGGTCGCATTCGAACTGACCTCGGCGGCGAACGTCTGGCGTGGGTCGGGGCGTACCCGGGTACAGGGAGTTGCGAGAGCTCGCGGATTCGGAGCGCACCGGTCCGCGCGCCCGGTCACGCGCGACGGCGCGCCTTCGACCGCACGAGCTTCTCGAGGTAGTCCGCGCCGGCAGGCGACAGCGCGAGACGCTCGCGCTCGGCGTCGAGCTGGGCGAGCGAGCCGTGCCCGGCGACGTAGCCGTTGAGCCGCGCCGCGACCGGCGACTCGATCAGCTCGAACGGCGAGAGGCCCTCGAGCTCGCGCATCAGCGTGGCGTCGTGCCGGAGGTAGTACTTCTGATGATAGTCCTCTGCGCGATGGAAGCGCGCGTCCGCCATCACCGGCGTCTCGACCATGATCCGCTTCTCGGCCGCGAGCCGCGCGCGCGATGCGTCGGCGATCTCGCGCTGCGCGGGCGAGCCCGGGAACGCCGCCGCCATGTACTGCGAGCGATACGCGGGCCGCGCCGGCTGATGGCTCGACCAGAACAGCGTCAGCAGGTCCTCGTAGGTGATCTGTGCGGGAGCGAAGTCGAGCTGGAACGCCTCGGCGTGGTCGCCGAGGTCGTGATAGGTCGGATCGGCGTGCGCGCCGCCGGCGTACCCGACGCGGGTGCGCACGATTCCCGGGAGACACCCGAACCGGGCGTCAGGGGTCCAGAATCAACCGAGGGCGAAGGTCGCGGTCTCGAGCGGCATCGACATCATGGCCCCAGCCTAGCAGCCTCACAACCGTGAGCACGCAGGTCGGCGGTGGTCACCGACCCGAGCCCGAGCCCGACCCGGGCAGTGCCGCCGGCGCGGCGACCGTGACCTTCGTGCCCTCGGCGAGCGTCGGGATGGCGATCCGCAGCACGCGCGACTGCGGCGTGAGGCCCTGCGAGACCTGGAGCGTCGCGCCGGTGTCGCGGTCGATCACGATCGGCACGTAGTGCACGGTGCTCTGCGCATCGACCGTCGCGACGCGCAGGCCGCCGGCATCCTGATCGAGCGCGGTCGCGGGAATCTCGACCAGGGTCGTCGCCGACTGCACGTCGAGCGCGACCTGCACGTACATGCCAGGCAGGAGCGAGCGATCCGCGTTCGGGACGCGGACCTCCACCGTCATCGTGTGCAGCGTGGGGTCGAGCGCGCCCGCCGTCCGGGTCACCGTGCCCGCGAACTTGCGACCCGGCAGCTCGCGCACGGTCACCGTCGCGGCCGTGCCGGATTTCACCGCCGCCGCGATCGCCTGCGGCGCATCGTCGCGCTGTACTGCAGGATCAGCGGCGGAATCGTCCCCGTCGGCATCGAGCGCACCGCGGTCTGCGAGACGGCGCTGATCTGCGCGATCGTCTGGGCTACGTTCGCGCCCGGCTGCAGGTAGATCTTGATCACCGCGATCCCCGTGAGCGACTGCGACTCCATGTGGTCGATGTCGCTCACGATCGTGGTCACGAAGCGCTCGAAGTTGTTGACGATCCGCCGCTCCATCTCCAGCGGCGGCAACCCGCCGTAGCTCCAGATCACCGAGACGACCGGGATGTCGATGTTCGGAAAGATGTCGGTCGGCGTCCGCCGGATCGACCGGAGCCCCGCGAGCGTGATCACGATCGCCGTGACGACGAAGGTGCAGGGCCGCCGCAGCGCGACTCCGATCATCCACATGCGCGTCCCAGCCTGCCCCATCCTCGAAAATGTCGAGGCGAGGGAAGGGACTTAACAAAACGCTACGGGACCACTACTTGGTGATGCCCACGGGCGCGCACACGGCCATCACGGCGTCCATGAACGCGAACGTGTCGGTGGCGTTGTCCCCGGTCAGCACCGGACCCTCGCGGTGCTTCGTCTGCTTCTGCCCCTCGCGCTCGCACAGGAGGGTGCGATACGCGGACTTCGCGAGCACGTAGTCCATGTCGAGCGTGAAGTAGCGCGCGTACGCCGGGTCACCGACCTTGACGACGATCGCCGCCATGTACGACTCGCCCATGTCCTTGGGTGGCGGCAGCGTCATGATGCCGATCCGGAACGGCGAGCGCGTCTGCGTGAACACGAACGGGTTGTGCGTGACGTACGCCTGCTGCCACAGCGGGTCGAAGAAGATGAGGTCCTTGCGCTCGAGCGCCGACACGACGGTCACCGCGCCCTTGAGCTTCACCATGTTCGGCAGGAACAGGTGGGCCAGCTGATACTGCGGTGACATCGCCATGCAGCGACGGTACCCCGGGTTACTCCCTCTCGCGGACCGAGTACTCCAGCTTCCAGCGGCCCTGGCCATCACGCGCGACGCACCACAGCTCGAGCGTGCCGACCTCGGTGACGTGGGCCTCGAGGCGCACGGGTACGAGCTCGCCCGGCTTGCGACCACCCTCCGCCGCGACGAGCTTCTCGACCGGATCGAGCTCCGTGAGCCCGGTGGCCGGCTCGACGTCGAGCAGCGTCCCGGCGGCATCGTCGGGGCGCGACGGCGCCGAGAAGAACCGGAAGTACGAGGTCTCGCCCACGACCACTCCGAGCTCGTCGTCGGGCAGCTCGACCGTCGAGCCCTCCTCGAGGCCCTGCGGCGCCACGCACAGCGCCTTCACGGGCGGCGCGAATCCCGGGATCGCCGGCATCGCGCTCTCGATGCCGATGTAATACGCGCGGGCCGTGCCCCCGCGGATGCGCACGCCCTTGCCGCGGCGCACCTGGCCGTAGTGGGCGGCGCCGAGGGCGACCGCGTGGTCCAGATCCGCACCCGCGAGCACGCGGACGCCCGCACCGCACCACGCGCGTAGCAGCTCGACGACGCGCGCCTGCACGGCGGCCGCCTTCATCACACCGCCGTTGAACAGCACCGCCGTCGGCTGCTTGACGTGCCGCGACAGGAACTCGGCGAGGTGACGCGTGATCGCGGGATCGTGGGCGTACGGCAGCCCGAGCTCGCGCAGGCCGCCGCCGCGCCGCCGCTGCGCGATCGACCCGCGCTCCACGACCGGGAAGAACCCGTCCACGAGGAA
>JAYSYE010000189.1:0-6178 GCA_043716635.1 Deltaproteobacteria bacterium | reverse complement strand
GTCGGCCCATGGCTGCAGACCGCCCGGACCGGACCGGCCGCTCGGTAGCCCTTGTGCGGCCCCGGCGGCGCAGGTCGTCCTGGGATCGGAGGTACGTTCGCGGGGATGGCCGAGACCCCTCCGCGCAGTCCCTACGAAGTGCTCGGCGTGGCGAAGGACGCGACCGGCGACGCGATTCGCACCGCCTACCGCAAGCTCGCGCGCAAGCACCACCCCGACGTGAACCCAGGCAACCAGGCCGCCGAGGACAAGTTCAAGGCGATCTCGGCGGCGTACGAGGTGCTCGGCGACGAGAAGAAGCGCAAGGCCTACGACGAGTTCGGCGACGACTCGCTGCGCGGTGGCTTCGACGCCGACAAGGCCCGCGAGTACGCGAAGTGGCAGGGCCAGCGCCAGCAGCAGCGCAGCTCGGGATTCGCCGACCAGCAGGGGCCGGTGGACTTCGACTTCACCGAATTTTTTTCCGGCATGGGAGGCAACGGCATGGGCGGCCGTGGGCAGGCGCGGGCGCGCGGTCCGCGACGCGGTCAGGACCAGACAGCGACGGTCCAGATCGAGCTGCGCCAGGCGATCGAGGGCGCCGAGATGACGGCGGATCTCCCCGGGCACGGCTCGGTCCGCATCCGGATCCCGAAGGGCGCGGACACCGGATCGACGCTTCGAGTGCCGGGCAAGGGCGCGCCGGGCTCGGGCGGCGGGCCGGCGGGTGACCTGATCATCGAGACGGTGGTGGCCCCGCATCCGCTGCTCCGGCGCGAGGGGCTCGACCTGCACTACGCGCTGCCGGTGACGCTCGCCGAGGCGTACACCGGCGCGAGCATCGAGGTGCCGACGTTCGAGGGCGTCGTGATGTTGAAGGTCCCGCCCCGCTCACAGAACCACGCGAAGCTGCGGCTGCGCGGCAAGGGCGTGCCGAAGAAAGATCAGCGCGGTGACATGATCGTGGAGCTCGACGTCCGGATGCCCGACGTCGCGGACGAGGCGCTCGCGGAGGCGCTGCGGGCCGCGACCGCCGCGTACAGCGCCCCAGTGCGCGAGGCGGTGACGCTGTGAGCGCACGCTTCACCTACCAGATGCTCGTCGAGCTGGTGAACGGCGATCACGAGCTGATCGCCCGCCTCGTGGAGGAGGGCTTCATCGAGCCGCGCGACGACGATGGTGCGATGGTCGACATCAATCGCGTGCTCGTCGCGCAGACGCTGTGGCGCGATCTCGATATCGAGTGGCCGGGGATCGAGGTGATCCTCCGCCTCTGCGACGAGCTGGCCGCCGCGCGGCGCCAGATCGCGCAGCTCCAGGCCCGACTAGGAGGGTGAATGGCGTAGCCATTCGGGACCCCCTTGTGCCGGAACGGCCTCGGCGACCGCTGACTACGCGCGCTCCACCAACTAGTTGCGGTCCTCGCGCTTGGCTTCCGCCATGAGCGCGAGGAGGGCGACGGCGAGCACGAAGCGGGGCTCGAGCTTCGACGGCTGGAGCGTGACGCCGAACTCCTTCGTGAAGAAGCGGAAGCGCTGCTGGATCCACGCGGCCTGCTGGCCATCGGCGAACACCGCATGCTTCGACGTCATCATCGGGATGAAGCGACGGAGGATCGACGCGCCCTGCTCCTGCGCGTAGCCGATCTCCTCGCCCGTCGCGTTCTTGATGATGAACTTGTCGCGAAACATCGACGCGAAGCCCTTCTTCTCGACGGTGCCGAGGAGCAGGCCGGTCGTGATGTCCGTGACCTCGTACGAGAAGTTGATCGCGATGACCTGCTGGCTCTTCACCTTGAGGATCGGTCGCGTCTGCGCCTCGTCCTCGTAGACCATGAACTCCTCGCGGAGCTTCATGAGCGGGTGCTTCACGTACATGTAGAGCTGACCGTCGCCCGTGAAGACCCGGAAGACGCGCTCGAACACGGACCAGAACTTCCGCTTGATGACGTAATGATTCTGCGTCGTCAGCGAGACGCCCGCTACCTCGCGTACCAATTCACCGGCCATGGCGCTCGGAGTATCGCGCACGGCCGACCGCCGCAATGGCTGTGCTAGCGCTTCGCGACGACTTTCGAATCCTCGAGTGTCCAGCCGCTGCCCGACTGCACCCACGCCTCCTCGCGGCGACCGTCGGCCGCCTCGGTGTAGATGGTCGCGCGCTCGGATGACACCGCGCCCATAGAGTAGATGGTGCGCGAGCCGGCCGAGCCGGGCTCGGCTGCAATCGAGGACTTGATCGAAGCGCGAACGGCGGCGACGTTGATGGGGTGAACCCCGGTCGCGGTGTGGGCGCACCCGGTGAGCGAAGCGGTGGCAAGGACGGCGGCGAGCACGACGTCGACGGACAGGAGAGTTTTCATGTCAGTACGATGCGCGACACGCGTGATCGGACGACACGCGTTCGACGACAGCCGGGTGACGTTTCGATCCGCGCGCGAGGCGCGACCGCGGTCAGTCGCCGTGCGCCTGCCACTGCGAGTACGGATGCGCGACGAGGTTCGCGTTGTAGTAGCGCGGGTCCGCCGAGACGTCGCGGCCGATCCATGGTGGGAGGGCAGGGGCGGCGGTGTCCGACTCGAGCTCGACCTCGGCGATCACGAGGCCGGCGTTGGCGCCATGGAACACGTCGATCTCCCACGTGACGCCGGCGTGGACCTCGACGTGGCGATGCTTGTCGATCAGGGGTTGCTCGCACAGCTCGGCGAGCATCTGCTCGGCGTCCGCCCGTGGGACCGGGTACTCGAGCTCGGTGCGCGAGATGCCGCGCGTGAGGCCCTTGATCGTGAGCACCGCGCGGTCGCCTTCGAGCCGCACCCGCACGGTGCGCTCGGGGTGCGAGCTGAGGTAGCCCTGGCGGAATGGAGTGCCCTCATCGCGCGGCTGCCAGCGCCCGACGTCGACGAGGAACTTGCGCTCGATCTCGGTACCCATCGCCGCAGCCTACACGGCGACTGCGAGCAGCACGCCGATCAGGATGGCGATGCCGAGAACGGCGGCCCACAGCAAGATCCTGCGCTCCCGCTCCGCTGCGAGCACCGCCCCCGAGGGAACCATCGCGGACGGCGGGACGCGGTGCGGCGCCGGCGCCTGCCACCCCTCGTGCGTCGCGTACACCGGCGCGACGTCGTGGCGCGCCCCCGACGGTGGGCTGAACCCCGGCGCTTGCATCGCAAACGGGCTGGGCTGTGACGGTCGCGTCGCCGGCGCCGGGGCGGGTCCGACGCCCGGGGACGGCGCGGGCATCGGCATCGGCATCGGCATCGGCATCGGCATCGGGACTGGCAGCGGCACGTGCACGGGGCTGGGCACGCGCGGGCGCGGCAGCGCCGGCGGAATGGGAGGCGCGGTCGCGGCGCGGGCCGGCCGCGGCAGCTGCGGCATCGGAGGCGCCAGCGACGGCGAGCCCAGCGGTGGGCGCATGGTCGGCGCGGGCGCGGTCGCGGCCCGCCCCGCCGGCCGCGGGAGCCGCGTGACCTCCGAGTCTTCGCTCCGGCGACTCAGCATGCCGATGTTCAGCGGCGCCGTCAGCGAGTCGTCCGGGTCCTCGAACCGCCGCACCGTCACCGGCGCCGGCGTGATCTCGCTGACCGCGATCGCGCGCGTCGGCTCGCCATCGCCGAGCATCCCCAGATCCCGGAGCCGCGCCGGATCCAGCGGTGCGGTCGCGATCGTGGCCGATTCGCCCGTGGGGTCCTCGGCGAGCAGTGCATCGAGCGCCGCCGCGAGCTCCATGACGTTCGCGAACCGATCGTCGGGCGCGCGCTGCAGGCACTTCACGAGCACCCGGTCGATCGACGGCGGGAGCCCGGGGAGCTTCGACGAGGGTGGCGACGCGACCTCGCTGAAGATCGTGGCCATCAGCGCGGGCCCCGTCAGCGTCCCGAACGGCCGGGTCCCCGTGATCATCTCGTACATCACGACGCCGAGCGTGTAGATGTCGCTGCGCCCGCTGTAGGAGTCGCCCGCGATCTGCTCGGGCGACACGTACTCGAACGTGCCGATCACCTCGTTGTGATTCGTCAGCTCCTCGCTGTTCGCCTCGCCGAGGTCACTCCCCGACAGCAGCTTCGCGATCCCGAAATCGAGCACCTTCACGTAGTCGTCGTTGCCGTCGCGGCGCGACAGGTGAATGTTCGCGGGCTTGAGGTCGCGATGCACCACGCCGAGTGCGTGGGCTTCCTTCAGGGCATCGCAGATCGCGCGCCCCATCGCGACCACGCGCCGCCACGGCATCGGCCCCTCGTCGGTGAAGCGCTCGAGCAGCGTCTGCCCGTGCAGCAGCTCCATCACGATGAACAGCTGGCCGCCGGGCTCCTCCGCGAGCTCGTACGTCGTGACCGTGTGCGGGCTGCGCAGGCTCGTGAGCGCCGCGCCCTCGCGGCGGAATCGCGCGACCACCCGCGCGTCCGCCGACAGCCGGGGATGCAGCACCTTGATGGCGAGCTCCATCGCCGATCGCACGTGCACCGCGCGATAGATCGCCCCGAAGCCACCGGCCGCGATGCGCGCTTCGATGCGGTACCGCCGATCGAGGATGGTCCCGACGAACGGGTCGTGGCCTCCCCCGACGGCGAGCCCGTCGCTATCTCGAGGTTCCCGTGCGATCCCGGGAGTATGACAGGGCGCGCGCCGAATTCCGACGGGTCTTAGCGCTTCGAGGCCGAGAAGTAGCGGGCGTCGGGGTGCGCGAAGTAGAGGCCCGACACCGAGGCGGTCGGGTACATCGCGAACGACTCGGTGAGCGTCACACCGTGGAAGGCCGCATGGTCGAGCAGGGCAAACAGCGTCCCCTTGGGCTCGTGGGCGGGGCAGGCCGGGTAGCCGAACGCGGGGCGGATGCCGCGATAGCGCTCGGCGAGGACGTCCTCGCGCGACAGCGTCTCGGTCTTGCCGTAGCCGAAGTCGCGCCGCGCCTGCGCGTGCAGGTACTCCGCGGCGGCCTCGGCGAGCCGGTCGGCGAGGGCCTTCACCATGATCGCCGTGTAGTCGTCATGGTCGCGCTCGTAGATGCTCGCGAGCGCGTCCGTGCCGAGCCCTGCCGTGACAATGAACGCGCCGAGGTAGTCGCGTGGCACGCCGAACGTCGCCCGCTCGACCTCCGTGATGGGCACGAGGTCGCCCGTACCCAGAGGCGCAATGAAGTCCGCCAGCGACAGGCAGACGTCCTTGTCCTCGAGCTGACGCGGGAACGGGAACCGCGCGATCTCGTGGTGGCGGTCCGTCGCCTCGGGCGAGTACACGATGACCTCGTCCTCGGCGGTGGATGCGGCGGGGAAGAACCCGTACGTGGCGCGCGCCACGAGCAGCCCCTCGCTGACGATCTTTGCGAGGAGCTCCTGGCCATCCGCGAATACCTTGCGCGCCGCATCGCCCTTGACCGGGTCCTGGAGGATCGCGGGGTAGCGCCCCGAGAGCTCCCACGTGTGGAAGAACGGCGACCAGTCGATCCACTTCACCAGCTCCGTGAGCGGCAGCTCGAGATCGCGCACGCCCAGGAACTCGGGGTGCGTGATCGTGGTCGCGTCGAATGGCAGCACGGCCTTGCGCCGGCGCGCGTCCTCGAGCGTCAGCATCGGGCGCTTCTGCGCGGATGCGTGCGCCGAGCGCGTCGAATCCTGCTTGATCCGGACGTCGTCGATGTACTTCGCGCGATCGGCCGACAGCAGCTTGTTCATCACGCCCACCGCGAGCGACGCGTCAGGCACGTGCACCGTCGGCCCCGTGTACTGCGGCGCGACCTTCACGGCTGTGTGCTTGCCCGAGGTGGTGGCGCCGCCGATCAGCAGCGGCATCGTCATCCCGCGACGCGTCATCTCGGTGGCGACGCTGATCATCTCGTCGAGCGACGGCGTGATGAGGCCCGACAACCCGACCAGATCCGCGTTCTCCGCGATGGCCGCGTCGAGGATCACGTGCATGGGCACCATCACGCCGAGGTCCTTCACCTCGTAGCCGTTGCAGCGCAGCACCACGGCCACGATGTTCTTGCCGATGTCGTGGACGTCGCCCTTCACGGTGGCGATGACCATCTTGCCCTTCGCCGTCGTGATGCCGCTCGCCTTCTTCTCCGCGTCCATCAGGGGCTCGAGGATCGCGACCGCCTTCTTCATCACCCGCGCGCTCTTCACGACCTGCGGCAGGAACATCTTGCCCGCGCCGAACAGCCCACCGACGACGTTCATGCCGTCCATCAGCGG
>JAYSYE010000188.1:0-6180 GCA_043716635.1 Deltaproteobacteria bacterium | reverse complement strand
GCTCGACTACACGGCTGTCGGGCACTACGAGGACGGCACCGTCGGGGCGCTCCCCGCCGCGGTGTTCTCGCTCGACGAGCCCGGCGCTCGGCTCGGCTCGCTCGCCGCGGCGAAGTTCAGCGCGAGCGGCGTGGCGGCGGGCAAGGGCGGCGTCACCGCGACGTTCGACGACCAGAGTGGCGCGACCTCCGTGATCGTGACGGTACACACCACCACGCTCGGCGACGGCGTCGATCCGGGGGCCGCCGGGCAGTTCGGTAACGCCTCGCCCGCGGGGCCGCTGTCGCAGGCGATCGTGTACCCGCTCGACCAGGCCGTCGTGCCGACGAGCGCCAAGCCGCCCGACGTCCAGTGGGAGGGTGCGCTGACGGGTGCCGACGATCTCTATCGGGTGCGCCTCGTCGCCGGTGGCGCGACGGAGGACACGATCCTCGCCGCGCCCCCCGGCTCGCACTTCGCGCCGCCGGCCGCGGGCTGGCAGACCCTGGTGAACAGCCTCGAAGGCGGCTCGCTGACGCTCACCGTCGACCACTGGGACGCCACGACGGGCGCGCAAGGCGGTGCGCCCGTTCGCCTGAAGCTCGTGTCCGCGCAGGTGACGGGTGCCATCTACTACTGGCACCTCGATGCCGGCCGCATGGAGCGCATCGACGAGATGGGGCGTGCGCCCGCCATTCCCGCGCCGCCGGCGAACCCGGGCGACGGCAACCATTGCGTCGCGTGTCACAGCGTGAGCCGCGACGGCCGCTACCTCGCGGGCTCCATGTGGGGCGGCGGGCTCGAGGGCGCCGTGTTCGACATGAGCAGCGACGCGGTGAGGACGGGCAACCCCGCACCGACCGTCGCGCCGCTCGTCGCCAACTCGACGTACCGGCAGCTGTTCACGACCTTCAACCCCGACGCCACGCGGCTGATGATCAACGAGGGGCTGTCGCTGCGCGTCGTCGACCCGCAGAACCCGGTGTCGATCGCGACGACCGGAACGCCGCTGCCGCAGACGGGCGCCGCCCATCCCTCGTGGTCGCCGGACGGATCGGCGGTCGCGTTCATCGACAACGTGACGCTCGGTGGGGCCGTCGCACCCTGGGCCGTCGACTACGACCGCGGCGACCTCTCGATCATTCCCGTCACCGGTCCGGACGCGTTCGGTCCGGCCGCGCCGATCGTCCCCGCGGCGGGGGCTGCCTTCGCGGCGCCCTCGTGGCCGACCTGGACGCCCGACTCGAACTACATCGCGTACGGCGCGGGGACGAACTCGCGCGGCTCGGCGAACGCGTCCAGTGGCCGCACGGAGTATCCGGGCTCGCTCTTCCTCGTCGGCCGCGCCGGGGGCACCGTGCAGAGGCTCGATCGTGCGTGCAAGGGGCTGCCGCGCTGCTACCTGCCGAACTTCGGTCCGTTCGACGCGGGCGGGTACTACTGGCTCATCTACTACTCGTTCCAGGACTACGGGAACGCCAGCGTCGGAACCAAGGGCACGAACCGGCGCCAGATGTGGATCACCGCGATCGACAAGTCGAAGCTCGGCACGGGCGAGGACCCGAGCTCGGTTCCGTACTGGGTGCCCGATCAGGACTCCACGTCGCAGAACATGAGCGCGTTCTGGGCCCTGCCCGCGCCGATCCAGTGAGCCGGTAGGGTCTCCGGTCGATCAGCGAACGGCGGACACGTCGCCGAAGCGCGGGCCCGGTCCATCACCGGCCCAGATGCCGCGGGAGGTCAGCCAGGCGTCGAACTCGGGCGTGGGCCGCTTGTGCAGCAGCCGGCGCAGCGTCGCGATGTCGTGGTAGCTCGTGGACTGGTAGTTGAGCATGATGTCGTCGCCGACCGGCATCGACATCAGGTACGTGCAGCCGGCCACGCCGAGCAGCACCTTGAGGCTCTCGAGCTCGTCCTGCGTCATGCGCGCGTGATAGGTGAAGCAGGCGTCGCAGCCCATCGGCAGGCCCATGAGCTTGCCCATGCAGTGGTCCTCGAGCGCGGCGCGCGAGATCTGCGGGCCATCCTCGAGGTACTCGGGACCGATGAAGCCGACCACGGTGTTCACGAGGAACGGGTCGTAGCGGCGCGCGAGGCCATAGCAGCGGGCCTCGATCGTGACCTGGTCGGCGCCATGGTGGCTCTGTGATGACAGCGCGGAGCCCTGCCCGCTCTCGAAGTACATGCGATTGGGACCCTTCGCCGTGCCTTTCTGCTTGATCAGCGCCCAGGCGTCGTCGAGGAGCGCGGCGCTGATGCCGAACGAAGCGTTCGCCTGCTCGGTGCCGGCGACCGACTGGAACATGAGGTCCATCGGGCAGCCGAGCTCGAGCGCCTTCATCTGCACCGTGACGTGGGAGAGCACGCAGTGCTGCGTGGGGATCTCGTTGCGCTTGCACAGGTCGTCGATCACGCGAAGGATCTCGGCGGTGGACTCGGCGGTATCGGTGGCGGGGTTGATCCCGATCACGGCATCCCCGCAGCCGTAGGCGAGCCCCTCTCGCGCACTCGCGAGGATGCCCTGCACGTCATCACTCGGATGATTCGGCTGGCAGCGCGACGACAGGCGCCCCGGCAACCCGAGCGTGTTGTTGGCGCGGACCACGACCTCGCACTTCGCGCCGACCGTCATCAGGTCGAAGTTCGACATGAGCTTCGCGGCCGCGGCGACCATCTCCGGAGTGAGCCCGGGCGCCACCGAGCGCAGCGTCGCACCCGTGGTGCGGATATCGAGGAGCCACTCGCGAAACTGACCCACGGTCAGGTGCGCGACGGCGCGAAACGCGGGCTCGTGGAGCTCGTCCTCGACGAGCCGGGTGAGCTCGTCCTGCTCGTACGGCACGACCGGGTTCTCGCGTAGCTCCCGCAGGGTCAGGTCGGCGAGGACGGCCCGCGCCGCGACCCGCTCGACCGCGTCGCGCGCCGAGACTCCCGCGAGATCGTCGCCGCTCTTGGGCGGGTTCGCCTTCGCGAGCACCTCCTTGACGCCGGTGAAGGCGTAGCGCATGCCCCGGATGGTCGCGGCGAGCTGCACGGTGCGCGAACGTAACGCACGGGCGAGTTGCGCGACGGAAAACGCGTGGGCTATCGTGCGGTGCGCGACGACCCGCCCAAGGCGAAGAAAGTCGCGATCGTGCGCGACGTGGCCGGCGACGGGACAAGCGGACGCCTCATTCCTGGAGGTCGCGCGCGCGAAGTAGTCGGAGTCGCGCACCGGCCGCCAGATCAGCACACACGCCGCGCGCATCGGGCGAAGTCGCCCAGCGGCGCCCGCGCACTCGCAGAACATCGCAGGTCGACCCGGAGCGAGCGGCCTCGCTCACCACCGACCTAGCCGGCGAGAACAGTAGCCGGTTCGAGCACTTGGCCACGTGCCTGGCAACCAGCGTGATCGCCGCGACGTCGAAATTCGGGTTCCAGAGCACGCCCGTGCGGTCCGGCGCGGGTGCCGGCCGCCGGTGACGCCCGCTCGGGCCCGGTACGGCGGTTGCTCCAGTACCGAGCATGCCCCGCATGCCTCTCCTCATCGCGACCCTCGCGGTGGCGCTGAATGCGGGGAGCGCACTCGCCAACACGTACGAGCAGACCTCGGATGTCGTGGGCGGTACGGCAGCCCCGGCTCACAAGTGGCCAGACGCCGTGGCGGTGCTCGGCACCAAGGGTTCTTGCACCGGCACGCTGATCGCGCCGGACGTGGTCCTGACGGCCGGTCATTGCGCCGGCGCCGACCTGACGCGCGTGGTGGCCGACACGACGGACTACAACGCTGCGGGCGGCAAGTCGGCGACGATCAAGTCCGTCACGGCCTACCCGAACTGGGCAACGACCTACGACATCGCCGTGGTGGTGCTGAACGCGCCGATCACCGGCGTGAACCCCCGCCCCATCGGCACGAGCTGCTCGTTCGACTCGTTCCACGCGAACATGGACGTGCACCTGGTGGGCTTCGGCGCCACCGATGCAGCCGGAGCGACCGCGAACACCGTCCTCCGCGAGGCGAGCGCGCCCGTGGTGGACGCCGACTGCATGGGTAGCGAGGGCTGCACGGCCGCCGTCGCCCCCGGCGGCGAGTTCGTCGCCGGCGGCAACGGCAAGGATTCCTGCTTTGGCGACTCGGGCGGCCCGGTCTACCTCGACACCCCGCGCGGCACGATCGTGATCGCGGCCGTCTCGCGCGGCGTCGATGGCGCGGCGACCGCGTGCGGCGGCGGCGGCATCTACGTGCGGACCGACAAGGTGATGCACTGGATCGAGCAGACCACCGGCCGCACCATCGCGAAGGACAGCTGCTACACGGGCGCTGACGACGGTGGCTCGGGTGCCCCGGGCTCGACCGATACGGACACCGGCAGCGGAAGCGACCGCGAGCAGGGCTCGGCTCCGGCCGGCGGCGGTTGCTCGAGCACCGGCACCGGCAGCGCGTCCCTCGGCTTCGGCGTGCTGCTGGTCGGTATCGCCGCCCTCCGCCGCCGCCGGTAGCGCCCCACTAGCTCCGCGGGGAGTCGCAGCCGCCCGCAGCCGCCGGGCGACTATCGCAGCGTTACCATCTCGCCATCTCGGCCTGGAGGCCCTGGTCGATCGCATCCAGGAAGGCCTCCGTCGTGAGCCACGGCGCCTTGGCATCGATCAGCACGGCGAGATCCTTCGTCATCTTGCCGCTCTCGACCGTCTGGACGCAGACCCGCTCCAGCGCGTCCGCGAACTTCACCACGTCGGGCGTCCCGTCGAACTGGCCGCGGTACTTGAGCCCTTGCGTCCACGCGAAGATCGACGCGATCGGGTTCGTCGACGTCGGCTTACCCTTCTGGTGCTCGCGGTAGTGCCGCGTCACCGTGCCGTGGGCGGCCTCCGACTCGACGGTCTTGCCATCGGGCGTGAGCAGGACCGACGTCATGAGCCCGAGGGAGCCGAAGCCCTGCGCGATCGAGTCCGACTGGACGTCGCCATCGTAGTTCTTGCAGGCCCAGACGAAGCCGCCCTCCCACTTCATCGCCGACGCGACCATGTCGTCGATCAGGCGGTGCTCGTAGACGATGCCGGCCGCCTTGTACTTGTCGGCAAACTCCTCGTCGAAGACCTTCTGGAACAGGTCCTTGAACCGACCATCGTACTTCTTGAGGATCGTGTTCTTCGTGGAGAGATAGACCGGCAGCCCGCGGGTGAGCCCGTAGAGGAGGCAGCTCCGGGCGAAGCCGAGGATGGAATCGTCCAGGTTGTACATGCCGAGCGCGACGCCGGCCGACTGGAAGTCGAACACCTTGTGCTCGATTGCTTTGCCGCCGTCCTTCGGCGTGAACGTCATCGTCAGCGTGCCGGCGCCGGGAACGAGGAAGTCCGTCGCTCGATACTGATCGCCGAACGCGTGGCGCCCGACGACGATGGGCTTTGTCCAGCCCGGGACGAGGCGCGGCACGTTCTTGCAGATGATCGGCTCGCGGAAGATCGTGCCCCCGATGATGTTGCGGATCGTCCCGTTCGGGGACTTCCACATCTCCTGAAGCTTGAACTCCGCGACGCGCGCCTCGTCGGGCGTGATCGTCGCGCACTTCACGGCGACGCCGTACTGCTGGGTCGCCTTTGCCGAGTCGATCGTCACCTGATCGCGCGTCGCGTCGCGGTGCTCGACGCCGAGATCGAAGTACTTCAGATCGATGTCGAGGTACGGAAGGATCAGCTTGTCCTTGATGAACTTCCAGATGATGCGCGTCATCTCGTCGCCATCCATCTCGACGACGGGGTTCTTCACCTTGATCTTCGTGGCCATGGCCCGGGTTTGTATCATCAGGCGCGACGCGTGAGCGCGCGGCGACGCGTGAGCGCGCGGCGAGGCGCGAGCACGCGGCGACGCGCGAGCACACTGGCGCAGGCCGCGATCACCAGGAGCGCCCCGCTTCCCGCGGCGGCGCCGGTGGCGTTGCACCCGCCCGCGTCGGCATCCGCGCCTGCCACCGGGTCAGGTGCCGCCGCCGCCTCGCCGGTGCCGTCCGCGGGCCCGTCCGCGGCGCAACGCGAGCGGGCTGGCACACGACCGGTCAGCCGCATCACCCAGGCCACCACCCGGTCCGCGCGCACGTAGATTCCGCCACCGCCGCACGGAGCGCCCCCGACCGAGAGCCCCCGAGAGACCACGCCCATCAATGCAGGTCCGCCCGATGTCGCCGCGAACACCGGACCACCCGAGTCCCCGAAGCACGCGTCGAT
>JAYSYE010000187.1:0-18651 GCA_043716635.1 Deltaproteobacteria bacterium | reverse complement strand
CGGCGGGCACCGCGGGGCCGAGGAGCTCGCGCCAGCTCGGATCGATCGACTCGGGGTGATCCGAGTACTGCTGCGCGAGCTCGTCGAGGAAACCGAGGGACGCCCCTAGCTGGAGCACATCGACTGCCATAATGGCGGCAAGATACTCCTTTCCCTCGACGAGGACAGCCGTGTGAGCCGACTGTGACTCGGCCGGGCTACTTCGTGATCGGCGCCTCGACGACCTCGCCCCGGCACGACCGTGCGTAGCGGCGGATCGCCTCGGGGAAGCCCACGTACAGCGCGTCCGCGATCAGCGCGTGCCCGATCGAGACCTCGACGATCTCCGGAACCTCGCGCACGACCTCCGGAAGGTTGCGGAGGTCGAGATCGTGACCCGCATTGACACCCATCCCTGCGGCGACGGCGGCCCGCGCGGTGGCGCGCAGACGCGCGAGCTCCGCGGCTTGCCTGGGCGTTCCGAACGCCGCAGCGTAGGGCTCCGTGTAGATCTCCACCCGGTCGACGCCCGTCGCCGCGGCCGCTGCCATCATCGCCGGTTCCGGGTCGACGAAGATCGCGGTCCGCACGCCGACGCCTTTGAGTCGCGCGACGATCGGCGCGACGATCGCGTGCTGCCGAGGCAGGTCCCAGCCGTGGTCGCTCGTGACCTCGCCGGGAGTCACGGGGACGAGCGTGAACTGGGTGACGCGGAGCTCGGCGGCCAGGGCGACCAACTCCTCGCGATCGTCACCCTCGAGATTGAACTCCGCGCCCCGATCGGCGCACAGCGCGCGCAGGACGCGCACGTCCTCGATCCGCGTGTGGCGCTCGTCGGCGCGCCAGTGCAGTGTCAGCCCGTACGCGCCGTGATCGAGGCACGCGACGCCCGCGACGCGCGGGCTCGGGTTGGTCCCGCCGCGCGAGTTGCGGAGCAGCGCCACCTTGTTCAGATTCACCGAGAGGTTCGTCGTCACGCGGCTCAATATACGTGCCGCCGCGGGCCCGCGACGAGCATACGCGGACTAACGACACCCGCGGAGCCGGCGTTATAGACTGCCGGAGTGAGCGAGCCGACGGCACTCGAGCTCGCCGTCGCGGCCGCGGCGACGTGGCCGAGCGTGCGCGTTCCGAGCGGAGCGTTCGCCGACCGGCTGACGGCGCTCGCGGCCGCCACCGAGCGCCCGCTCTCGAGCTTGCACGCGAGCGACCTGTACCTGGCGCACGCGTGTGCGCTCGGAGATGCCGCGGCTGTGGCTGCGCTCGACTCGCAGTACCTGCGCGCGCTGACGCCCGCGCTGCGCAGGCTCGGCCTCGAGGCGTCGGCGATCGACGAGACCTTGCAGATCGTGCGCGAGGAGCTGCTCGTCACTGCGATCGGCCGGAGCGCGGGGATCCTCGATTTCAGTGGTGCCGGGCACCTCGCGGGGTGGCTGCGCACGGTCACGACGCGCACGGCCCTCCGCGACCGCCGCCGGCCGCACCGCTCCGAGGAGCTCGTCGACGGCATGCACAGCAGCCCCGACGACGACCTCGAGCTGGCCTACATGAAGAAGACCTACGGCGCCGCGTTCGCGCGTGCCTTTGCGGTCGCCATCGACGCGCTGCCGGTCGAGGATCGTCTGCTCCTGAAGCAGCGCTGGGGTCACCGGCTCGGGGTCGTCGAGCTCGGACGGCTGTACGGCGTGAACGCCGGCACGATCTCGCGGCGGGTGGCGGCCGTGCGCGAGCGCCTGTTCGCGCGCACGCGCGATGCGATGAGCAGCGAGCTGCGCGTGGGCGAGACCGAGCTCGCAAGCATCCTGCGCCTGATCGAGAGCCAGCTCGAGGTCTCGCTGTCCGCACTCGGCTGACCGGTCGGCCCGCCTACCGACCGGCCGGCCGCGCGTCGGGGCTCGCGGACGCGAACCCGGCCACGAGGCCGATCGAGGGCGTCTGGAACACCGCGATCTCACCGCGGTGGGCATCGAGCCACGCCCGCTCGCGCGCGACGGCGCCGGCGTCGGAGCCGAGGCGCGCGGCGCGCATGCGGGCCTCGTGCAGGATCCACGAGCTGCCGTGGTGCTCGGCCTCGGCGTACTCCTGCAGAGCCGCCGCGACCGCGCCCGGCACGTCGCACGGCCCCGTGCCGGGGGCGGCGGCACAGCCACGCGCGCCCACGAGCACCACGTCGCCGGCCAGCACGTGGCCGAACATTCGCTGCTCGGCGATGTCACCGCGCGACCAGCTCGTCGCGAGCGCAGCTGCATCCGGCAAGCCGACCGTCTCGAGCACGATACGGGCCGCCAGGTACTCCACCCGCGCGGTGCCCTCGCCGCGGGCGCGCATCGCGGCAGCGCCCGCGCCCGCGCGATCACCCAGGATCAGCAACATGCGCGCGAGCACGAGCGGCGTCGCCCCTGCCTGCTCACCGGGATGCGTGGCGAGAACTCCACGGACCGCGGCGACGGCGTCCGCCCCGCGGGGCGGCGTCCCGGTCGTCAGGCCCTCGTACATCGCGAGCTCCGCGGCCGCGAGCACGCCGAGGTCGGCGTTCTGAGCCGCGAGGCGTGCGAGCGTGCCCCTCGCAGCGATCAGATCGGAGGCGAGCGCCTGCGCGGCCATCAACGCGGCGAGTCCGAAGTCCGTCGGATGCGGCACGTCGCGCACCATGGCCGTGCCGTCGCGGATCGCGTCCGCGAGCCGGTTGTCCCCGAGCTCGGCGATCACGAGGTTCGCGCGGGTGATCGCGAGGTCGGGGTGGGCGAGCGCGGCGTTGTGCGCGAGCTCCACTGCCAGCGGCCAGCTTCCTGCGTCGATCGCGGTGGCGGTCGCATTGATCTGGGTGCGCGTATCGCCCGGCCAGCGCGCGAGCAGCTGCTGGTACGCAGCGATCGATTCGCTGTACCGCCCGACCGCGCCGGCGTAGTCGCCCATCAGCGTGAAGCGATCGCGCTCACCCATGCGGTCGGCCATCGCGATGGCGCGGTCGAGCTCGGCGATCGCGCTCGTGCGCTCCGACGCGTTGTAGAGCACGTCACCGAGCGCGGCGTGCGCCTCGACGAACTGGTCGTCGGCGGCGATGGCGGCGCGGAGGTGAGCCGCGGCGGCGGCGTGGTCGCCCGCGAGCTCCACGTGCTGCGCGGCCGAGTACGCGTGCAGCGCCGGTAGCGACGCGGAGAGCGGCTGAGTCCACGCCGTGTCCTCGTCGCCGAGCGCTCGCCGCAGCGCGTTCGCCAGCGCGACCGCGCGCACCGGCAGCTCCTCGCGCGTCGCGGCGGCCGCGTGACCGTGGAACACCCCGCCCACCAGGCGCGGATCGGTCGCCTCGAGCCGAAGCTCGTAGCCAGCCCCGGCCTTCGCGATCGCCCCTCGTGCTTCGAGCACGCGCGTCCCCGTCGCGGCCAGCGCGGCGACGACGGGCTCCAGGTGCGCGACGGATCCGCCCCGTGATGCGGCGAGCTGCTCGAGCCCGATGCCGAACGCGACGTCGAGCCGCGCCGACCGTAGGAGCTGCGTCGCGATCACGAGGTCGAGCGTGTCGTCGAGCAGTGCGTCACCGGTCGCGTTCGCGAGCGGCGCCACGAAGCACCTCACGCGGACGGCCGGGGCGGCGATCGGGACGCGCGGGCCAAGCGTTCCGACGACCTCGTGCGTCCTGCGCAGGCCGGTGGCGACGACCGCGACCAACGCGACCACGGCGACGGTCACCACGCCGGCCCCGAGGGCCCGACCCGGCCAGCGGCGCCCGTGCACCGGGGTGGGTGTCATCACGGCCGCGAGGGCATCGACGAGCGCCAGCATGCTCGGCCACCGGCCAGCCCGGTCACCGCTGAGCGCGCGCGCGAGCACCTCGTGGACGGCGGCCGGCACCGTCGCGGCCAGCGCATCGCCCCGCGGTGCCGCGACGGGCGCGAGCGGCCGTGACATCGCCGCGCGCAGCTCCGCGATCGTCGTGCCCGCGTGCGGCGGCGCGCCGTACAAGGCTTCGAACACCGCGACGGCAAAGCTGTACTGGTCCGAGCGCGCGTCGACGACGCCGCCCGCCAGCGCCTCGGGCGCCATGTACCGGGGCGTGCCCACGAGCGTGCCCGAGCGAGTCAGCGCGAGCGCCGCGAGCTCGGGCGGCCCGGGCTGCTCGCCGGTGCTCGCGAGCGGCTCGTCGTCGTCGTCGTCAGCGCCGGCCGCGTCCCGCACCGACGGGGCCACTGCGAGGCCAAAATCGGCCACCGCGATCCGTCCCGCGGCATCGACCATCACGTTCGCGGGCTTGAAGTCGCGGTGAACGATGCCGGCGGCGTGGGCAGCCGCAAGGCCCCGGCCCGCGTCGCAATAGGCCTCGAGCGTCTCGCGCCACGGGCGCGGCCGCCGGGTCTGCCACTCGCGCAGCGTCTCGCCCACGACGAGCTCCATCGCGATGAAGATCCCGTCGTCGAGCTCGCCGGCGTCGTGGATGGCGACCACGTTCGGATGGGCGACCTGCGCGAGGGCCCGCGCCTCGCGCGAGAGGCGCGCCCGGACGCGGGGCTCGGCATACCGGCCCGTGCGCACGACTTTCAGCGCGATCCGGCGTCCGAGCTGGGGATCGCGAGCGGCGTACACGGCACCGGTGGCGCCGCGGCCGATCATCTCGACGAGCTCGTAGCGGCCGACCCGGTCCCCCGCCGCCGGCAGCGCGGCAGGCGGCTCGGCGGAATCATCGCCCAGCGTCGCCGCGACCGCGCACGTGAGCCCGAGACACCGCTCGCACGCATCGAGGTGAGCGACCACGCGCGTCCAGGCAGCCCCGTCGAGCTGGCGCTCCACGAACGCCGTCACCTGGTTGTCGTCGAGACACGCCATCGCCCACAGAGAAGTAGGCCGAGCCGGGACCGATTTGCGCGGGCCGTGACGAATTTCGCGCAAACCCGCACGGATCGACAAGCAGCGTCGGCAGCAGCGCCAGCCGACGACGGCCCCGACCGTCTGAGCACCGCGCGACTGGCTCAGACGCGCGCGGCGCCGAGCACGGTGCCGAGCCGGGCGACCAGCGCGTGCTCCGCGCGCGGATCTTCGGCGCCCCAGATGCCGAGCGCGCGCGCCACCTCGGAGGGCTTCGCCGAGCCGAGGTTGGTGACCCGCATCCGCGCGCGCAGCAGCGGCGCGGCCGGCCAGTCGAGCGCGGCGCAGAGGCGCGCCGCGACATCCTCGGCCAGCACCTCGAGCTCCGTGACGTGCTCTCGCACGTCGACGACCATCGCGATCTTGCCCACGCGAGCATCGCGCTCGACCGGGACCGAGTCCTTCGCGAGGAACGCCGACGCGATGCGCCCGAGCCGCGCGACATCGTGCGCCATCCCGTCGGGAGCCGGCTTCAGGACCAGGTCGATGCTCTCGACCGCCTTGCCGAGCGCGGCATCGGACGGCCCGCCCGCGCGGACCGATGGGTGTCCTGGCAGCCGGATGATGCTGCACTCGGTGAGCTCGATGCCCGGCGGCAACACGGACGCGAGCCGCTCGAACACCTCCTCGCCGGACAGCTCGATGCGCTCGTCGCCGGGCTGCGCCTCCCACGTCCGCAGGCCGCGCGGCGCGTGCTCGAGATCGACATCGGTGACCTCGCCGAGCGACGAGATCCCGAGGCCCAGCGCCGGCCCGAATGCCATGCGTGGCTTGGGCGCGAACCCGCGCGACATCGCCAGCGACAGGTCCGCGCGGCGGAAGCTGCGGCCGAGCAAGCGGATGAGATCGAGGTGACCGAGGAACGCAGCGCGGCCGACCTTCGTGAAGCGCAGGCGGTACGTCGTGTACGGGGCATCGGAGCCGACGTGACCGGCCTTGCGCACGCGCTCGCCGCGCTCGTTCTCGCGCTGCGCGATCGCAGCCCGAGCGTCGCGCGTCTCGGCGCGTCTCGCCGCACGGTCGTCCGTGGGCTCGTCCGTGCCCTCGCCCGTGCTGCCGCCGCCGCGCTCGCTGAGATCGACCAGCTCGCGCTCGACCGCCTGGGCACGCTCGGCGACCTCGGCACGCTCCTGCGCGCGGGCCGACTTCGCGTGCGCGCCGAGGCCGCGCAAGGCCACGAGGCGGTCCTCCCGCATCGCGGAGAGGTCGCACGCCACGCCGCAGTCGTAGCAGACCAGCTTGCGCCGATCGGGCTCCGCGTCCGCGAGGTTCGTGTGGTGGATCAGCATCCCGGCGACCTTGCCGCACGGCGGGCTCGCGCGACCGGCCATCGCCTTGCGGTACTCGCCGAGCAGGAAGCCGTCCTCGAGGCCCACATCGATGTGGTCCCACGGCAGTCGCGCACCGACCGGGCGGGTCCCGAGGTACGCCGCCGTATCGATGCCGTGCTCGGCGAGCGCCGACTCCCAGCGCTCCAGGTCGAACACCTCCGCCCAGCCGTCGAAGCGCGCACCCGCTCGCCACACGGACTCGATCACGTCGGCGAGCTTGCGGTCGCCGCGCGCGAGCACGCCCTCGATGAACGAGATGCCCGCGTCGTGGTGCCGCAGGCGCATCCCCGGCTCGCGGCTGCTGCCCCTGAGCAAATACTGCTTGCGCTCGATCTCCGCGAGCGAGTCCTGCGCGCACCACTGCAGCGGCGTGTGCGGCTTCGGCACGAAGGAGCTCACCGAGACGGTCACCTCGGCGCGCTTGCCGACGAAGGTGCGACCGATGCGCAGCATGCGCTGGCCGGTCTCGACAATGCCGTGGACGTCACCGTCCTCCTCGGTGGGCAGCCCGATCATGAAGTAGAGCTTCAGCCGGTGCCACCCGCGCGAGAACACGCGGCGCGAGCTCTCCTCGACGTGCGCCTCGGTGATGTTCTTGTTCACCACGTCGCGCATGCGCTGCGTCCCCGCCTCCGGCGCGAACGTGAGCCCGCTGATGCGGGTGAGCGCGAGCTCGTCGAGGAGGTCCTCGTTGAGGCCGTACGCGCGCAGCGACGCGACCGACATCGACACGCCGCGCTGCCGGAGCTCGCCAGCCAGCTGCTTCACGAGCGGCGTGATGCTCGAGAAGTCTGCAGTCGACAGGCACGTCAGGCCGCTCTCCTCGTAGCCCGCGCGATCCACGCCGGTCAGCAGCGAGTCGCGGATCGACGCGGGCGAGCGCTCGCGCACCGGCCGGTAGATCATCCCCGCCTGGCAGAACCGGCAGCCCTCGGTGCAGCCGCGCGCGATCTCGACCGAGGCTCGCTCGAACACCGCCTCGGCATAGGGCACCGGCGCGTCGCTCGGGAACGGGAAGTCGTCGAGGTTCGCCAGCATCGCGCGTGACACGCGCGCCGGCACGCGCGGGTCGAGCGGCGCGCCGACGACCGTCAGGCCCGTCGCCTCGTCGATCTCGGTCGCGTACAGCGACGGGACGTACACCGCGAACCGGCTCGCGAGCTCCGCGAGGGCATCGGCGCGGGTGCGGGTCCCCGCCGTGAGCTCGCGTCGCATCGCCGCCCATGCGAGGACGAGCGCCGGCAGCGTCGCCTCGGCTTCCCCGATGAAGGCCGCATCGAGGAACGGCGCGAGCGGCTCGGGATGGGACGCCGTCGGGCCGCCCGCGAGCACGAGCGGCGCATCCGCGGCGCGATCGGCCGCGCGCAGCGGGATGCCACCGAGATCGAGCAGGGTGAGCACGTTCGTGAACGTCAGCTCGAACTGCAGCGAGATGCCGACCACATCGAACGCGGCGAGCGGGCGTTGCGTCTCGAGCGACACGAGCGGGAGGCCGCGCGCGCGGAGCTCGGCCTCCATGTCCGTCCACGGCGCGAACGCGCGCTCGCACGCGATGCGCGGATCGCGATTGAGCAGCGAGTAGAGGATCTTCGTGCCGAGGTGCGACATGCCGATGTCGTAGACGTCCGGAAACGCGAGGCACACGCGCGCTTCCACACCCGTCTCCTTCGCGACCGACTGGTACTCCCCGCCCAGGTAGCGCATCGGCTTGGCCACCTTGTCGATGAAGTCCGCGTAGAGATGTCGCATCCCGACCGAGGTCTACCGCAGAACCTTCGCGCGACGCACACAATCGAGCGTCGCGTAGTAGGGTGCGCGCATGCTTCAACGCGCTGCGCTGATTGCCGTCCTCGCTGCATCCGGCTGCAAGGGAGCCGCGGATCACTCGGCGGCGACGACCGCCGAGCCCGCCGCCCCGTCGACCCCGACCTCCGGTACCGTCGCGGCTCCCGCGGCTCCGGCGACTCCGGTCGCGCCCCCCACCGCGCCTGCCGCGACCGCGCCTCCCCTCCCCACCTCACCACTCGCCAAGGACACCCCCATGTGGACCGCACCGATCAAGACGCTGAAGGGCCAGGACGCGACGCTCGCGCAATTCAAGGGCAAGGCCCTCATGCTCGTGAACGTCGCGAGCAAGTGCGGGAACACGCCGCAGTACACGCAGCTCGAGGACCTCCAGACCAAGTACGGCCCGAAGGGCTTCACGGTCATCGGCTTCCCGTGCAACCAGTTCGGCGGCCAGGAGCCGGGCACCTCCGAGGAGATCGCGACGTTCTGCTCGACCACGTACGGGGTGACGTTCCCGATGATGGAGAAGATCGAGGTGAACGGCCCGAACCGGCACCCGATCTACAAGGAGCTGACCGCGATCCCCGGCGCCGAAGGCGGCAAGGCTGGCGACATCGGCTGGAACTTCGAGAAGTTCGTCGTGTCGGCGGATGGCACGCAGATCACGCGGTTCGCGCCGAGCACGAAGCCCGACGACCCGCGGGTGATCGCGGCGGTCGAAGCGGCGCTGCCGAAATCATGACGCGGCGATGAGCGACACGTGCGCCATGACCCGGGTGTCCGAGGCGCTCTACGTGTCGTCAGCGACGACTTGCACGTCGGCGCAGACCCCGAAGTGATCGCTCGCGGCGATCGCGGCATCGCCGTCCCCTTCGCGCTCCGTCATCACGACGCGACAGTCGTGAACGGTGCCCCGCCCGTCCTTCTTGCGCGTGGTCACGTACACGTAGTCGATGCGGCGATCGAGATCGAGCGATCGCAGCGGGCGCGTGAACCGGTTCTCCGCCGACCAGGTAATGCCGTGGGCGGGCCCTTCGCCGGGCACCGGCTCGCGATGCAAGCGCGCCCACGCATCCTGGAAGTGCGTGCGCTTGCCCGCGAGCGTGGTGAGGCCGCGCAAGAACCGCATCTCGTCGCTGTCGGGGACCGCGTTCATGTCCCCGCACAGGAGCTGCGGGGCATCCGTGTTGCCGCGGCCCGTGGAGCGGATCGCCGCGTCCACCGCAAGCACCTGGCGCTCGCGCGCGACGCCATCGTCGAGCCGGTAGTGGAGGTGCGTCGTGTGCACCCAGATCGGCCCGCCGACCGTCGTCACGCGGGCTGACAGCAGCAACCGCGCATCACCCGCCCGCGCATCGGGCAGCGGCATCTCCTCGCTGCGCTCGATCTCGCGCGCGAGGATCGCGACGCCCTCCTGGCCCGGACCGCGCGGGCCCTCGTCCCACTCGACCGCGAGGCCGTAGCGCGCCGTGAGCCCGAGCGCGTCGGCGAGCACGTCGGCGGTGGTGCGGCCCTCCACGCCGTCGAGGGGGCGCACCTCCTGCAGGCACACGACATCGGGGGCCAGCGCGCGCAGCTGCCGCGTGGCGAGTGCGAGCCGCTGCTCGAGCGGGGCCTCGGTGCCCCAGAGGTTCAGCGTGACCACCCGCAGCGTGCCGGGTGCAGCCGGCGCGTGGGCCACGCCGGCGCTCACTCGCCCCGGTAGCGGCAGCGCGAGGTCGCCGTCTCGGAGACGGTCACCTCGACGAGGCCCGGCAATCCCGTGCGCAGCTGCGTCCAGAACCAGGCCGCGAGCAGCTCGCTGGTGGGATTGGCGAGATCCGCGATCTCGTTCAGGACCTGGTGGTCCAGCTGCCGCACGAGCGGTCCGACGTGCTCGTCGACCTCGGCGAAGTCCATCACCCAGCCCCGCTCGGCGTCGACCTCCCCCTCGATGGCGACCTCGATCACGTAGCTGTGCCCGTGCATGCGCGCGCACTTGTGCCCGGCCGGGACCCTCGGCAGGAAGTGGGCGGCTTCGAACCGGTACGTGCGCTCGAGCCGGGTACGCATCGACGCGCTTGTACCGCGCGCGCGTGCTACTTCAAAGGGGATGTCCCGGGCGATCGACGTCCTCGCAGCGCTCCTGGCGACCGGCTTCCTCGCGGGCTGCCCGGCGACGACCAGCACCGGCACGGGCGAGTGCGACGTCGATACCCAGTGCGGCGGCGAGGTCTGCGCGCGCGACCACCTGTGCCGCGCCGCGTCGGACGTCCGCGAGGTCACCGTCCGCTGGACGATCGCCGGGGCCCCGGCCAGCGCGGAGACGTGCGCGGGCAAGGATCTCTACGTCGAGTTCCATGGCCTCGATCTCCAGCAGACCCTCGCGTTCACGCCGGTGCCCTGCCCGGCCGGATCGTTCCATGTCGACAAGCTGCCGCTCGACTTCGTCGATGCAGAGGTCGGGCCCACCGGCCGTGGTCCCTCCGCGACCTCCCCGATCGACGCGACCAATGCCGTGACGGTCGATCTGCGGCTGTAGCTGCGGCGGGTCGTGTGCGGGCGCAGGTTGCGACCGTTGGCCACGCCCGTCGATCGCGGCGCCCTGCCGTTCCTACCCCCCTGATTCCGCGGGTATGGTCGCGCCGTGGCGAGCGCAACGAAGAGTCCCGAAGCGTTGCCGACCAAGCGGGTCGAGCACGATGACCATGTCGAGTTTGTCGAGACAACCGTCGACGAGCTCGCACCGCTGTACCGGCAGATGCTCGCGATCCGCCGGCTCGAGGAGGCGTCTGCCAAGGCGTACTCGACGGGCAAGATCGGCGGGTTCCTGCACCTCATCATCGGCCAGGAGGCCGTGTGCGTCGGAGCGACGGCCGCGCTCGAGAAGGACGACTACGTGGTGGCGACCTATCGCGAGCACGGCCATGCCTACGCGAAGGGCGTCGCGGCGCGTCCGATCCTCGCCGAGCTGTACGGCAAGAAGACCGGGTGCGTGCGCGGGCTCGGCGGGTCGATGCACATCTTCGACAAGGCGACGAACTTCCTCGGCGGGTACGGCATCGTCGGGGGGCACGTTCCCATCGCGGCGGGTGCGGCGTTCGCGTCGAAGTATCGCGGCGACAAGCGCGTCACGCTGTGCTTCTTCGGCGAGGGCGCGTCCACGATCGGTGGGTTCGCGGAGGGCCTCGCGCTCGCCGCGCTGTGGAAGCTGCCGATCGTGCTGATCTGCGAGAACAACCAGTACTCGATGGGCACGCCCGTGTACCGCTCGCTCGCCGTCGAGGATGTCTCGCTCCGCGCGATCGGCCACGGCATGGCACGTGATCGCTTCGACGGCGACGACGTCGTGAAGGTGAAGCGCCGGATCGCGGAGGCCGTCGAGCGCGCGCGAACGACGGGCGAGCCGACGCTCGTCGAGGTCGTGACGTATCGCTTCCGTGGGCACTCGATGAGCGACCCGGGCCTCTACCGCACGAAGGACGAGGTCGAGGAGTGGAAACGGCGCGATCCGCTGATCGGGTCGCGCGCGCGCCTGCTCGCGCTCGGCATGCCCGAGGCCGACCTCGTGGCGCTCGAGGCCGACGTGAAGGCGGAGATCGAGGACGCGATCAAGTTCGCCGAGGACTCGCCGCCTGCCGACGCCTACAAGCAGTACGTCATCAAGGAGGGCTAGTCGTGGCCGTCATTAGCTACCGTGAAGCGCTGAACCAGGCGATGCGCGAGGAGATGGAGCGCGACGAGCGCGTCTTCGTGATGGGCGAGGAGGTCGGCCACTACAACGGGGCCTACAAGGTGACGCAGGGGATGCTGCAGCGCTTCTCCGAGCGCCGGATCATCGATGCGCCGATCGCGGAGATGGGCTTCGCGGGCATCGGCGTCGGGGCGGCGATGGTCGGGCTGCGGCCGATCATCGAGTTCATGACGTTCAACTTCTCGCTCGTCGCGATCGATCAGATCGTGAACAACGCGGCGAAGATCTACCAGATGAGCGGCGGGCAGTTTCATATCCCCATCGTGTTCCGGGGTCCGGGTGGACCCGCGGTACAGGTCGGGTCCCAGCACAGCCAATCGCTGGAGAGCTACTACGCGCACGTGCCCGGCTTGAAGGTCGTGATGCCGTCGACGGCGCGCGACGCGAAGGGCCTCCTGAAGAGCGCGATCCGCGACGACAACCCGGTCGTGTTCATCGAGGGCGAGACGCTCTACAACTCGACCTGGGAGGTCCCCGACCCCGTGAACGGCGAGAGCGAGCTGATCCCGATCGGCGTGGCCGACGTGAAGCGCGAGGGCAAGGACATCACGCTGATCGCGTGGTCGAAGATGGTGTGGACGTGCCTCGATGCCGCGAAGCAGCTCGCCGAGGAGGGCATCGAGTGCGAGGTCGTCGATGTCCGTACGCTGCGGCCGCTCGATGTCGAGACGCTCGCGACGAGCGTGAAGAAGACGGGGCGCTGCGTGATCGTCGAGGTGGGCTGGCCCGTGGCCGGGTACGGCGCCGAGGTCGCGTACCAGATGCAGCGCCACTGCATGGATGCGCTGGATGCGCCGATCGAGCGCGTGACGAGCGACGACGTGCCGATGCCGTACGCGAAGAACCTCGAGGACGAGGTGCAGCCCCAAATTCATGACGTCGTCTCGGCGGTCAAGCGCGCCCTGTATCTGGAGGAGTAACCGTGGCTCAAATTCTCGGATTGCCGAAGCTGTCGCCGACCATGGAGGAAGGCGTGCTCGTCCGCTGGACGAAGAAGGAGGGCGACAAGGTCGCGCCCGGGGATCTGATCGCCGAGGTCGAGACCGACAAGGCGAACATGGACTTCAACGTCGAGGACGAAGGCGTCCTGTTGAAGCTGCTCGTGAAGGAGGGCGAGACGGTGAAGCTCGGTGCGCCCGTCGCGATCATCGGCGCGGCGGGCGAGGATGTCAGCGCGCTCGTCGCCCAGGCCTCGGGCGGTGGTGGCAAGGCTGCCGGCACACCGGCGGCTGCACCCGCCGCGAAGCCTTCGAAGCCGGCCGCCGCGAAGCCGACCGCCCCGCCGCCGGCTGCCCCGCCGCCGGCTGCCCCGCCGCCGACCGCCGCGAAGCCCGCCGCCGCCCCCACCCCGCATGTCACCCCGGCGAAGGCCGGGGTCCAGGGCACGACGGGTCGACTGCTCGCATCGCCGCTCGCGAAGACGCTCGCGATCGAGCTCGGCATCGACCTCCGCCAGGTGACCGGCTCCGGTCCCGGTGGCCGGATCATCGAGCGCGACGTGCGCGCGCTGGCCGACGGCGCGCCCCACGCCGAGCCCGAGCCCGACTCCGAGCCCGACTCTGCCCCCGACGCCGACGCCGACGCCGACTCTGCCCCCGACGCCGACACCGACTCGTCCCCGGCCTCCGGGACCGCGCTCGCCGTGCGCACTGCTCGCTCGATCCCACCCGCCGGGGACGGCGAGTTCGAGGACGTCCCCGCATCGAACATGCGGAAGCGCATCGCCGCGCGGCTCACCGAGGCGAAGCGCGACGTGCCGCACTTCTATCTCCAGCGGCCGATCGACGCGGCACCGCTGATGGCGTACCGCAGCCGGCTGAACGACCTGCTCGGCGACCGTGGCAAGGTGTCGGTCAACGATCTCGTCATCAAGGCGGTCGCCCTCGCGCTGCGGCGCGTCCCCGACTGCAACGCGGCCTGGACCGGCGACGCCATCCGCAAGTTCCACCACGTGCATGTCGGCGTGGCCGTCGCGATCGAGGACGGGCTCGTCACGCCCGTGATCCGCGATGCGGACCAGAAGGGCCTCGGCGCGATCGCGGCGGAGGTCCGCGACCTCGCCGAGCGCGCGAAGACGAAGAAGCTCAAGAGCCACGAGATCACGGGCTCGACGTTCACGGTCTCGAACCTCGGGATGCTCGGGATCGAGCGCTTCACCGCGATCCTCAACCCGCCCGAGGCAGGGATCCTTGCCGTCGGAGCCGTCCTCGATGCGGCGGTGGTCAAGGACGGCCAGGTCGTCGCGGGCAAGCGCATGGTCGTGTCGATGTCGTGCGATCACCGCGTGATCGACGGGGCGCTCGGCGCGAAGTGGCTGCAGGCCTTCGCCGAGCTCCTCGAGAAGCCGGAGCTGCTGGCCCTATGACAGACGCGACCACCGACGCGACCACCGACGCGAGCCCGGTCTACGACATCGTCGTGATCGGCTCGGGCCCCGGCGGCTACGTCGCGGCCATCCGCGCCGCACAGCTGGGACTCTCGGTGGCGTGCATCGAGCGCGAGAGTCTCGGTGGCATCTGTCTCAACTGGGGCTGCATCCCGACCAAGGCACTGCTCCGCACCGCGGAGGTGCTGGAGACGTTTCATCGCGCGGCCGAGTTCGGCATCAAGGTGGGCCCGGTCGAGGCCGACTTCCCCGCGATCATCGCCCGGAGCCGGGGCATCGCGGACAAGGTCAGCAAGGGCGTCGCGTTCCTGTTCAAGAAGAACAAGATCACGAGCATCGCGGGCACGGCGAAGCTCGCGACGCGCGCCGGGCCCTGGAAGCCGCATCGCATCGAGGTGGCGGCCGCGACCGGCACGAGCACCGTCCTCGCCAAGCACGTGATCCTCGCGACGGGCGCGCGCGCGAAGTCGTTGCCGAACGTCACGCTCGATGGCGAGCGCATCATCGAGTACCGCAAGGCGATGACGCTGCCGGCGCAGCCGAAGCGGCTCGTGGTGCTCGGCGCGGGCGCGATCGGGGTCGAGTTTGCGTCGTTCTATCGTGCGCTCGGCACCGAGGTGACGATCGTCGAGTTCCTGCCGCGCCTCGTGCCGAACGAGGATCCGGAGATCAGCAAGGAGCTCGGGCGCGCGTTCGGCAAGCGCGGCATCACGAGCCTCGTCGGTCACAAGCTGACGTCCGCGGTCTCAAACGGCACGACGGTCACGATCGTGGCCGAGCCCACCCAGGGCGGCGCCGCGGTCACGCTCGAGGCCGACATCCTGCTCGTCGCGGTCGGCACCGCGCCGAACACGGAGAACCTGGGCCTGGAGGCGCACCAGGTGAAGCTCGATCGCGGCTGGATCCAGGTCGACGCCGAGAACAAGTGCGGCGACCACCTGTGGGCCATCGGCGACGTGATCGGGCGCGGGCTCGCGCACGTGGCCTCGGCCGAGGGCGTGTTCGTCGCGGAGAAGATCGCCGGCGTCCATGCCGAGCCCGTCCGCTACGACGCGATCCCCGCCTGCACGTACTGCTCACCCGAGATTGCCTCGGTGGGACTCACCGAGGAGAAGGCAGCCGCACAGCAGATTCCCGTCAAGGTGGGCCGCTTCCCCTTCAGCGCGCTCGCGAAGGCGCGCGCGGCGGGTGACACCACGGGCTTCGTCAAGGTGCTCTGGCACGCCGAGACGGGTGCGCTCGTCGGTGCCCACCTCATCGGGCCTGCCGTGACGGACCTCATCGCGGAGCTCACGCTCGCGAAGACCACCGAGGTCAACGCGGAGAGTCTCTCCTACACGATCCACGCGCACCCGACCTTCGCGGAGACGATCAAGGGCGCCACCGAGGCTGCGCTCGGTCACGCGATCGATCTGTAGCCGTCACCCCGGCGGTGGCCGGGACCGATCGACGCCATCCGCGCCCAGCTGCTCGAGGTCGGCGGGGGTGTCGAGATCGAATGCGCCGGCCGGCCAGTCGATCGTTCGCGTCGTCGGCGCGCGCAGCAGTTCCCGCGCGCCCGCATCGCCGTGGAGCGTCGCCAGCATCGCGAGTGCGTCGCGGTCCAGCACCGCGGGCACCCCCGCCACGCCCGCGTACCGCGACGCGACGACCCCGGCCTCGCCCTCGCCCGCTGCCGCCATCAGCGCACGCAGGTGCGCGGTCTCGAGTCGCGGCTGATCGCAGACGCTCACGAGCAACGCCGTCGCCGCGCCGGCGAGCGCCCACCGGGCCGCTGCCGCGAGCGAGGTGCCCATGCCCCCCGACCACGCCGCGTTGTGCAGGATCTCGACGCTCGCGCCCGCGAGCACGGGCTCGATCGCCGCCGCGTTCGCGCCGAGCACCACGACCACCCGCTCGCACCCAGCCTCGCGCAGCAAGCGAGCCGCCCGCCGCACGAGCGGCTCGCCCGCCAGCTCGAGCAGCTGCTTGGGTCGGCCCAGACGGCTCGAGGAGCCCGCCGCGAGCACCGCGCCGAAAGTTGTCAACGTTGACTCCGACCCCGCGTGGGGCGCGCGGGGACAGCGGGATCGACCGCGGCGTCATGGATGGCGCCGACGCGAGCGCGGAGGTTCGTCGCGGGGGCCCGCGCGAGACACGCCTGGATCTCGGCGACGATCGCGAGCGCGATCTCGGCGGGGGTCTCCGACGCGAGCTCGAGGCCGATCGGGGCGTGCAGCCGTGGTCCCGCCTCGGTGATCGAACGACCGCCATCGACGAACATCTGCGCGGTGCGGCGGCGCGGGCCCAGCACGCCCACGTAGCTCGCTCGCGTGTCGAGCATCGCGGCCACGCACGCGGCATCGCGCTCGTAGCGGTGGTTCATGATCACGACCGCCGCGCGGTCGGCCGCATTCACGATGGCGACGAGCTCGGACGGGGCGCCAAACACGACATCATCCGCGCGCAGGAAGCGTTGGCGCGCCGCGAGATTCGCCGTCTCACCGCAGACGACGACCTCCCAGCCGAGCGCGCGCCCGAGCTCCGTCACCGGTACCGCGTCGTGACCGGTGCCGAGCACCACGAGCCGGGGCGGCGGCACCACCGCCTCGATCAGCACGTCCACGCGGCCGCCCGCCACCGCGAACGCGCGAACGCGCGACTCGCCGGACGCGATCGCCTCGCGACACTGCGAGCGCATGTCCTCACGTCCCACGAGCGCGTCCACCGCGAGGCCGGCGGCAGGCGTGGCGGTGGCATCCGCCCGCGTCGACGCCTCGTCGGCGCGCAGGGCCGCCCGGCTGCCGACCGGCAGGTCCGGCACATCGCTGCGGAACACGGTCACGAGCGCCCCGCGGGCTTGATCGCGCAGACACCTCGCGGCGAAGTCGATCGCATCGACCCCGCGACGCGACGAGGTCGCGTCCGCGCGCTCGATCAGGACGTCCACGATCCCGTTGCACCCGAGCCCGAGCCCCTCGCGGAGCGCGTCGTCGTCGGCATCGAGATCGACCGTCGAGTCGTACGTGACGACCACCGGCGCGCCTTGCTCGGTGCGCCACCAGCCCTTCGCGACGATGTCGCCCTCGAGGCAGCCCCCGCTGACCGCGCCCGCGACCCAGCGATCGCGCGCGACGAGCATCCGCGCGCCGGGCCGGCGATACGCCGAACCCGCCACCGCGACCACGGTTGCGATCACGAAGTCCTCGCCCGCCGCACGCAGCGCGGCGGTGGCCTCGAGGATGGAGCGCTCGATCACGCGGTCACCACCTCACGCCGTCGGCCGCTCGAGCAGTTTGTCGAGCGTGATCGGCAGGTCGCGCACCCGCGTGCCGGTCGCGTGATAGACCGCGTTCGCGACCGCAGCCGCGACACCGGTGATCCCGATCTCGCCGATGCCCTTCGCGCCGATCGCGTTCACGATGCGGTCCTCCTCGTCGATCATGATGATGTCGAGGTCGGGGATGTCCGCGTTCACCGGCACGTGGTAGTCGGCGAGGTCGCGCGTCACCACGCGGGCCGTCCGCGGATCGCGCGCCGTGTGCTCGTGGAGCGCCATCCCGATGCCCCACACGATGCCGCCGTAGAACTGGCTGCGCGCTGTCTTCGGATTGAGGATCTTGCCCGCCGCGTACGCCGCGACCACGCGCCGGACTCGCACGAAGCCGAGGTCCGCATCCACCCCGACCTCGACGAACACGGCGCCATGCGAGTGCATCGAGTAGCCCTTCTGCTCGTCCTCCGGCTTCGTCTGGTGCTCGACCACGAGCTCGGGCTTGCCGCTGCGCTTCCAGATGTCGAGGTACCCCTCGCGCAACTTCGGAGTCTTCGTCGACGCGATCGCACCCTCGCTCGCGACCTGCTCTTCCACGGGCACGCCGAACAGCGGCGATGCCTGGTCCGCCATCGCCATCGCGCCGAGCGTGCGCTGGAACGCGATGCACGCGAGCTTCACCGCCGAGCCCGTGCTGGATGCCGTGAAGGACCCACCCGACACCGGCGTCTCCGGATAGACGGTGTCGCCGAGCTCGAACCGCACGCGCTCGAATGACACGCCGAGCGCGTCCGCCGCGATCTGCGTCATGATCGTGTACGTCCCCGTCCCGATGTCCTGGGTGCCCGCCTGGACGAGGAACGTCCCGTCGGCCTTCAACCGCACGTTCGCCGATGCGGGCAGCTGCCTCGCGGGATAGGTGCACGTGGCCATGCCCCAGCCGACCAGCTCGTTGCCATCGCGCGTCGCGCGCACCGTCTTCGCGCGCTGGCTCCACCCGAACTTCTCCGAGGCCGCCCGGTAGCACTCGAGCAACTTCTTCGACGAGAACGGCTTCTTCTCCTGCTCGTCCGTGTGCGCCTCGTTCTGCACGCGCAGCGCGAGCGGATCCATCTTCAGCGCCCACGCCAGCTCGTCCATCGCGCTCTCGAGCGCGTACGTGCCGGTCGCCTCGCCCGGCGCGCGCTGGAACGTCGGCGTCGGGATGTCGAGCTTCACCAGCCGGTGCGACGTCGCCACGTTCGGGCACGAGTACAGGTGCCGGGTCTGGAGCGCCGAAGGCTCCGTGAACTCGTCGATCCGCGACGTCTCGGAGATGACC
>JAYSYE010000186.1:0-1970 GCA_043716635.1 Deltaproteobacteria bacterium | reverse complement strand
GTAGTAGCGCTTCCGAGGCCTGTTCGGATCGAGCGCCTTCGTCTCCCGCAACGAGCCTCCGTTTCTTTCGATGACGCGGATGGAGGCCGCGTTCGTGTCGTCACACGTGAGGAGCACGGAAGGCAGTCCGAGCGCGCGAGCCACGGACATGGCCTGACGCAGCATCTCCGTGGCGACGCCGCGGCCACGGAAGGACGGCACGGTGTCGTAGCCGATGTGGCCGCCTTCGACGCGAAGCGCGTCGTTCAGCTCGTGGTGAATAGAAATCCGCCCCACGAACTGCTCTTCCGCCACGGCCCACAGATGCGTCTTGGGAACGAACGTTTCGGTTCTTCGGTTCGAGTCTGCCAGCTTCTTTGCCACGAACGCGGCGAAGTCCTGTTCGACGGTCTCGAGATCGCCCCCGACCCACCAGGGAAGGCCTTCGTGTCGGAATTCGCGAAGCCCACGCAAGAAGCTCTCTCGACATCGCTCCGTGGGCGGAACCAGCTGGATCTTCATTGGAGAATTCACGCGCGTACCCTTTCGTCGGGCGTCTATACCACCCGTCGCGCGCGATCGCGAGGTCGGCTTACCTGGAGACGGTGTCGTCAGCGAGTGGCAACAGCGCGGCGGCGTTCACTCGCCCGTGCGCGCGGGCCGCGTTCACGACCTGGTGGATAGCGCCGACCACGAGACGCGGCGCCTCCCACTGCAGGTTATGGCCGCTGTTCGGTGCGGTGACGTGCGCCGCATTCGTCGACAGCTTGGCAAGGTCCGTCTGCATCTCTTGCCACGCCACCCGGAGCTTCGCTGCCTCCTCCGGTGAGGCGGCCCGGGGCGGAGGATCTTCCCTTCCACGCGTGAGCACGACGAGGGGGACGTTGCCAATCGAGCGGCTCGATCCGCGCATGTCGGCGAAACCTGCGACCCAGGTGTCGAGGTCGAGCCCTTCCGGGAGTTTGTCGAGCATGTCGCGCAGCTCGGCCATCGAGGCATCGGGCAAGAGCGCCCAGTAGCGAGATGGCTGCCCGTCGCCCACGGCATCGACGAGGACCATGCCAGCGACCCTGTCGGGGTGCTCGCTCGCGAAGAGTCGCGCGTTCATCCCGGCCATCGAATGACCCACGAGCACATAGGGGCCGCGCTGCCCCGCTCGTTCCAGCAGCACGCTTAGCTCCTGGGCCATTTGTCGATTCGGGTGGGGTTTCGGTGCGGGACTGCTGTAGCCGCGGCCGGCGCGATCATAGGCGCAAACGCGTGTGAACCGGCCGACCGCGGGTTGGACATCGTCCCACGCTTCACCGGTCAGCCCCAACCCTGAATCCAGGACGACGATGGGAACCCCCTCGCCGATGCAATGGATGTGCAGCGAGAGACCCCCGATGTCGACCATCCCATCCATGATGAGCGCGCTCGCCGCCGCGGGAGAGAGCGGCGGAGGAGGGATATGCGAACACGCGGCCAGGATGAGCATGGCCGGCGCGAGCGCCGGCAGGAGCCGCGCAGGGCGACCTCGTTCGAGATTCATTTTCTCACGCTCCAGTCCAGCGCGCGGCGACGCTCACCAAAACCACGCTCCGTCTGCCGAACGCCCCGGGAATGAGCTGCGGGCGCCGAAGGCGGCCGTCAGCTTCATCGGCTTGTCAGGCGGCTCATTCGACGACGCTCCGCGAGTACGGATGTTGCCACGCCCGCTGCCAGGATCACGAGGATCACAGCCAGCAAGTAGAAGTTGAAGTGCTTCCCGAGGGCAACCTTCAGCCATTCGGCAAGCAACATCTTCACGCCCACCACCATCAGGACCAGTGCGAGCGACACCTTCAGATATCGAAATTTCTTCACCATGCCGGCTAGCGCGAAGTAGAGCGATCGCAGACCGAGAATCGCGAACACGTTGCTGGTGAACAGCAAGAACGGGTCGCCCGTGATGGCGAAGATGGCCGGGATCGAGTCGACGGCGAAGATCAGATCCGTCGTCTCGACCATGA
>JAYSYE010000185.1:0-1971 GCA_043716635.1 Deltaproteobacteria bacterium | reverse complement strand
TCCGCGTGATCGCGAAGAAGTACGCCGCGCTCGCCATCGAGGTGAAGATGACGTTCTCCGGCGGCAACGAGGGTGGCGGCAAGAAGACGAGCGAGTCGTGGAAGGAGTATCGCTTCCTCATCTGCAAGCCGTCCGCGACGGGCGCGCCCACGTGCTCGACACGCCAGTTCGGCGATCGTGGAGCGGCCTGCACCGCCTCGCTCGCCGACGACGGCACTCTCACTCACGCCTGCCCCGAGACGGAGTTCTTCGGCGGCAAGTAGGCACCCCTCGGGCTCGCCGGGGGTAGGCTGCGCGCATGGTTGCTGACCTCGCCGCGCGCACCGCAGATCTCCTGTCGAACCTCGTCCCGGGACGGCCGGACATCTTCGAAGAGCTTCGCTCGCACTACGCGCCGGATCTCGTGTTCCGCGACCCGATCCAGGAGGTCCACGGGATCGACGCGTTCCTCGCGATGAACGCGCGCCTGCTCGGGCGCATGAAGGCGCTGGACTGGCGGATCCACTCGGCCTTCGGTGACGAGCACACCGCGCTGATCGAGTGGACGATGATCGGCAAGCCGCGCTTCGGCCCGGAGGTCGCGGTGGATGGGGCGACCCGCGTCCACGCGCGTGACGGACGCGTGGTGGACCATCGCGACTACTGGGATCTCTCGGAGCTGGCGGCGAGTGTGGTCTCGTTCGGCGAGCGCGTCCGCCACGCGCTGCTCCGGCCACTCGCGTAGCGTCCACGGGGGCGGTGGCGCTACCATGTGAGGCAGCCGATGCGCGTCGTCTTTCTGTCTCCCCGGTACCCGCCCGAGATGCGGCAGTTCACCCGCGGGCTGGCCGAGGTCGGCGCCGAGGTGCTGGGCGTCGGCGATGGCGCACCCGATCCGGAGCTGCGTCGCTATCTCAGCGACTACCTCGAGGTGCCCTCGCTGCTCGACGAGAACGATGTCGGCACGCGCGTGCTCGCGTGGCTGCGCGGTCGCCCGGTCGATCGCGTGCTCGCGAACTGGGAGCCACTCGTGATCCTCGCGGCCCGCCTGCGCGAGCAACTGGGGCTCCCCGGCATGTCCGTGGACACCGTGCGAGGCTTTCGCGACAAGCAGCTCATGAAGGAGCGCGTCGCCGCCGCCGGCCTCCGCGTCCCCCGCGCCCGACGGGTTGGCTCGGTCGCCGAGCTCTGGCCCGCGCTCGAGTACGTCGGCTACCCCGCGATCGTGAAGCCGATCAGCGGTGCGGGCAGCGCGGACACGTACAAGCTCGAGTCCGTCGCCGATGCCCAGCAGATCGTGGCCCGCCTCCGCCACGTCGACGAGGCGATCTGCGAGGAGTTCATCGAGGGCCCCGAGTACACGTACGACACGGCCTCGGTCGCGGGCGTCCCCGCGTACGAGAGCGTGACGCGCTACTTCCCCAACGCCCTCGAGATGCGCTCGCACGAGTGGATCTCGCCGATCATGTTGTCCGTGCGCGACCTCGACCAGCCGCATATCCAGGCCGGCATGCAGCTCGGGCGCGCGGCCCTCACGGCGCTCGGCATGGGCGATGGCATGACGCACATGGAGTGGTTCCACACGCCGAGCGGCGAGGTCGTGTTCGGCGAGGTCGCATGCCGGCCCGGCGGCGCGTGTGTCGTCGATCAGATGAACTACACCGGCGACATCGACCTGTTTCGAGAGTGGGCGCGCGTCGCCACCGTGGGCAGGTTCGAGGCGTCGACGGAGCGCAAGTACAACGTCGGCATCATCTTCAAGCGCGCGCGGGGCCGCGGGCGCATCACGCGGATGGTCGGACTGCGCGAGTACTACGAGCGGTTCGGCCCCCACATCGTCGAGGACACGCTGCTGCGTCCCGGGACGCCGCGGCGCGACTGGAAGACCACCTTGCTGTCCGATGGGTATCTCGTCGTGCGTCATCCCGAGTGGGAGCGCGCGCTCGAGATGACCACGGTCGCTGCCGAGAACCTCTACCTGCTGGCGGAGTA
>JAYSYE010000184.1:0-18697 GCA_043716635.1 Deltaproteobacteria bacterium | reverse complement strand
GCGATCTGACGACGGCCGAGGCCGAGCGCACACGCTGCGACGCGGAGGTCCTCGTCGCCGGGGCGCGCGTGACCGCAACGGTCTCGCCGGCGCTGCGGCGCCGCGTGTTCGCGCGCGATCACTACCGCTGCGTGGTGCCAGCCTGCCGGTCGGCCCGCAACCTCGACATCCACCACGTGGTGTTCCAGTCCCACGGGGGACGTCACGAGCTGTGGAACGTCTGCTTGCTGTGCTCGGCCCACCATGCGGCCTGCCACGACCGCAAGCTCGCGATCACGGGGGCCGCGCCGGACCTCGCGTTCACGTTCCATCGCGAGGGTTGCGACGCCCGCGAAGGTTCCGACGACCGTGACGACGGCGAGCGCGACGCTTGCGGATGTCCGGGTACGGGCGCACCGCCAGCGCACGGTCGCGACGTCCCACCGGGGACGGGCGCGCGCTCCGTGCGCCCGGAACGCGAACCGAACGCCGGGGATCTGATGTTCATGGCGAGTCCGGAGCTCGGCGGATGCGGCCGTGGTCCGTGACGTCGCTTCAGCGCCAGGCGCACGACCGCCCGGCGCCCGGCGCCCGGCGATCGATTGCCTGTCGTCGGCGCGGCGGAACGGCGCGGCGGAACGGCGCGCCGGAACGGGCTGGCCGGCATCCATCTGCTCGGACTGGTGCTCGCACCGTGCGTGCGAGCACTCCGCCACGCGGAACGGTCCGACTGGACGGCAGTACCAGCTCCTGCCTGGGCTCGCCGCGAAGCTAGAAGGCCCGAGCGCGCCACCCCACGTGACCGGCGAGCGCCAGCAACTTGAATCATGGCAATGCGATCGATCATGCGCGCGACGACTGGAGCGCGTGGACGGCGCGCCCTGGAACGCGGCTATGGGCCGACGAACGCGCGGACGACGAGCCCACCCAGCAATCTCCGCTATCGCGGAGACGCCGCGATGGATTGTTGTAGCCCGCGGACTATTGGCGCCGATTGTCGCGGAGTAGCTACGCCAAGCATGCAGAATTACACGAAAGAAAAGCGGCGACCGGATCCGGGATGGTCTACAAGTTGGTCAATGAAGAACCTGTCGATCGCGTTCCTTGCCACCCTGTCCCTCGCTTCGTTCGGCTGCAAGAAGAAGGGTGGCGACGTCGCCGCCGCCATGCAGAAGATGGGCGAGTTCACGGACCGCATGTGCGGCTGCAAGGACAAGGACTGCGCGTCCAAGGTCAACGACGACATGACCAAGTGGATGCAGGACATGTCGAAGACGGCGGACAAGAACGCGAAGCCGTCGGAAGCCGACCAGAAGAAGATGGAAGAGTCCGCGAAGAAGTTCGGCGAGTGCAACGCGAAGCTCATGGTCGAGGCCGCGGGCGGCTCGGCGGGCGCGATGGCCGGCTCGGACATGATGGCGGGCTCGGCGATGGCCGGCGACACGATGGCGGGTTCGGCGATGGCCGGCTCGGGCGGCGCGATGGCGGCCATGGGCGAGATGCCGGCCGAGTGCGGTGAGTACAAGGCGACCATGGAGAAGTACATGGCGTGTGACGGCGTCCCGCAGGCGGCGAAGGACGCGACGAAGCAGGGCTTCGACGCGATGTCGGCGAGCTGGGCGAACATGGCGGCGATGCCGGCCGATGCGAAGGCCGCGATGCTGACGGGCTGCAAGAGCGGCACGGAGGCGCTCAAGCAGGGCGCGGCCGCGATGAAGTGCACGCTCTAAGCACTCTCGACGCTCCGACAACGTTCCCGCGCTCGGGCACTCCCCAGGCCGGGCGCGCGTAGCTCCGTCTAGCTCCGGGCGGTTTCGCCCGAGCTCACTTACTTAGACTCAAGAGGCTCGCTTCCTTCGGGACGCGGGCCTCGAGTCGTTTCGGGCGCCGGGCGCCGGGCGCGCTCGGGCTCACGCTCACGCGCGCGCGGCTCAGCGCGCGGCGGTCAGGTCGCGCGTGATGTTCTTCTGGTGCGCCTCGATCGTGCCGCCGCCGATCTCGATGAGCTTGCTGTCGCGGAAGAACTGCTCGACGCGGTACTCGGTGCAGTAGCCGTAGCCGCCGAGCACCTGGACGGCAGCGTCCGCCACCTCCTTGGCCGCGGTCGCCGCGAACAGCTTCGCAGCGTCGGTACCGAGCCGGTTCCGGTTCGTCGGCGTGACGGTGGCGGCGACGTTGTACACGAGCGCGCGCATCGCCTCGACCTTCGCGTAGCTCTCGCCGATGTAGCGCTGGATCTGACCGTGCTCGGCGAGCGCCTTGCCGAAGCTGCGGCGCTCGGTCGCGTACTTCACCATGACGTCGAGGCAGCGGCGGGCGAGCCCGAGGCTCATCGCGGCGAGGCCCAGCCGCTCGATCTCGAGGTTGCGCATCATGTTCGTGATGCCGCCGCCCTCGCGCCCGAGGAGGTTCGCGCCGGGTACCCGACAGTCGTCGAAGACCAGCTCGGACATCGTGGACGCGCGCATCCCCATCTTGGGGATCTTCGCGCTCGTCGAGAACCCGGCCGTGCCTCGCTCGACGACGAACGTCGTGAGCTTGTCGGCGAGCTTCGCGTACACGCAGAACACGCCGGCCTCGGGGCCATTCGTGATGAACGTCTTGCGGCCGTTGAGGACGTAGTCGTCGCCGACCTTGACCGCCGTGGTCTGCATCCCGAGCACGTCGGTGCCGACCGCGGGCTCGGTCATCCCCATCGCGCCGACGGTGGTGCCCGCGAGCGTCGCCGGCAGGAACTGCTTGCGCTGCGCGGGCGTCGCGGCCCAGTAAAAGTTGTTCACGAACAGGAGCGCGTGCGCGAGGTAGCCGAGGGCGAACCCCGGGTCGGAGTACGCCAGCTCGTCGTGCACGATGCACGACGCCGTCGCGTCCATGCCCGCGCCACCATCGGTCTCGGGGATCGTGACGCCGATCAGGCCGAGCTCGCCGACCGCGCGGAGCAGGTCGGTGTTGAACGTACCGGCCTCGTCGTGCTCGATGGCCTGCGGCTCGACGCGCGTCTGGACGAACTGGCGCACCGTCTGGCGGAGGAGCTCGTGCTCGTCGCACGATGTGGTGACCGGCGTTGCGAGGATCGCGACCATGAGCGACCTTACCTCATGACCTCTGCCGGCGGACGGGCCCTCACGCGATGGACGCAGGGTCAGCCGGCCGTGCTCGTCGCCAACCCGACGGCGCAGAGCGGCAAAGCGGCCGACTGGGTGCGCACAGCGCGCACGCTTCTCGACGAGGCGGGCGTGGCGCACCGCTTCGTGCCCTCGGAGCCCGAGGGCGCGACGATTGACCGCGTGCGGGAGCAGATCGACGACGGTGGATCGCGCTTGATCGTCTACATGGGCGGCGACGGCACGTTCGCCGAGGTGGCGAAGGGAATTCTCGGATCCGAGCACGCGGCGCAGTGCACGATCGGGATGCTCCCCACGGGCACGGCGAACGACCAGGGGAAGTCGTTCGGGCTCGCGGCCGGGCCTGGGGCGCTCGCGGCCAATGTAGGTGTGATCGCGGCCGGCGTGACGGTGGGGTGCGACGTCGGCCGGCTGGTGATCGCGCGGGGACCCAAGGAGCTGCACCGGGACCTGTTCTTCGACTCGTTCAGCCTCGGCCTCGGCGCGGCGAGCCTCGAGACTCGCAACCGCGACCGCGAGCGAGTGGGCCGGATCCCGCTGCTCGGCGCGCTGTATCGCGACCAGCTCGTCTACGCGGGCGCGATGCTGCAGCGGTTCGTCGAGAGCTACGTCGTCGACGTGAAGTTCGATCTCGACGTGGTGGTCGACGGGACGGTGTACTCGTTCGATCACCTGCTCGACGTGATCGTGAAGAACACGAAGATCTTCGGGGGCGAGTGGGTGTTCGATCCGACGGCGGAGTCAGACGACGGACGGTTCGAGCTCGTGCCGGTCACGGGCCGCCGCGACTTCGGCACGAAGCTCCTCGGCGGACTGCGCCGCTCGCCGGTCGGCGTCGACGACCTCGCGGCCCTCGGGTTCGTGCACGCGCCGCCGATCGCAGGCGCACGCTTCGAGCTGACGGTGCGGAGCTCGAACGGCCAGCTCCCCGCGGTGCAGATCGATGGCGAGGAGCTGCCGGCGGGCGACCACTACGTGATCGAGGTGCTGCCTCGGGCGCTGCGGCTGATCGTGCCGCGGGACCACGTGGACCCCTCGAACACGGAGCTCAGCGCCGGCCACTCGATGGGGTAGCGGCGTCGAGCGCGGGCAGCGAGACCACCGCGAGCGCCTTGGCGACGTCCATGACGCCGAGGAACGGGCCGGCGGCGGCGGGCTCGGTCTGGACGAGCTTGAGCACGTAGAGTGCCTGGCGCGCGGTCACGAAGCGATCGCCGGGCTTGCGCGCCATCAGCTTGCGAATGAACTGCTCGAGCAGCGGATCGACGATCACGCTCGGTGCCCGCTGCGGGATCGGCGGGGGCTCGCGCTTGAGCTTGGCTGCGAGGATCTCCATCGGCCGACCGTCGAACGGCGGCACGCCCGCGATCATCTCGTAGGCGATGATGCCGAGCGCATAGAGATCCGCGCGCTGATCGACGACGTCGCCCCTCGCCTGCTCGGGGGCCATGTACAGCGGCGTGCCGACGACCTGGCCCGTGGCCGTGAGGCGCTGGATCGAGTCGTCACTGCCCTCGCTGACGATGGCGATCCCGAAGTCGATGATCCGCGCGTGGTCGCGGTTGTTGCGCCACTCGACGAGGACGTTGTCGGGCTTGAGATCGCGATGGACGAGCTCCATCGCGTGGGCGTGCTCGAGGCCGCGCAGGATCTGGGCGACGATGAGCATCGCGCGGTCGGCGGGGAGGGGCGCGGTCATGATGTCGGTGAGCGGAGCGCCCTCGACGAACTCGTACGCGATCAGGCAGCGGCCGCTCCCCTCGACGAGCTCGATGACCGCCCCGATGTGCGGGTGACCCAGGCGCGCCGCGAGCCGGGCCTCGCGCTTGAAGCGCTCGACGGCCGTGGGCTGGCTCAGGTGCTCGTCGTGGAGAATCTTGAGCGCGACGACCCGGTTGGTGTCGAGGTGCGACGCGCGGTAGACGACGCCCATCGCGCCGGCGCCGATCTCCTCGCCGACCAGGTACCCGCCGACGACCTGCCCGACGAGATTGGCGCGCGCCGCTGCTTCGGTCCTGGACCCGATCCCGAGGCGGGTCCGTTTCGCGTCGATGAGGGTGTCCTTGTCATCGGGCGGGCGCCGCGTCACGGGACCACCTTACGCTGCCGAGCCGCTCGCGGCAGCCCCTGAAGCGCAACCGCGGGTGTGCAGGGGACCAGCCTCACCCGGCCTCACCCGGCGGCCTCACCGAGCTTCACTCGGCTTCACGGGTGGCTCTCCCGGCGTCGCCTCACGCTCGGCGAGCACGGCGAGCACGCCGGCCAGCGTCGTGGCCGCGAACAGCCGCGGGCGAATCGGCAGCGCGTCGTCGCCGAGAACGGCCAGATGGCGGCGCGTGGTCGGGATGCCGCGCCGCTCGCCACGATCCGCAGCGTTGAGGACGGCGAGCTCGCGGTACATGGCGAACCGCTCCGTCCGGCTGGGCGGTGCGATCGCCTGCGCTGGTACGCCGGCGAGGAGGGCGCGGGCCTCGCGAAAGACCCACGGGTGGGCGAGGGCGGCACGCCCGATCATCACGCCGGCACACCCCGTCGCGCGGAGGGCGCGGACCACGTCATCGGCCGTGCGCACGTCTCCGTTCACGATGACGGGCATCGACACCACCTCGCGCGCGCGGGCGGCCCACGTCCAGTCCGCGTCCCCCGAGTGGCCCATCGCCGCCGTGCGGCAATGGATCGTGAGCGCCGCGACCCCGACGTCCTCGAGGCGGCGCGCGAGATCGACGATCGGCATCTCCGATTCCGGGCCCCACCCGATTCGCGTCTTGACGGTGACGGGCAAGCCGACGGCGGCCACCACCTCGCGCGCCATCGCGATCATGGCCGCGGGGTCGCGGAGCCACGCCGCACCCGCGCCGCCCCGCACGATGCGCGGGACCCAGCACCCGCAGTTGATGTCGATGAAGGCGGGGGCCGCGCGGTCCGCGATGCGAGCGGCCTCGATCAGGAGCTCGCGGTTCGAGCCGTAGATCTGGATCGCGGTGGGCCGGTCATCGGCGGCGAGCGTCACCTTCTCCAGCGCGCCGTGCGCGCCCGCGATGAGCTGCTCGGCGCGCACGAACTCGGTCACGCAGACGCCGGCGCCGACGCCCCGGCACACGCGGCGGAACACGGCGTCCGACACGTCCTCCATCGGGGCGAGCCAGACGGGGAAATCTCGAAGCAATGCGGGGACGTAGCCGGTCATGAACTTCGCGGAGAGTTAGGGGTATGGTAGCCGCTTCAAAGGCAAGGAGTCCCCATGGCTGACGTCTTCATCTACGACGCACTTCGTACGCCGCGCGGCCGCGGCAAGGCCGGCAAAGGCGGGCTGTCCAATCACCACCCGCAGGAGCTGCTCGCGCAGACCCTGAACCACATGGCCGAGCGCCAGAAGCTCGACCGGTCGCTCGTCGATGACGTGGCGGTGGGCTGTGTCTCGCAGGTCAAGGAGCAGGGCGCGTGCATCGCCCGCGTGGCGCTCCTCGCGGCGGGCTGGCCCGAGGAGGTCACGGGCTACACGATCAACCGGTTCTGCGGCTCGGGCCTCGAGGCGGTCAACTCCATCGCGGCGAAGATCGGCGCCGGCTTCATCGACGGCGCGATCGGCGGCGGCGTGGAGTCGATGTCGCGCGTGCCGATGGGTTCCGACGAGGCGATGATGGACGGCCTCAACCAGAAGCTGCGCCAGCGCATGTACCTCGTGCCGCAGGGCATCTCGGCCGATCTCATCGCGACGCGCGAAGGCTTCTCGCGCACGGATGTCGACCAGTTCGCGCTCGCAAGCCAGCAGAAGGCGGCGCGCGCGATCGAGGAGAAGCGGTTCGCCCGCTCGATGTTCGCCGTGATGAACGACGACGGCTCGGTGGCGCTCGATCGCGACGAGCATCCGCGCGCGGACAGCACGCTGGCCGCGCTGGGCGATCTGAAGGCGGCGTTCGCGCAGATGGGCGCGATGCCCGTCGGCCCCGCCGGCGAGACGCTCGACCAGCTCGCGCTCGCGAAGTACACCGACGTGAAGGCGATCGACCACGTCCACACGGGCGGAAACTCGTCGGGCATCGTCGACGGCGCGGCTGTCGTGCTCATGGGCTCGCGCGAGTGGGGCGAGAAGGCGGGGCTGAAGCCGCGCGCCCGCATCCGCTCCATGGCCACGATCGGCGCGGAGCCGGTGATCATGCTCACGGCGCCTGCGCCGGCGTCGAAGAAGGCGCTCGATCGCGCGGGCATGGCCGTCAAGGACATCGACCTGTGGGAGATCAACGAGGCGTTCGCGGCGGTGCCGATGCAGACCGCGCGCGCGCTCGGGATCGACATGGACCGCATCAACGTGAACGGCGGGGCGATCGCACTCGGTCATCCCCTCGGTGCGACCGGCGCGATCTTGCTCGGCAGCGCGCTCGACGAGCTCGAGCGTACGAACAAGTCCACCGCGCTGATCACGCTGTGCATCGGTGGTGGCATGGGCATCGCGACGATCATCGAGCGCGTCTGACCCGAGGGCTCGCCCGCGTGAGCCGCCGGTATCTGCCGGTGCTCGTGGCGCTGGCCGGCACGCCGAGCGGGTGCGAGTCGCGATCCTCGGTGGCGAGGCCGCCGGCGACCGCGACGGGGGCGGCATGGCTGTACCCGCCCGCTCCCCTGGCGTGGCCGGCTGGCGCGCCGCGTGGCGTACTCGGGCGCAGCCTGGCGCCTCAGCGGGTGTCATCGCTCGGGCTGGCACCGGTGGCCGGAGCGCACGCGGCCACGCCGCTGCGGCTGGCCACGCCGTTCGCGTCTCCAAGTGGTGACACCGGCACCGCGGCCTCCTCCCCGGTCGCGGCCGGTACGGGGCCCGGGCTCGCGGTGCTGTGGGGCCAGGATGGTGACCACGCGGCGATCGAGGGCATCGACATCGACGGCGGGCGCGTGCTGTGGCGCGACGGCGAGTCCTGTACAGGGCCCGTGGTCGGCGTGACCACCGACACGGCCGTGTGCATGCACGGCACCGGCGTCCGCGGGGTGTCGCTCGACGGCGCCCGCCACTGGGACCTCGATCGGCCCTATCTCGCGATGACCGAGGAGCGCATCGCCGTGGTCGAGTCCGATGGGATCGCGGTCCACGACGCGAGCGACGGCACGCAGCTCGGGCACGTCAAGCTGCCGGCGGGCGTCGCCGTGGCCGAGGTGTTCGCCACGTGCGGCGAGTCGGGGCGCGAGGTCTTCGCGATGCGCCAGGACGGGACGCTGGCACGCATCGCCGACGGCAAGGGCGGGCCGACGATCGCCTGGGCGGTCCCGATCCCGCAGCTCGTCGAGCTCGATGCCTGCGCGGGGGACACGGTGCTCGCGCGCGTCACGGAGACCGATGGCTCGCGGTCCGCGGTCCTCGCGTTCGCGCGCAGCACCGGGGCCGCCACCGGTCGCGTCGATGACGTACGCGGATGGTGGGCGGCTCGCGACGGGAGCGCCGGCATCGAGATGGCGACGTCCGGGGGCATCGTGCGCGCCCCTCGCTCGCTCGCGACGCAGGCCGTGATCTCGCCGCTGGTGCTCGGGACGTTGCTCGCCACGCGCGGAGAGCGGCGGCTGGTGCGCGCGACGCCCGCGACCGCCGTCCTGCTCGACTCGCGGGGCGTGGCCAGCTACCTGCCGTTTGCGTGGCCGGGGGCCGCGCTCGGAGCGGGGGCGATCCTCGGCGCGGACTGGACCGGCGTGACCGGCTCGGTCGCGCGCGTCGGCATCCCACCGCGGGAGCTGCGGGCCGTGCGGATCCCCGCCGCGCGTCGCGCCGTCCCGGTGCCGGCGGAGCTCCGCGATCTCCCCGCGGCGGTCGAGGTCGCGCCGTCTGCGATCGTCGAGGCGCCGCACACCGCGATGGATAGCGTGATCGCCGTGACGCTCGCCCCCGAGGACGGGGCCACGATCGCGTACGTGCTCGCGACCGAGGCGAGCGACGGTGGCGGCGGGATCATCGCGCTCGATCTCGCGACGCGGGCGGTGCTGTGGCATCGCGCGGATGCCTGCGGCCTCGGGGTCCCCGTCGCGATCGCGGTCGCGCACGAGACCGTGATGTGCGCGACCCGTCGCGCAAGCCCGACGGGGAGCGCGCCGCAGGCGGTCGTGCGCGCCACGACTCGCAGCGGGCTCCCGTCCTGGGAGTGGACCGGCGAGCACGCGGACGTGCTGCAGGCGGCCGGCTCGGTGGTGGTCGCGAGCGGTGCGGATCGCGCCGTCGTGCTCGATGCCGCGACGGGCCTGCCGCGCGGGTCGTTCGCGAGCGACGACGGCGGCCCGCCCCGCGTGATCGCGGTCTCCGCGCGGCACAGCGTGACGTACGTGATCGCCGCCGAGCGCGGGCAGCTCGTCGCCAGGGTCGCGACCGTCGCGATGACGCCGGTGTGGTCCCTCGCGGTCGGCGGCGTGGTGCAGACGCTCGCGCCTTCGGATCACGGGATGCTCGTCGCGCTGGAGGATGGCGACGCGTTTCGGGTCGAGGTCGATACCGCGCGAGTGACGCCGATCGCCGGGCTCGATCTCGAGTGGGGGACGACCGGCGAGCTGATCGCGGGCACCACGCTGGGCGGGCCGATTCCGGGCGCGCCGCTCCCGCCCCCTGCCGCGCCACGCCTGCCGCGCGGTCCGAGGCGGCGCGGTGCCCCGCCACCGCCGACCGACGTGGCCGCGGTGTGGACGCCGCGCCCGCTCCCGACTCCGCTGGGCCAGGCGTGGCACCTCGCGCTCTACGAGCCGTCCGGAGAGTTCCGCGTGAGGAACGAGTATCCGATCTTCCCGCCGATCTCGCCGTCGCGACTGCGCGCCAGCGGTACGGCACCCCTGGTGGTCGTCTCCGGTCCGGAGCAGCGTGAGGCGCTCGTCATCGACCCGCGCACCGGAGACCCCCTGCGCCGGGCGACCCTGAGCGTCGACGCCACGCCCGCGATCACCGGTGGGCTGCTCATTCACGACCGACCGGTGGCGTTTGCGGTGTACGCGCGGCCGTTGCGCGTGGCGCTCTTTTGATAGGCTGAGCGTATGGCACTTCCGCTCCGCGCCGCGCTTCGCTCTGCCGGCCGCTTCATGTTCAAGCACCCCTCGACGATGCTGAGCATGGCGCGTCACATGCTCGGCATGCGCATCGCGGTGCCGCTCGATGCGCTGCGCTGGTTCATCGCGAACACGCCGCCGTCCAAGAAGGCGCCCCAGGACGTCACGATCACGCCGCGCCCGCCCGCGATCGGCATCGGCGCGACGATCGATCTGATGGGCACGAACGTCCGGGCCGGCGCGTCGATCCGGGTGGAGCAGCTCGAGGTCACGGACACGCAGTTCAAGGTCACGCTCCGGCTCTCGGACGTGACCATGAAGGTCCTCGGCGAGTCGTTCACGCCGGTCGCCGGACTCATCAAGAGCGGCGCGCTCGATCTGAGCAAGCCCGGGAACCTCGCCAAGTTCATGCCGAAGAAGCCGGCGGTGCTCGTCGAGGCGCACGACGACATCATCGTGCTCGACCTCATGCAGAGCCCGAAGTTCGCGGAGAACGACAAGGTGCGCGGCCTCATCGGGACCCTCACGCCGGTCGCGCAGGTCGGCGCGCTCACGACCGAGGGCGACTTCCTGATCATCCAGCTCCGCGTCAGCCCGTTCGGGATTCCGCGCGCGATCAACGCGGCCCGCGCACTCGCTGCGGGCTGAGCGGTCGCGCGAGATGGAGGCGGTGGCGTTCAGCGCCGGCGATGGCGATCAGGCCGCGCGGTACGCAGAGCTCGTGCCGCAGCTCGCGGCGCTCGTGGACGGGGAGCCAGACCTCGTCGCGAATCTGGCGAATGCAGCGGCGGCGATCCGCGCGTGCGTGCCGGCAGCGTCGTGGGTCGGCTTCTACGTGATGCGCGGCGGCGAGCTCGTACTCGGACCGTTTCAGGGGAATGTGGCGTGCGTTCGCATCGCGATGGGACGCGGGGTCTGCGGGACGGCCGCGGCCGAGCGCCGGGTGGTGATCGTGCCGGACGTCGAACAGTTCCCGGGACACATCGCGTGCGATGCGGGGTCGCGGAGCGAGATCGTGGTGCCGATCGTCGTCGGCGATCGCCTGGTGGCGGTGCTGGATCTGGATAGCTATGCGGTCGCCGCGTTCGACGAGGTCGACGCGGCCGGGCTCGCGCCGGTCGCGGCGCTGCTCGGAACGCTCGCGTGGTGACGCGCGCGGCGGTGACAGCGCTGGTGATCGCGCTGGCGAGCGGCGGCTGCCAGAGCCACCGGAGCGAGGCCGTCGCGGGCGATGGGAGTGCACGCACGGATCCCATGGTGCGCGGCGAGGACGCCCGGGCAGGCTCGGGCTCGGGCTCGACGCCGGCGGATCCCGGTGCGCACGCCGGCTCCGGCAGTGCGGGCACCGCCGACGACTCGGCCGCCGGCAGTGACAAGCCCGTCTCGGATGCGATCGCGGACCTCGGCGCCATCAGCGCGTGGCAGTCGGTGATCGATCGCGCGCAGTACCTCAAGCGGCGCGGTCAGACCGGGACGGTGTACGGCCGCATCGGGCCGCCGATCCTGATGTCGCGCGTTCCGCTCGGCAGCCCGCCGGATGCGGCACCCGAGCAGGTGCCCTCGCAGTACGTCTGGCTCGTCGACGACACCGAGGGCAACGGCACGCTCGGCATCCGCGTCGCGCTCGGAGGACGCCCGGCGAAGCTCGGTGACCGGGTCGCGTTCGGCGGGGCCTGGACGCTCGACGAATCCCGTCAGTGGTACTGGGACGTCGATGCCCTGCACCCGCTGCCACCGGTCGTGGTGCCCGCGCCGACACCGGGCGAGGCCAAGGATCCACCGGCGGCCGTCCCGAACCACGTGATCGTGAACGGCGGGCTGCCCGGCGGCGCGCACACGATCACGGTGGCCCGCGACAACGACGCGATTTACTTCATGATCGTCGGTCCGCCCCCGGTGCGCGACGGCGACGGCTGGCTGGTCGCGAACGAGCTCGGCGATCCGGCGTTCGCGCGCCTCGTGTTGCCCGGGGAGCGGCCGAGCTACGGCGGCCAGGACATGCGCGCGGCGGACGAGCGCTGGGAGCTCAGGAAGGGTCAGACGTACTGGGTTCGCATCGGACGGATCCGTCCGGCCGCCGGACCGCCGAACCCGCCGGGCGATCCGCCCAAGCCGGTGGGGATGACCGCCCGCACGGCGCCCGTTCGCGTGTTGTAATTCCAGGGCCTACGCCACGACATCGACGAGCGTGGGCGCGAGCACGCGCGCGAGCTCCTTCGGAGCGATCGCGACGAGGAACCCGCGCGCGCCACCATTGATGTAGATGCGCGGCAGGTCGAGGATCGTCCGCTGGAGGTAGAGCGGCATCGCTCGTCGCAGTCCGAACGGCGACGTGCCGCCCACCTGGTAGCCGGAGTGTCGATCCGCGACGTCGGGCTTGCACGGCGCCGTCGTCTTCACTCCGAGCGTGCGCGCGAGGTTCTTCGTCGAGACCTCGCGGTCACCGTGCATGAGGATGCACAGCGGCTGCTTCGCATCGTCCTCGAAGATCAGCGTCTTCACGACGGCATGCTCGTCGACGCCGAGGTGCAAGGCCGACGCGGCCGTGCCGCCGCCGGCCTCCCACGGGTAGATGTGGGGCTCGAATTCGATATCGGCAGCCCGCAGCGCGCGGACCGCCATCGTCGTCGGGATCTTGGCCTTCGCCAAGGCTGACCTCAGCGCGTGCCCATGCCCATGCCCATCATCGGGCCGGCCTTCGCCATGAGCGCCTTCAGCTTCACGTTGTCGATGGCGAGCGCGAAGTGAACCTGATCGCCGGCATGGTCGAACGTGAGCGCCCTGACCACGTCGCCGACCTCGGGGCCCATCGCGGACGCCTGCTTCTTCACCTCGGGGACGCCGGTGACCATCTGGTCGATCAGGTGCTTGTCGAGCACCTGTGCGATGACGTCGAAGGCGAGACCCGCGGAGATGTCCATCGTGCCCTTCACGAGGCCGAGCTTGTCCGCGACCGGCGTGCCGGCACCGGTGCCGACGAACCAGATTGCCTTCGCGCGGTCGAGCGTGGGGATCGCCGCCTGGAGCGCCTTGTCGGCCAGCAGCGCGCTCCCCGTGGCGAGCGTCGCCGCCTCGGCCTCGAGCATCGCGCGGTCGACCGGGGTGATGTCGCGCCCGCCAATGGGCAGCGACTGAGCGGTGAGCAGCGCACCGTCCGGGAGCTTCAGGTAGCCCGTCTTGATCACGCCGATCGCGCTCGGCATCTCGAGCGCGATGAACTTGCCGTCGGCATCGACCGTGGCCGCGAAGCTCGCCTTGCCCGCACACGTCTGGATCGCCGGCATGTCGACGCCGTGCATCACGAACCGGATCCGAGCCGTACGATCCGCGACCACGAGCCCGCCGACCATCGTCACGTTCGGCAGGGCGATGAAGCAGTCCGTCCAGGCCGACAGGCCGGGCGATTGCTGGTTCAGCGATGCGAGCACCGCGCCCATCGGTGAATCGGCCAGGTGCTTCTGGAACTTCATGTAGTTCCCGCCGAACAGGGCCGTGTTGCCGCCGGGCAGATCGCCGAGCAGGGCGCGCTCGTCGGCGGTGAGCGCACCGGATCCCTTCGCGGCGAACGGATCAGCCTTCTCGCAGGCCCCCGCGGTGGTGACGGCGGCGAGCAGCGAGAGCGAGAGCAGGGCGCGCTTCATGCGCCGGGAGTATCACGAGCGCGGGCGGCGGCGACGCAGGATCACGACGAGCACCAGCGCGGCCACCGGCGACCCCGACCGGCCTCCGCCCGCCGCGCCGCAACACCCGCCCCGGCGCTGCGTGCCGGGCCCACCACCGACGCGGCTGGCCGCGGTGCCTGCGGCGGACGAGGCGGTCTGGGTCATCGGATCGGCCGTGACGGCGCACCGACTGTCGAGCGTGACCACGACGGGGCGCGCGGGCGTGGTGCCCCCGGGCGCGACGGTGACGGCGCACGCGTCCCCCTCGACGGTCGCGGTGATGGTCGCCATGCCGGCGAGCTCGGGTGCATCCAGGATCACGTGCGCCACCGCCGCGCCGCGCGGGGCACGGTAGCCGAGCGCCGTGGGCGTGCTCGCCGCCGCGGTCGGCCAGATCACCACGGCATCGCGGGGTGCCGTGATGCGGACTCCGGCGTAGCCCGCACCCGTGATCGTGACCGCGGCGGTCGTCGGCGAGCCCGCCGCGGTCGCGCTGATCACATGCACGCCACGCGGCGAGGGCCCGGGGATCACGACGCGATAGTCACTCACCGCGAAGCGCGCCGCATCGCAGCTGCCCTTGTGCGCCTCGTCCTTGAAGCAATCCTTCAGCGTCGGGGTCGCGAGCGTCGGGGCGGCTCCGCGCGCGGTGCCAGGCCCGAGCTCGGCGATCGCGAGCGCGGTGCTGCCGATCGTCGCGGTGGCGGTCGCCCCGGCGAGGGCGAGTGGCTTCGGCGCCCGGAAGCGCAGGTACATCGCGCGCCCGGCCGTGCCCGTCTCCGCGCGATCGATCACGACGAGGCTGCCGGCGGTGCCGTCAGCTGCGGGCAGGAGCACGAGATCGCGCTGGGCCGCCGCGACATCGCTCGCCTGCTCCTGGAACCGGAACGAGTCGCGGTAGTCGCAGCGCGCCGCGACGATGCCGGTCCGCGTCTGCACTGCCCACGCCCACGCCGTCGCCGCGCTCCAGTAGCCCTGGCTCGGCGCGTACTCCGGCGGCAGCCCCGGCGACGCCACGGTCGGTGCGTTGCTCGTCAGCGTCGACCGCGACCCGTACGGCGTCGGATCCACGATCACGTCATCGGCGCCGCGCGAGAGCACGAAGTTGCCGGCGTTCGGATGGCGGTGGTCGACATCGATCGTGTGCTGGCACTCCGCGACGAGCCACATCGCGCTCGCATCCCAGCGGGTCCGCGCGTAGAGCGTCCCGGTCGCGGGCGCCAGATATGCCGTTGGCCAGCTCGCGCGCGGGACCGCCACGGGCGGCGGCCCGACCGTCGCGAGCGCGCTGAACAGCAGCGAGTCCACGTCGACCACGCGCAGGCGCGACAGCTCGGACTTCGCCCACTGCCGCGACGCGGGCGTGGCCTCGCCGAGGGCCACCGCGGTCAGCGTGAGCACGTTCGGCACGAGCGTCGGCGTCTCCGCCTCCGTATCTCCGCCCGCGTAGACGCCGTCGCCCGGCGAGAGCGCGTACACGTGCCGCTTCAGCAGGCTGTCGAGCCAGGGTCCGATGCCCTGCACGTCGATCCCGGCACGTGCCGCGATGCGTGCCGCGAGCGAGTACGAGGCCACCGCGAGCGGCCCGTACTGCCAGCCCTCCGGCCAGTCGCCACCGTCGAGGATCCCGCCGGGCGCCAGGGCCGCGTGCATGTCCTTGCCCCACAGCTCGTCGGCGACGAGGGTCCAGCGGGTGCCGCCCGTCTCGCCGGCCTCGCCGGCCTGTGCGACCGCGATCGCCGTCGCTGCGAGCAGGTAGCCGGCCTGGTAGTTCGTCCCGGGGACGCGCGCGCGGTAGCCCTTCTCCGCATACCAGTCGAGCCATGCCGCCCACCGCTGCACGGCGTGCTCGCGGAGCGGCACCGGCATCAGCTCGTGCAGCCAGTCGTAGGCGAGCGCCGTGTAGGGCCCGAGGTTGCGCAGCGCGTAGCCATCGTCGCGCCGGGCTGCGTTGTCACCGCCGAGGCCATCGCCGATGCGATCGAGATCGTCGAGGAGCGCCGTGAAGAACCGGATCGCGGTCTTCGCGAACGAGGCATCGTTCGTGGCCGCCCACGCGACGAGGCAGCCCTGCAGCACCTTCGACCACTCGGAGCCCTGATACACGGCACGGTCGTGCTCGGCGGTGTCTCGCGCGTCGGTGCACAGCCCGATCGCCGCCTTCACCGGGCCCCGGTTCGCCTTCGCCTCGGCGGCCCATGCGGCGCGCAGTTCGCTGTCGAGGATCATCCGCGGGTGCGCACCGTGCGGCTCCGCCGGCGTCGCGTGCGCGGCTGTCGCGCTGAATGCAGTGGCCGCGACCACGAGCACGGTTGCCAGGCAGGTCGCGGTCCGGGATTGACGCACGGCTCAGTCGTAACGCGCGCCGGAGCGACCGTCGGTGGCGCCGGCCGGTGATCACGATGGCCTTACGCAGCGCGCGCCGAGGCTGCGGCCCGGCGTCAGCGTGTGGCGCTGCGACCGGAGATCACGATCGCGGTGCGGATCAGCTCCACGAGCTCGCGGCGCTCGTCGCTGGTGCCGGCAGCGCTCGCTGCGAGATCGCGGATATCGGCGAGCGACCAGTGCTCGGCATCCGTGCCGCCGCGCAGGACATCCGCGAAGGCAGCCGTGGCGAACGCGAACCGGGTGTCGGCCGAGGCCTCCGCGAACGAGGCAGCGGGGCCACCGACCATGGGAAACGCGGACTCGGTCGCCGTGGCGCTCGTCGGGGCCTTGTGCCGGATCCGCACCGTGGCGAGCGGCGCGTGGCTCTGCTTGCCGGCCGCCGTGAGCTCGAGCTCGTACAGCGCGGTCACCTGGTGGCCCGCGCCGATCTCGCCCGCGTCGACCTGGTCGTTGCGAAAGTCCTGGTCGGCGACGTCGCGGTTCTCGTATCCGACGAGCCGGTACTGCGAGACGAGTGCCGGCTCGAAGTCGACCTGGAGCTTCGCATCCTTCGCGACGACTTCGAGCGTCGAGCCGATCTGCGCCGCGAAGACCTTGTTCGCCTCGGCGATCGAGTCGATGTAGAAGTTGTTGCCGTTGCCCTGGTCGGCGAGTTGCTCCATCAGCTCGTCCTTGTAGTTGCCCATGCCGAAGCCGATCGTTGAGAGCGCCACGCCCTCCTTGGCGCGGCCCTGGATCATCGCGAGCATCTCCTCGTGCGTGTGCGCTCCGACATTCGCATCGCCATCGCTCAGCACGATCACGCGCGAGAAGCTCCCCGGAGCGAGGCTGGCCATGGCCTGCTGGTACGCGAGATCGAGGCCGGACCCCATCGCGGTGCTACCGCCCGCGGTGAGGTCCTCGATCGCGGCGAGGATCTTCGACTGCTCGTCGAGCCCCGTCGGCGCGAGCACCACGCGCGTGTCGCCGGCGTAGGTCACGAGCGCCACGGAGTCGCCCTGCCTGAGGTGCTTTACGAGCACGCGGAGCGATTGCTTGGCGAGCCCGAGCTTGTCCTCGGACTGCATCGAGCCAGACGTGTCGACGAGGAACACGAGATGGGCAGGCTGCCGCGCCTCGATCGGGATGGCCTTCGTCGCCACCCCGACGCGCAGGAGGTGCCGCGCCGGGTCGAACGGGGAGGGCGCCGCCTCCATCACGACCGCGAACGGCGTCCCCGCGGTGGGCTCGGGGAACCGGTACGAGAAGTAGTTCACGAACTCCTCGACGCGGACGGAGTCGGCCGTGGGCAGGGTGCCCTCCGTGAGCTTGCGCCGCGCGATCGCGTACGACGCGGTGTCGACATCGGCGGCGAACGTGGACAGGTGATCCTTCGCGGCCTGCGTCCACGGATTGGCAGTGTGATGCGCATAGGCCTCGCTGCCGCCGAACTCCGCGCGGGAGGCTCCACTGCCCATCCCGGCGGCGGCCTGCAGCCGGCCACCCGAGGGACTGGCGATCGGAGAGGGAGCGCTCGGCGTGGTGATCGCCATCGTACCGTCCGCGCTCGAAGCGGATCCGGTCGATCGCACCTCCGACCGCACCCGTGCCCGGCGCCCGGCGTCGCCGGCCTCCTTCGGCCTGCCACAGCCGGTGAGGAGTGAGGTGGAAAGGAGCACCATCGCGAGGGTCTTGCGCATGTCCTCGCTTCACGCGCGGTCTCGCCGCAGGGTCTGTAAATCATTGTCGCCAACCAGCGCGACAATCGGGTGCGACCGCGTCGCGAGGGGCAGAGCTGGCGCTGCGCGCTCGTGATTCGCCACATCTCAGCTGCACTCGGCGCGCAAACGCGGTCGTGCGACGGCCGAGCCTGACACGCGATGCCGTCCACCGGAGGCGCTCGCACGGCCGACCGCTCGGACGGATCCGCGCGGCGGAGTGCTCGCACGACCGCACCGCGAAGAAGCTCTGGATGGGAGGGCGCCGGGTCGGCATGCGGGCGCCGGGCATGCCCGGACCGCAGTCCCCGTCGACTTCCGTGACGCGAGGCATCACGAGATGGCGGTACGGCGGGGCGCCGGGCACCGAGGGTCGGGGGTGGGCGCCGAGCGCCGAGTGCCGAGCGTAGGCCCGAGCTATCACGCGCACGCGCCAGCCCCGCGACCTGGCACGACGAGCGGTGCAGGCACCGCGCATCCCGGCCGGCTCGGCACAAACGGCGACCCCGTCCCCGCGGGGACGACCAGTCCTTCGCTGGTCGGCATGACCACCCCGGGGCACCCGCACGCCCCGAGTCCGCGTTGACCGGGGACGTTCGCGTGACGATGGTCGTCGCGGTCGTCGCGGTGGCCGTCGTCGTCGTCGTCGTCGTCGTCGTCGTCGCGGTCGTTGCGGTGGCCGTCGTCTTCGTCGCTGTCGCCATCGTCGCCGCGGCCATCGCCATCATCGCAAGCGGTGCGCGGGTCGCCGTCGTCGCAGCCGTCGCGGTGGAACGTGAACGCGAGCGCGGGCGCGAGGCCCGCGATCGTGAGCTTGCGGTCGTGGCAGGCCACATGATGC
>JAYSYE010000183.1:0-1979 GCA_043716635.1 Deltaproteobacteria bacterium | reverse complement strand
GGGGACGCTGCTCGCCGCGTGGGGCGTCCAGGCGATCTCCCAGACCGCGACCAGGACCAGCGCCGCGGCCACCCCCACCCGCGCGTGCTGGGGGATGTTCTTCACGAGCTGGACGCTACCACCGCGCCGCGGGCTCGACATATGGTCGGCTCGTGCGCTTGTCGTGGCGGCTGTACGTCGCGCTCTATGCCGTGGGCCTCGTCGGCTACGGGCTGCTCGCGTGGGGCCGCCTGACGACGCAGTCGCCAGCGCCGCACTTCGTCTATCAGGCCGATGCCTGGCTGCACGGGCACATCGCGGTCGAGCCGCCGCTGCCGAACGATGACTGGGCGCAGGTCGAGACGGTCGCGCTCGACGATGGCACCGAGGTGCAGGGTCGCCGCATGGTCACGCGGCCGACGTTCCGCACGCTGACGGGAACCGAGTACCCGAAGGTGCGGGTCGTGCGGTCGATCCGCTGGGATGCGTACGTGTCATTCCCACCGGTGCCATCGCTGTTGATGATCCCCGGCGCGATCCTGTCGGGGCGGGCCGCCGGGGACGTGCTGCCGACCGTGCTGCTCGCCGCGCTGATCCTCCCGCTCGCGCTGCTGGTGTTGCGGCGGCTGGTGGCGGCCGGACTCTCGAAACGCGAGCTCGCCGATGACCTGTGGCTCGTCGCGACGCTCGCGTTTGGCTCGGTGCTCTACTTCTCGGCCGTCCAGGGCAAGGTCTGGTTCACGGCCCACGTCGTGGGGGTGGTGCTCGCGCTCGTGTACGCGTGGGGCTCGATCGAGGCGCGGCGCCCGATCGTCGCGGGCCTCGCGCTCGGGCTCGCGGCGCTCACGCGCACGCCGATGGCGTTCATGGCCCCGCTGTTCGTGCTCGAGGCCTGGCGGATGGCGGGCGGTGATCGCCGCGCCGTCGTGCGCACGCTCGCGCGGTTCGGCGCGCCGGTCGTGCTGCTCGCGATCGTCGGGATGCTCTACAACTACGCGCGCTTTCACTCGGTCACCGAGTTCGGGCACAGCTACCTCGCGCTGGGGACGCACCAGCCGGTGCGGCAGCAGGTGCAGATCGAGCAGTTCGGGCTCGCGAGCTTCCACTACCTCCAGCGAAACCTCGCCGTGATGTTCGCGCTGCTCCCGGATGTGAGCCTGCGCGCGCCGCACCTCCAGATCAGCGGTCACGGAATGGCGCTGTGGTTCACCACGCCGGTGCTGCTGCTCGTGCTGTGGCCGCGGGACAAGCCGGCGATCCATCGCGCGCTGTGGCTCACGGTCGCGCTGGTCGCCGCGCCGACGCTGCTCTACATGAACTCGGGCTGGGTCCAGTTCGGGTACCGGTTCTGTCTCGACTACCTGGTGTTCCTGATCATGCTGCTCGCCGTGGGCGGCCGGCCGCTCGGCTACGTTACGAAGGCGCTGATCGGTTTCGGCATCGTCGTGAACCTGTTCGGCGCGTACACGTTCGACCGCGAGTGGAAGTACTACAAGGTCGGCGGCAACGCGTACGACGTGGTCATTCCGCACTGAGCTGTCGCTGACTTCGCGCGGACTGGCGCGTCCCTACTCGTCGACCGGGTCGGGTTCTGACTGCCGGAACAGCCCCTTGAAGAAGCGCTCGGGCGAGCTCAAAAAGTCGCGCGTGATCGTGTAGTGCTCGGTCTCCTCGTATGCGACGCGTTCGATTCCCTCGGAGGCGAGGCGGTAGATCAGCGCCTTCGGTTATGCCATCAGGATCGGCGAGTGCGTGGCAATGACGAGCTGCGAGGCGCGGTGCTCGACGAGATCGTGGATCATGGACAGGAGGGTGAGCTGGCGCTGGGGTGACAGCGCCGCCTCCGGCTCGTCGAGGATGTACAGCCCGTTGCCGCCGAAGCGATTCGCCACGAGCGCGAGGAACGACTCGCCGTGGGACTGCTCGTGGAGCGAGACTCCGCCGTAGCCGCCCCCGACGCCCAGCTGCTCGATCTCGGTCGCGACGTTGAAGTAGCTCTC
>JAYSYE010000182.1:0-6210 GCA_043716635.1 Deltaproteobacteria bacterium | reverse complement strand
CGCCAGGCTTCGTGCCGCGCGGCGATCTGACGATCGACTACCGCGCCACCGACGGCGATGCCGAGCTGCGCGCGTGGGCATTCGCCGGTGGCGGCGCGCTCGCGCCCGACGAGGCGCTCGCGGCCAAGACGAAGGTCGGCAACGATCCGGCCGTGCTCGCGGCCCAGCGCACCGCCGCTGCCGACGCGCGCCCTGTCGCCGTGATCGCGCTGCGCCCGAAGCTCCCGCGCTGGGACACCGCGAAGCCGCGCGACTACGTGATCGCCGTCGACACGAGCCAGTCGATGGTGGGGGAGCGGGCGACGCGCACGGCCGCGCTGACCGCGGCCCTCGTGCAGCAGATGGACCGCCGCGATCGCTTCACCGTCCTCGCGTGCGACAGCGCGTGTCGTCGCGCAGCCATCCTGGGGCCCGCCTCGCTGGCGGCTTCGACGACGGCGCAGGCCTGGCTCGCCGCGCAGACCCCGGCCGGGGCGAGCGACGTGGTGGCCGCCGTCCGCGCCGGCATCACCGAGCTCGGCACCGATGACAGCCGCGAGCGCTGGGTGGTGTACGTCGGCGACGGCTTCGCGACGACGGGCTTCCGTCGGGCCGCCGACGTCGAGCGTGCGATCGCGCAGACGAGCGAGGCCGCGCATGGCATCCGCGTCGCGACGATCGGCATCGGCACCGATGTCGATGGGACGCTGCTCGCGGCGGCCGCGCGCGGCGGCGGCGGCAGCTACCTGGCGTGGCACCCCGGAGAGTCCGTCGCGACGGTCGCGGCGGCCGGGCTCGAATCCACGATCGGCAGCGCGCTGCGGGATGCGCGGGTCGAGCTGCCGGCCGGGCTCTCCGATGTCGCCCCGACGGTGCTGCCGACGATCCGTGCCGGCGAGGAGATCTTCGTCGCAGCGCGCCTCGACCAGATGACGCCCGGCGACGTGATCCTGCGCGGCACCATCGGCGGTCAGCCGTTCGAGCAGCGCTACCCGCTCCAGCTCGCGGCGACGACGGCAGCCGGCAACGCGTTCGTCCCGCGCCTCTGGGCCTCGCTCGCGATCGAGCAGCTCGAGCGCTCGGGCGATGCGGGCACCCGCGCTCGCATCGTCGCGCTGTCGCAGGGCTATGGCGTGATGTCGCGCGAGACGTCGCTGCTGGTCCTGGAGTCGTCGGCGATGTTCGACGCGTACGGCATCGATCACCGCAGCCACGGTGCGACCTGGACGGGAGAGGACGCGCTCGACGAGAGCGTGGCCGCCGGCACGCTGGCGATGGCCGAGCGCCCGAGCGACGCGGCGGGCGAAGCGGACGGGGGCGCGGGCGACGCCCACGACAAGGCCGACGAGAAGGAGAGCCGCACCGGGAGCGGCGATGCCGTGGGGAAGCTGCCGGCCGCGACGCGCCCCGCGGCGCCAGCGCCAGCGAAGGCGGCCGCGCGTGGCCCGGAGCGGGCGGTCGATCTCGGTCGCGACCGCATCGTGAGTGGCGGCCGCGGGATAGTCCCGATGCGCCGCACGTGGGTGAAGATCCCGGGGGTCTCGCCGTTTGCCGGCGTGTCGCCGAGCATCACGAAGGCGATCACCGACGCCGAGACCGCGCTCGCCGCGGCCCCCGACAGCCGCGAGCGCCACCGCGCGCTCGTCCAGGCGCTGTCGTACGGCGGCGAGCTCGACCGCGCGAAGCAGGCCGCCGCGGCATGGCTCGAGCGCGATCGGATGGACCCGCAGGCCCTCGCGTACACCGCCGACCTGCTGGGTCGCGAAGGCCAGCGCGATCTGGCCCTGCGCACGCTCGACGGGCTCGTCGACCTCGACGCGGATCGCATCGCGCTGCACGAGCGCATGGTTCGAGCCTACGAGCAGGTCGGTCAGCTCTCGCTCGCGTGCGGTCACCGCATCGCCCTCGCCGCGATCCAGCCCGCGAGCGCGCTGGCGTCGGGCGCGGCCGTCCGTTGCCTGCGTGCGCTCGGTCGCAGCAGCGACGCCGAGCTCGTGCTCCGCGCGGTGTCCAGCTCCGCGGCGCGCGCCGACGCCGAGAAGGCCGCGCTCGTGGATGCGGTGGCGGCCCCCGCGGCGCGTGACCTCGCGATCACGGGGCGCTGGGATGGCAGCGAGGACCTCGACATCTCGCTCGTCGCCCCGGACGGGTCGCGGATCTCGTGGATGGGTGGGCGCGCCGATGCTTCGGTGACCGACGCGACCAGCGCGACGGGCGAGCGGCTCGGCCTGCGCACGCTCAAGCGCGGCAACTACCTGGTCGAGGTCTCGCGCCTCCCCTCCATCACGCCGGTGCACGGCACGCTCGACATCAAGGCCCTGGGCCTGTCGCGCAGCGTGCCGTTCGAGCTCGCGGGCGGACGCACCGTGGTCGCCCGGATCAGCGTCACGCTGGAGGCGCACCTGGAGCCGGTCTGGCAGTGAAACGGGCGTGGTATCACCCGCTGCGGTGAGCCAACGATCCAGTACCGGGCCCGATCCGCACCTGACGCTGGCGGGGCCACCCCCGCCGGCAGCACCGCCGAAGGGCGGTGCGGGTGTGATCGCCCGTCTCGAGGCGATGGAGGCCCAGGCGCTCCTCGCAGGCGGTGAGGCGCGCATCGCCAAGCAACACGAGGCCGGCAAGCTCACGGCCCGCGAGCGCATCGAGGCGCTGCTCGACGCGGGGAGCTTCGTCGAGGTCGACAAGTTCGTCACCCACCGCAACGCAGACTTCGGCATGCAGGATCAGAAGATCCTCGGGGATGGCGTGGTGACCGGGTACGGCACCGTCGAGGGGCGCCAGATCTGCGTGTTCGCGCAGGACTTCACGGTGTTCGGCGGCTCGCTGTCCGGCGCCTACGCCCAGAAGATCTGCAAGGTGATGGATCTCGCGACGAAGATCGGCTGTCCGGTCGTCGGACTCAATGATTCGGGGGGCGCACGCATCCAGGAGGGCGTCGAGTCGCTCGCGGGTTACGCGGACATCTTCCTGCGCAACGTGCTCTCGAGCGGCGTGGTGCCCCAGCTGTCGGCGATCATGGGGCCCTGTGCCGGCGGCGCGGTGTACTCGCCCGCCATCACGGACTTCATCCTGATGGTCGACCACACGTCGTACATGTTCATCACGGGCCCCGAGGTGATCAAGACGGTGACCCACGAGGAGGTCACGAAGGAGCAGCTCGGCGGAGCCGTCACCCACGCGAGCCGGTCCGGCGTGTCGCACTTCACGGAGGTCGACGAGCTGGCGTGCATCGAGCGCCTGCGCGAGCTGCTGGCGTTCATGCCGAGCAACAACACGGAGGATCCGCCGCGGCGGGTCTCGCAGGATCCGCCGGATCGCAGCGAGATCGCGCTCGACACGCTCGTGCCGCTCGAATCGAACCGGCCATACGACATCAAGAAGCTCGTGAATGCGGTCGTCGACGAGGGCCACTTCGTCGAGGTGCACAAGGACTACGCGAAGAACATCGTGTGCGGCTTCGCGCGGTTCGAGGGCCGTCCCGTCGGCATCGTCGCGAATCAACCGTCGCACCTCGCCGGGTGCCTCGACATCGATGCCTCGACGAAGGCCGCTCGCTTCGTGCGGTTCTGCGACTGCTTCAACATCCCGCTCGTGACGTTCGTGGACGTCCCCGGCTTCCTCCCCGGCACGACGCAGGAGTACGGCGGGATCATCAAGCACGGCGCGAAGCTGCTCTACGCATTCGCCGAGGCGACGGTCCCGAAGATCACGGTGATCACGCGCAAGGCGTACGGCGGCGCGTACGACGTGATGGCGAGCAAGCACATCCGCGCCGACGTGAACGTGTCGTACCCCGGCGCGGAGATCGCGGTGATGGGGCCCGAGGGCGCGGTGAACATCATCTTCCGCGGCGAGCTCGACAAGATCACCGACGAGACCGAGAAGGCGGCGGCGCGCGCGCGCTTCACGGCCGACTACAAGGAGCGGTTCGCGAACCCGTACAAGGCCGCATCGCTCGGCTACATCGACGAGATCATCCGCCCGCGCGACACGCGGTGGACCATCGTGCGGTCGCTGCGCATGCTCGCGAACAAGCGCCAGGTGAACCTGCCGCGCAAGCACGGCAACATCCCGCTGTAGGTCTGGTGCGGACCTGGGCGCTCGTCGCGTTGGCAGCAGTGGCGGGGTGCCACGGCAAGCCCGCGACCGGACCGCTGCAGCCGCTGCCGAAGGCGGCGTACGCGCACTACCTCGATGGGATGCTCGACGAGTACGCGGAGGACTGGCCCGGTGCGATCGCGGCATTCCAGGCCGCCGCCGTCGCGGCGCCGGACGAGCCGATGATCGCGGTCGAGCTCGCGAGCGTGCAGGTGAAGGGCAAGCAGCTCGCGGCCGCGCGGGACACGCTGGACGAGGCGCGCGAGCGGTGGCCCGGGCACTCGCAGGTGTGGCTCGCATCGGGCGAGCTGTTCGAGCGGGCCGCGACCGGGGCGAGCCCGAAGGCCGCGATCGGCGCGTATCGCCGCGCGGTGGCGCTCGCGCCGGACGACGAGGCGGCGTACCTCGGGCTCGCCCGGTTACAGCGCCCGACGAGCGCGCGCGCGACGCTGCGTACGCTCGTGGAGCGCGTACCGGACTCGACCGATGGTCACTACCGGCTCGGGGTGAACCTGGCCCTCGCCCGCAGCGAGCCGGGGGCGATGGAGGCGGCGATCGCCCAGTTCCGCGCCGTGCTCGAGCGGGATCCGGACCACCTCGACGCGCGGCTCGACCTCGCGCGCGGGCTGCGCATCGTCGGCAAGATCGACGAGGCGGTCGCGCAGACGCGCAGCGCGTTCGACCGCAGCGGTCAGGCCCTCGACATCGCGGAGGAGCTGTTCTGGCTGCTGTGCGAGGCCGACGATCGGATCGCCGCGATCGATCTGCTGACGCTGCTCGACGACGATCGGAGCGATCTGGATGCGCTCGCCGCGGTGGCCCGGTTCCAGCGCGCGCTCGGACGCCTCCCCGAGGCGCGCGAGCTGGCGACGAAGATCGCGAAGCAAGACGCGGACGCGGGCGCGATCGCAGCCGCCGCGGCCGCCCTCGCCGCCAGCGAGTACGAGAGCGCGGCGGGGCTCGCGATGGCCGTGCCCACCACGTCCGACGAGCTCGGGGATGCGCGCAAGCTCGCGATCACGGCGCTGCTGGCGCTGGGGCGCGCGCAGGACGCACTCGATGCCGCGGCCCCGGTCCGCGCGGCTGCGAGTCCGCACGCCAAGGCCCCGGGGGACCTCGAGCTGGCGCTGCTCGTCGCGACCGCGCAGGTCGATCTGCGGGAATCGGCGGCGGCACGCGCGACGCTGGCACCGTTCGGCGGGACCCCCGCGGCGATCCTCGCGCGGGCTCGCCTCGCCGAGCACGCGGGGGACCCGGCGGGCGCGCTCGCGCTGATCGAGCCGGTCGCCCGGGCGCATCCCGAGCTCGCGGCGCCACAGAACCTCGCGGCTTATCTGCTCGCGAAGCGCGGCGCCCGCCTGTCCGACGCAGAGGCGTGGGCGCGCCGCGCCCGCGAGCTGGCCCCCGGCGACCCGGCGATTCTCGACACGTGGGGCTACGTGCGGTGGAAGCAAGGTCAGGCGCGCGAGGCGGTCCGCGTGCTGCTGCTCGCGACGCGGATCGCGCCCCTCGAGGCGGAGATTGCCGTGCACCTCGCGGCCGCCTGGGCGGCCGATGGGGCGCCGCGCAAGGCCGCCGAGGTGCTCGACCACGTCAGCGCCGAGCTGCACCCCTCCCCGGCCATCGCGATCGAGCTCGAGGCCGTGCGGCGATCGCTACCGCGCCAGTGATGTTACCCTTTCACTCATGAAGACGGCGATCGCCTTCCTCGGTGCGCTGGCCCTGCTCGGGGCCTGCAACAAGGGCCCGTCGAAGACGCAGTGCAAGCAGCTGCTGGAGCACCTCGCGGACCTCGAGGTGGCCAAGGCGGGCGCGACGGGCACGGGAAGCGACGCGTCGCCCGAGGCGATGAAGGCCGAGACGCAGAAGAACAAGGCCGCGCTGATCGAGGCGCGGACCGACGCGTTCGTCGGGATGTGCACGGAGAAGATCGCGAAGCCGCGCGTGGAGTGTGCGCTCGGCGCTCGCGACTTCGATGCCGTCGCGAAGTGCGACTTGCAGTAGCCGCAGCGCAGCGCGGTGACGCTACGCGGCCAGCGCGTCGATCACGGCGGCCGCGACGACGCGACCCACGGCCGCCGACGCGGTCGCGCCGTGGCCTCCGAGGCCGGCGGCCCACACGAGCCACGG
>JAYSYE010000181.1:0-1988 GCA_043716635.1 Deltaproteobacteria bacterium | reverse complement strand
AGCCGCCGGTGCGAACGCCGACGGTCGCCCTGGTGGCAGTCACACCATCGGTGCCAGCACCGGTCACCGCCGCCGCGGTCACCCGGCCCGCACCGGCCGCGCTCACGCAGCCCACGGCGGACGCCCCGGCGCACGTCGTGATCATCAGCGAGGACGGGATGCGCCCCGACGTGCTGACGGTCGCGCTGGCCCCTCGGCACGTGCAGTTGATGGCAGAGGGGGCGATGGCGCGGCTGGCGCAGACGATCCCCGAGAGCGACACGTTGCCGTCGCATGCCTCGATGCTCTCGGGCGTGGGCGTGAAGCGGCACGGGCTCTTCTGGAATCACCTGCAGCCCGACAAGGGCTACATCCACGTGCCGACGGTGTTTTCGGCGGCGCATGCCGAGGGCCTGTCCACCGCGATGTTCGTTGGCAAGCCCAAGCTGCGGCACATCGCGAGCCCGGGCACTGTCGATCACTACGAGCGGCCCGGCTACTTCTGCGCGATCGTCGTGAAGCACGCGTCGGCGTACTGGGCGACCACGCAGCCAGATCTGATGTTCGTGCACTTCTCGGATCCGGACGAGTTCGGGCACAGCGATGGCTGGATGTCGGCGGCGTACACGCAGGCCGTGACGGCGAGCGACGATTGTCTCGCCACGATGCTCGACGCGATCGACCACTCCCCCGCCGCAGCCTCGACGCTCGTGATCGTCACCGCCGATCATGGCGGACACGGCAAGCACCACAGCGGCGGCCACGATGAGGTCGACCGGCAGATCCCGTGGATCGCGCGCGGCCCTGGGCTCGCGCCCGGGACGATCCTCGACGAGCGCATCGACACCGTCGACACCGCCGCGACCACGCTGGCTGCGCTCGGGCTACCCGCGCTGCCGAACATGGTCGGCGCCGCCCGCCTGACGTTCAAGCCGTCGCGCTAGGAGGGCCCTCGGCAGTCTCCAGGTCTGCACGAAGCCGTGTCGATGCTCGCCTCCGGCTGCGGCGTGACGATCGCTCCGCTGCCGTCGTCGCTCGGGTCGAGATGATACTGCGCCGTCGGGAGGCGCCCGCCGCGCCCACGTGAGCGCGTGCGCTGTTCCGGCGCTCGACGCCCGTGCCGCCTTTGTAGATCGGAGGCGCCGGGCGCCGGGCGCCGCGCCCACGTGGGCGTGTTCGTCGTCCCGGCAGTCGACACCCGCGCCGCCTCCGCTCGAGGACGGGCGAGGGACCGCACCGGAGGGCCACGCTCAGGTGGGCGCGTGCGCCGTTCTGGACGGCGACGCCCGCGCCGCCCTCAGCTCGAGCACGGGCGAGGGCAACATCGCAGCGCCTCCCGGATCAGCTCGCCGAGCGAGGCGCCGCCGAGCCTCGCTCGTGACGCCGCCACCGCCGTGCGCGCCACGGCAGCGGGCCACCCGAGCGTGGTCAGCGCAGCCCGCGCGTCGAGGTCCACAGCCGCGGTTCCGCTCTGTGCCGTGCCTGTCTGACCCGGAACACCCGCCTTGCCCATCGTAGTCGTCGTCCTCGTCGTATCCGTCGTAGCCGTCGTAGCCGTCGTCCCCGTCGTACCTGCCGTTTCCGCCGTACCCGGCATCCCGGTCGTACCCGTCGTACCCGCTGTCCCGGCGGTCCCGGCCGTGCCCGTCGTGCCGGAGGTCGCCATGGCGACGGTCGGATCCCTCCGCCGGAGCGTGAGTCGATCCGTCGCGGTGCCGCCGATCGTGATGACGCCGTGGTGATGGGCCGCGTGGCACGCCGAGCAGCGCAGCGTCAGGTTCGACGGCGTGTGCTCGCCGCCATCGGCGCGGTGGATGACGTGGTGGAGCTCGAGCCCGCGCGCAGACCGGCAGCCGGGGGTCTGGCAGCGCCCGCTGTCCCGGTGCCACACCAGCCGCACGACGGCCGGCGGGATGTCCTGATACGCACGCGACGGCTGTGCATCGGACTCGTGCCCGATCCACTGCGCATCGCACTCGGCGCGCGCGACCGTGGCTCCATCCACCGCG
>JAYSYE010000019.1:0-7845 GCA_043716635.1 Deltaproteobacteria bacterium | reverse complement strand
CACGCGACGCCGGGCCGCGCGACCGGGTCCATCGCCGCGGCGACGCCGTCGCAGCCGGACCACCGGGTCGAGCCGCCCGCGCCTGTCGGGCCGATTGCTCCCGTCGCGCCCGTCGCGCCGCCCGCGCCGGTGCTGCCGCCGCCGGGCCCGACGCTCGAGCTGATGAAGTGGGGCGCGGACACGCGGTCGTTCCAGCTGCGCAGCTCCGAGGCGGTGTACGCGCAGCCGGATTCGACCTCGACCGCGCTCGGGAAGATCGTCGTCGGGACCCGCCTGCCGCTCGCGGGTGCGGCGGTCGGCGTGGGACGCGACTGCAAGGCGTGGCTCGCCGTGCTCCCGGCGGGCTGGATCTGCGCGCGGCGCGTGAAGCCGAGCCCCGAACCGCCCGTGGCCGCGGTGCTGCCGGAGGTTCCGGCGGGCGCGCTCCTGCCGCAGAAGTACTACGGCGTCACGAAGGGCGGGCAGCGCTTCAAGGATGCCGATGCCGTGCTCGCCGGGATCCCGCTCCCCGAGCCCAAGGCGAAGTCGAGCTACATGGTCACGAAGGGCGACGTCGTCGACGTGGACGGGGTCTCGTACATCACGACGGGGGTCGGGCTCGTCGCGGCGGACGATCTGTACGAGTACCACCCGTCACGGCTCGCCGGCATCGACCTCGTCGCGACGCCGCCGCCGGCGTGGCCGTTCGCGTGGGTCACGGGCAAGACCTCGAAGGCACTGACCATCCGCGCCGAGCCCGTGAAGAAGGCCGCGGAGGCGGGGACCGTGACGCTGCGGCAGGTGGTGCCGGTCCTCGAGGAGAAGGACGGCTACGTGCGGATCGGCGACGCGCAGTGGCTCCCGCGCACGAGCGTCCAGATCGCGCGGAAGCGCACGCGGCCGACGATCGATGGCGTGGCCGGCACCGAGCCGTCCGAGGGTCGCTGGATCGATGTCGACCGCGACGACCAGGTGATGATCGCGTACGACCACGACCTGCCGGTGTACGCGACGCTCGTGTCGTCGGGCCACAACAAGAAGGACACGCCGCCCGCGCTCTACCGGATCCGATCGAAGGCCGCCGTGACGAAGATGGCGGCCGAGGAGCGCGAGGCCTCGCACTACGAGGTGTCGGAGGTGCCGTGGGCGACGCGCTTCCGCAGCGGGCTCTACTTTCACGCCGCGTACTGGCACGACGACTTCGGGACCGCGCGGAGCCATGGCTGCGTGAACCTCGCGCCGCGCGACGCGAAGTGGGTCTACGACTGGACCGCCCCGACGATGCCGCCGGGGTGGAGCGAGCTCGAGGTGCCGATGGCGGGCGCGATGATCGTGCGGGTGTACGACGTCGCGCACGTGGATCCGCCCGTCTTCGACTACAAGAAGGAGGCCGTCGAGCGCGTGAAGGTCCGCAAGCGCGAGGCGCAGCTCAAGAAGGCGCGCGAGGCCGCAGAGGCTGCCGCGGCTGCCGGGGAGGTCGACCCGGCCACGCCGACGACCATACCCACCGCGCCCGCCGCGCCTGCCGCACCACCGCCTGCCGTGCCGGCGCCGACCGTGGCGGCGCCGACCGTGGCCCCCTCGCCGTAGCGGGGAGCTCGGGACGCTCAGCCCGCGAGGTGACCGACGGCGTCCTGGATCGCGGCGAGCGGCGCGCCGCCCTGCTGAGCGACGTGCGAGGCTTCGTGCGGGACGGTGGCGGCGGCCTCGGGGGCGAGGTGGATGTCGCTGCCGGCTGCGTACGCGTGCGCGTTCAGCGAGGCGGGGCTCGCTGCGCCCCGCTGCTGCGCCGCCATGCTCTTCTGGACCTGCTCGAGCTGGCTCGCCATGACGCCCACGCTAGCACGCGAGTGACTTCGCGAGATAGATCGCCGTCTCGCCCGGCATGTACGAGCCGTAGTAGCGGGTGTCGGCGCCGCAGAGCTCGTACCCGAGCCGCTGGTACGCCGCCACTGCCGGCACGTTGACGTTGCTGGTCTCCAGCCACACGTGCGAGGCGCCGAGCCCGCGGCCATGGGCCTCGACGCGCTCGAGCAGCGCGCGCCCGATCCCGCGACGGCGATACGCGGGCGCGATGTAGAGAAACCACAGGTTGAGCCGCTCGTGCCACGCCTCGTGGCCGACGGTCGCGAAGCCGCGGATGGCGCCATCCGCCTCCGCCACCCAGCCGGTGTCCCAGCGCGCCCACTGCGCGAACACCTCGCCGATCGAGTACGCCTTCGTGAGCGGAACCTCGAGGGTGCGCTCGACGAGCTCGATCGCGCGCGACGAGGTCACGAGCTCGAACACTGACGTCGTCGTGAATGCCGTGTCGATCGCCTCGACGCCGCGGCGGTCCCGGCGCCGATCCAGCTCGCGAATCGTGGAGGTCATGCCGGGAGAGCTTGGCCGCTCATCAAGGGGTCAGGCGAGCTGGACGCGATAGAAGTCCGCCAGCAGCTGATACAGCGGCGCGTGATGCTCGCGCAGCTTGGGGCCGCGGAGGAAGTACGCCTCCGTCGCGACCGCGAAGAACTCGCCCACGCTCGTCGCGCCATACGCGCGCAGGAACGTGTGCTCGTCGCGCTCCGACTGATCGCGCAGCTCGTTGAAGTGTTGCGTACAGATCTCCGCCCAGCGGTGACGCTCGGATGCCGAGTCGAGCGGCGGCGTCCCATCGACCGAGCCGTCGGCCATGTCGATCTTGTGCGCGAGCTCGTGCAGCACGACGTTGCGGTTGCCGTGCGAGCGCGACTGCAGGATCACGTCGTCCCACGCGAGCAGCACCGGGCCGCCCACGTACGCTTCGCCGAGGAGCGGCGTGCCCTCGTGGACCACGCGGCCCGCACGCTCGAACACGCCCGGTCCGCGCCCGGGCTGCGCCATCGTGGTCGGATAGACGAGGATGGAGCCGACGTCCTCGTAGAGCGAGTGGTCGCGCGCGAGGATGAGGATCCCCGCCAGCGCGGAGATCACGGCCCGCATCTCGTCCGTGAGCTCGAGGCCCCCACAGCCCTCCCAGTGCTTCTCGGCCGCGAACACGTGCGCGAGATCGTGCAGATGCTTGCGCTGGTCGGGATCGAGCTTGCTCGCGATCGCGACGTTGTCGTCGATCATCTCGACCCAGGTCGACGGGAATGGAGTCTCGAGGAGATGCTTGCGACGCCGTTCCGTGAGCCAGTGAAACATGTGAGTGCGATGGTACGGCCGACGCGCGAGGTCCCACACGGGGCCGGGCCCGTTTCCGCTGGCGGCCTGGCGCGCCCCGAGTGAGGATAGGCCCATGCGAGTCCTCGCGCTGGTCGTCGTCCTCGGCGTGGGTTCGTGCACGGTGGGCTCGTCGCCACCGCCGGGCGGGGGCCAGCAGGTGGACGCACCCGCCGGGAGCGCCATCGACGCCCCGGCTGCGCCCACCGATGCGACGCTCGTGGGCGATGGCGGCACGCCCGACGGCGGCTTCGCCTGCCGCAACGCCGTGGCAGCCGTCGGGAACGGTCACCACAACCCGGGCATGAACTGCTTCGCCGCGTGCCACAACCATGGCTTCACGGTCGCAGGCACGCTGTACACGACCGCCGCCGGCACGGCACCACTGGCAGGTGCCACGATCACCGTGACGGACGCTGCGGGCCGCGCCGTCGACATCGTGAGTCAATCGAACGGCAACTTCTACACGAGTGCCGCGGTCACGTTTCCCGTGACCGCGCACGCGAGCCAGTGCCCGAGCATCCAGATGATGGGGGCACAGGTCGCCGCGACGGGCGCGGGGTGCAACCAGGCTGGCTGCCACGCAGCAGCGGGCGGCGCCGGTCGCATCCATCTGCCGTGACGCACTGGCGTGACGCACTGGCGTGACGGACGGCGCGGACTCCTGAGCTGCTGACTACGACTTCGTGCCGGCTGCTTCGCCTTCCTTGTCGATGTCGTGCGCGCCGAAGCGCTCGAGCGCGACCTTCGCCTTGGCGGCCCAGTCGCGATCGTCCGCGTGAACCGTGAGCAGCGAGCCGCCCTTGTTCAGGTAGGACTCGTACTTCTTCGCCTCGTACTCGGGGATGCCGAGACCGACGAGCGCGCCGGTCACGGTCCCCACCGCGCCGCCAGCGCCTACGCCCGCGAGGGCGGCCATGATCGGGCCGGCCGCGATGAAGGGTCCAAGGCCCGGGATGGCGAGCGCGCCGATGCCGAGGAGGAGCCCGAGCGTGCCGCCGATGGCACCGCCGGCGGCCGCGCCGGTGAGGGCACCTTCCGGGGCCTTGGTGTGCTTCTCGTGGGCGAGCTGAGCGGTCTCCTTGCGATCGGGCAGGAGCGCGGACATGTCGCTCTCGCGAAAGCCCTCGGCGCGCAGCCCGTCGATGGCGCTCTCGAGCGCCGTGCGGTTGTCGAAGAGGCCGAAGACGGCGATGCGGGAATCTGTTTTGGGATCGATCATGACGAGTCCTTTTGCTAGTTCGCGACTTCGAGTTGATTGGTGACATTCGCATCACCGACGACGTCGGCGGCGTACTTGCCGATCTTCGCCTTCTCGTCGGCCGATGCGACCGGTCCGACGAGCGTGACCTTGCCGTTCTCGACCACGATCTTCACGTTGTGAGCGTTCGTCGAGAGCGCGCTGTCATCCATGACGGCCTTGCGGATCGACTGCGTCTTGTCGACATCCGCACCACCACCGGCCTTGTCGGCGGTGGTGGTGTGGATGTCATTGCGCCCCGTGTTATCGGCGGCTTCCTTCGTGCCCTTGTCCTTGCAGCCACCGATGGCGGTGAGTGCGAAGAGCATGGCGATACCTGTCTTGAACATTTGCGGTGCTCCTGGCTAGCGACCGGTCGCAGTGCAGTCAGCGCGCCAGCTGCGAACGACGCCTGAGTTACATGGAACGCCGTGAGGGAATCCCCCCCGTGCCGCTGGCGCGCGGTCGTGGGTGCGCGCTGTCACCGACGCTCGATGAAGTGAATTCGGGAGCGCTGGGGCGGGGCCTGGGGGGCTGGAGCGCGGTCCGCGCGTATCATGAACGTCGATGGGAGACTTCTTCGAGCGCAGGAAGCCGGACCACCCGGCCTCCGGTCCGCAGGCGCAGGCGCAGGCGGCCCGGGTCGAGCCGGCGCGGCCATTCGCTCCCGCGGGAGTCGGACGAGAGGCGCCGGACGCGACGCGAGCCGCGCCGTCCGGGTTCGGACGGCAGTCGGGCGGGATGGGCCCGACCGGCGACCTCCGCAGCGACGTGCTCGAAGCGCAGAGTTACTTCGGCGGCTGGCGCGATGGTGGCGCGCGAGGGGGTGGAGGCGCAGGCGACGTCACGCGCGTGCGAGCTGGCGCCGCGACGGGAGGCGCGGAGGCGACGCACCTCGGGTGGGAGGCCGAGGTGCCGACCGCGAATGCCGCGGGCGACGTGGCGCGGGCGGTGGGCTCGCTCGAAACGTCCGCGAACGAGGGGAGCGGGGCGGCGCAGGGCGCCGGCGATCGGTTCGGCTTCGGGGCGGCCGGGGTCGGGGTCGGGGCCGGGTTCGACGCGAGGTCCGAGCTGCTCGGCGGCACTTCGAACGCAACCTCGAGCGCGGGCAGCGCGATCGGTGGCGCCGCGGGTCGAGCGCTGGATCGCCTCACGAGCTGGTAGGGGACGTCCAGAACACGCCTAGAACCAGTGGTAGCTGATCGGGGCTGTCGAGTTGCCCGCGGTAGGGAGTGGCTCGATCGAGTCGAGCAGGTCAGCGAGGATCGGCCGGTGGAGGTCGAGGTCGCTCGCGGGCGTATCGAGATACGCGGAGTAGACGTAGCGCTCGTCGCGCAGGATCACGAGGCGACGCGTGAGCGCGCGGCCCTGCTCGTCGCGAATGTCGAGCTCCCAGGCGCTACCACCCAGGCGCGCGGTGGTGATCGGCGTGCGGGCCGTGAGCTCGCCGAGCACGTCGGCGCGCGTCGGTGGGCCGATCGCGAGCAGCGCGATGCGCTCGGCTGCGACCACGTGCTCCGGGTCCGACGTCGCGGAGTGGGACGCCGAGTCACCGATCGCGACCGGCAGCGCCGGATACACTTCGATCGAGGTCGGATCGCGAGGATGCTCCGGTGGAAACCACGTGGCGTACTGCGGCAATCGCCGGTACCCGAACCAGCCGTGCGGCGGCCGATACACGAAGGGCCGGCGCCGAGCTCCGAGGACGAGGCGCGTGTCGCGGGCGAGCGCGCGCACGGTCGCGGCGACCACGTCCGCACGGCCCGGGTCCGTCGCGATGCCCGCGATCTCGCTGTACCAATCGTCGGCGAACACGAACGCGAGCGTCCGAGCCATCGGCCGCCCGCCGAGCTCCCCGGCGATGTCGACGGCCGCTGCGTACTCGCCCTCCATCGTCACGAAGCGCTCGATCGGGCTGATGCTCGTGACCGTGAAGCGCGGGTCCTCCTGCTTCGCTCGCAGGATCGCCGCGACCGGGAGCACGGGCCGGAGCCGCTCGCGATACCGGATCGCGCCGCCGCCCGCATCGGGCACGAGCGTGATGCCCCCGCCGCGGACCTCCCACGACCAGCCGGGGACGCGAACGATCACAGCGGCGCTGCGGACTCGCGCAGCCGCGCGGCTTCGTGCGCGACGTACGTGAGGGTCCGCTCGAACGTCGAGAGGTCGAGCCCGGCCAGCGGCTGCAGGTGTCGCACGACATAGCCACCGTCGAGGATCGCGATCGCACCGACGCCGAGCGTCATGTTGCGCGCGAGCATCTGCTCCATCGGCAGGCGCGCGACCGGGGCGACATCGCACAGCACCATCACGGCGTCCTCGCCGGTCACGCGCGCCCGCTCCACGCGCTGGCGCTGGACGACCATGCCGTCGGTCGCCCCCGGAGCGCCGGACGCGAACTTCCAGGTGAGCCCCACCCACTCGGTCTCGTCGACGACCAGGGTCAGCTGCTTGCGCAGGTGCTCGAGGACTTCGGTCCAGGTGGCCATCGCCGCGTACTATCGCGCAGTTGCCGAGCCCTCGCCATGCTCGTGCTACCGTCGTCAGCCCGATGGCGAGTGTCGCGCGGGCCCGCCGATGAAGCTGCTCTACGAGGTGCCCGAGCTCCCACCGGGCGCGTGGCTCGCGGTGCTCGAACCGACCGCCGATGTGGACCTCGCGGCGTGGCTCGACCTGCAGGTGACGCGCACGGGCGCCCCGCGCAAGCTCGCGACGAGCGCCGTCGAGACCGCGCGCGGATGGCCGGGCGACTTCGTCACGTACGAGGCAGGCGGCCGCTTCATCGTCGCGATCGTCTACCGCTTCTTCGATCTCGTGGCCGCGCTCGTGCTCGGAGGGCTGCCTCCGGCCTGGCTCGCGCAGCACGAGCTCGAGGTCACGGCCGCGCTTCGCGCCGTCGAGCCCGACTGGGTCCACGACGATCCGCTCGCGCTCGTCGAGCTGTGGTCCGAGCTCGCGTAGGCGTCCGCCCGCTCACTCCGCGTAGAGGTGAATCTCGTTGGCCACGATCTCGGCGAGCTGGTTGGCGGTCGCCCAGTCGGGGTGGCGCAGCATGATGTATCCGTCCGACAGCAGCGTGTGCTTCCAGTTGCGCCGCGGCGTCCCGATCGGCAGCAGCTTCGATTCCACGACGTGCTCGCCGTGGCGGCGCATGAACTCCGTGTAGCCCGTGATCTTCGAGATGCGGCCCTGGCCCTTCGCACGCTTGAAGATGATCGCCACGTTGTACTTGCGCACCGTCGGGGCGTCGAACGCGTGCCAGCACACCGCGCGGGCCCACTCGCGGAACAGATCGATGTCGCACGTGTAGTTCATCTGGTCCACGAGACCCGCGCCGCCGGGGCGACATCCGATCTCGCCGAACACGATCTCGCCGTCGGGCTTCCGGAACCACTCCATGTGCGTGAACCCGTCGCCCATGCTCAGCGCCTTCAGCACCT
>JAYSYE010000180.1:0-6225 GCA_043716635.1 Deltaproteobacteria bacterium | reverse complement strand
CCGAGCACGCCGAGGTCGTGGGCCTCGCCGGGCTCGCGAAGACCCCGGAGGAGTTCCAGTTCGTCATCGACAACGCGAAGAGTCGGGGCGTGACGCTGTCAGACGAGCACATGGCCGCCCTGCAGCACGGGGTCACGTCCGGCGATGCACTGACCGTGCAGGCCATGCTCAAGATGGCGGATCACCGGCAGGCGCTCGGTGACCTCCACATCGAGGCGCGACAGACCGGCAAGATCACGCCCGAGATGGGCGAGGCGCTGCGCCAGTGGTCGCTCGAGGCTCGCCTCGACACGGCGACGTACCTCGAGGCCGCGAAGGTCCACGGATTCGATCCGGCCGAGGTCCAGAAGCTGTTCGAGCTCGCCGAGCTGACCGACTCGCAGGCCAGCGTCGATCCCGGCACGAGCAAGCACCAGGCATCCGACGGTACGGCCCTCGTCCCGATCGGTGAAGAGGGCGGGCTGTCGAAGGCGGACCTCCTCGCGATGGCAGACGTCCAGATGCATGCCGACGACGACATGCATGCGAGCCTCGGCACCGATAACAAGGCGATCATGGATCCCACCGGTCGCGGCGTCGAGCCGACGGTGGTGCGCAAGGCCGTCAATCGGGAGCAGGCTGTCCTCGCCGAGCAGGGCAAGGCCGACTTCCGCGGCAACATCGTGGACCTCGTGATGGGCGGAGACGTCGGCCCCAAGCGCACGACCGATGGCAAGTCGGGCGAAGAGGTCCACAACATCCTCGGCTTCGACTACAAGCACGAGTCCAATCAGCTCTTCAATCCCGAGACGAACGGCCCTCACGACTGGGTCGTGCAGGATGGGGTCCCGCTCATCGAGACGCCGATGACCGGGACACTCAAGGACAAGATGATGTTGCCGTACGGCAGCGATGCGCTCGACCTGATCAAGGCCGACGCGCTCGCTCGCGCCGCCAACGGCGAGTACGTGCCCGGCGCGATGAAGCAGAACGGCGAGGGCGACTTCACCCGCCTGACGACACGCAACCGCAAGGACTCCGACGATCCGATGACCGGGTTCGCGTACTCGCAGACGGAGCGCACGCGCAAGAATGGGGAGAAGGTCGCGGTGGAGCCGAACAACGAGTACAGCATGGGACGCAATGTGGAACCGATGGGTCCCGGGTCCTCCGTCCGCCAGGCGGGCAAGGACGGGACCGAGTACACGCGGGCGGTCGCGACGCAGGACCCCACCGAGCTCAATGCGGACGGCACCCCGAAGACCCTGTGGAGCCGCGTGACCGACTGGTTTGGAGACAACTGATTCATGGCTCGATTGAAGAAAGACCCGGTCACGAAGTGGTGGGTGCGCCCGCCCTACAAGCCCGCGGACTACTCCGCACCGGCGCGCGTGATCCGCGAGCTGCTGGCATTCCCGTTCTCTCCGGTCGACGAGCTGGCGAAGCACGACGGCGCCTATTCGAACTTCGAGCGAGTTCGCGAGCTGGACCACGACGGCAAGCGCTGGGTACTGCTGCGCGAGCCCGCCGACAGCTACCTGCTCGAGGTCGAGCTGACCACGACGGTGCCGCCGGAGATCCGGCAGGTGCCGCCCGAGCAGGCGTGGGTGTTCGCGAGGACGCTCGACCAGGCGGCGAAGCCTCCCATCCCGTTCGAGGGCGACCCGCCCCCGGGCGTCACCGAGCCTCCACCCACACAATAAGTGGGTATCTGTCTCGTCGGGATTACGATTCCCGTGAGGTCGCGCACAGGAACCTGGCGACCGCCTCACCTCGTCGGATAGCGACGGGGTTCTCGGTAGCTGACACCGTGCCGCGACGCCGCGCAGCTCGCGGTTCCCCTGAGCAGCCTCGACGAGGTCGTCACGTGATGGCGGACGCGATGGAGCTCGAGCAGATCTTCCTGAACCTCGCGTTCAACGCGCGCGACGCGATGCCGAGCGGAGGACAGCTGACCGTCGAGCTCGCGCGAACGAGCCGCGATGGCCGCGAGCACGCCACGTTCGTGATCGCCGATACCGGAACGGGCATGCCCGAAGACGTGGTGGCGCGCGCCTTCGAGCCATTCTTTACGACTCCAGACCTTGGTGACCGACGTCGTGCTCGCGGGGATGTCCGGACGCCAGCTCGCCGAGCGAGTCCGCGCGCTGCGGCCACAGCTGCGGGTGCTGTTCGTGTCGGGCTACCTCGAGACGACCGAGGCCGAGGAGCTCACGGCGCTCTTTCCGGGTCCCCGACCGCGCTCGCTGTCCGCGACCGCGTGAACGCGAGGTCGCCCGCGGGCGCCCGGCGCGGCGTCAGCGTGCAGCTCGTGACTCGGCCCTCCGTATCGCCGCGCGCGCGCAGCCTTCGCGGCGCGCGCGGCATATCATGCAGGCATGGAAGACTTCGTCAATCAGATGGTCGAGAAGGTCGGCATCGACAAGGCAACCGCAGAGAAGGTCATGGCCTTCCTCAAGGATCACGCCGGGGATGCCGTGAAGTATCTGCAGTCCTCCGGCCTCGCCGACAAGCTGCCCGGTGGGCTCGGCGACAAGCTGGGCGGGCTCTTCTGAGCCTCGTGACGAGCCGCGTGGCGGGTCGTCTGCTGCTGACTACAGACTGACGCGATCAAAAGCGGCGAGCTCCGCCAGCTCGTCGAAGCGCTTCTGGATCTTCGCGGTCGTGAGCTCGCGGATGCCGTCGACGCTGAACTGCTCGACCGCGAAGCTCCCCATCACGCTGCCCATGATCATGGCAGTGCGGATGGTCTTCGGCGTGAGGTCGCCCGCGTACGCGAGGTAGCCCATCAGGCCGCCCGCGAAGCTGTCACCCGCGCCCGTCGGGTCGACGACCTCGGAGAGCGGCATCGCGGGGGCCGCGAACGCACCACCCTCGTGGAACAGCAGCGCGCCGGCATCACCACGCTTGATGATGAGCGACGACGGTCCGTACTTCAGGATGGTGCTCGCGGCCTTGCGCAGGTTGTTCTCGCCGGCGAGGAGGCGGGCCTCCTCGTCGTTGATCATGAGCGTGCCGACCTTCGACAGCGTCGCGAGCAGGTCCGCGCGCTTGATGTTGATCCACAGGTTCATCGTGTCGAGCGCCACGAGCTGCGGGGCTCGCACCTGCTTCAGGACGTCGAGCTGCAGCACCGGATCGATGTTCCCGAGCAACACGAGCTGCGCGTCGCACTGCGCTTCCGTGACCTTGGGCTGGAAGTCGCCGAACACACCGAGGCGCGTGTCGATGGTCTCGCGCAAGGTCAGATCATCGGAGTACTTGCCGACCCAGTGGAAGGTCTCGCCGGCGCGGCGCTCGATGCCACGGGTGTCGACACCGAGCGCGGCCAGCTCGTCGATGTGATGCTGTGGGAAGTCGTCACCGACGACCGCGACCACCGAGACCTTGCTGGTGAAGTACGACGCGACGCGGGCGATGAACGAAGCCGACCCGCCGAGGAGGTCGGGGTGCATGCCGGACGGGCCGTCGATATCGTCGAGTGCGACGGAGCCAATGACGAGCAGGGAGCGGTGGGCGCTGCGCTGGAGCATGGGGCGCTCTGGTACCATCGCCCGGCCGTGGAGGAACAGCGTCCCGACGAGCTATCCATCGAGGCGGCCACGGCGGCGATGGCGCGTGGCGACTACCCGGCGGCCATCGCACTGTTCGAGAAGCTGTGGGATTTTCGGGGCGCGTACCGCGCGGCCCTCGCCGCCGAAGACTTGCCGCGCGCGCTCCGCTACGCGATCGATCTCGCCGACGAGCCGGCGCTCCGCAGCGTGCTCGCGCTCATGACCACCACCGACGAGGGCACCCGTGCCGCGCTCGACGTGCTCGGCAAGCTGCGTCGCCACGCCGAGGCAGCGCCGCTCGCGGAGCGCCTCGGGGATCTCCCGCGGGCGATCGACCACTACACCCGCGCGCACGACGAGATCAACGCGGCGCGACTCCTCGAGCTCGAGGGCAAGGACCGGGAGGCCGGCAAGCTTCTCGAGCGCGCGCTCGACTTCGCGGCGCCGAGCGAGAAACCACCACTGCAGCTCGCACTCGGCCGCATCCTCGCGCGACGCGGCGCGTACCCGGAGGCCACGCGATTGCTGCAGGACGCGAGGAAGTCGACCACGCTCCCGCCCGCGCTCCAGATCGAGACCCGGCGCCATCTCGTGGCCGTGCTCGCCGCGATGGGACTACGCGATGGCGCGCGCGACGCGCTGCTCGATCTGCGTGCGAGCGACCCCGAGGTCCCCGCCGACCTCGACATGTACCTGCGGGCGTGGCGCGACGAGGCCGCGGAGCGCAAGAGCGGGGGCCGCGACCGCGAGATCATCGCCGGCCGCTACCGGATCGAGCGGCTGCTCGGCGCGGGGGCGGCCGGGCGCGTGTTCCTCGCTGCCGACGAGGTGGCGGGACGGAGCGTCGCCATCAAGATGTTCTTCGCGGCAGGCGCGCGCGGCGGCGCCGCGTACGAGCGGTTCGTGCGGGAAGCGCGCCTCGCGAGCACGCTGCGGCATCCGTCGCTCGTCGAGGTCTACGACGTGTCGGTCGAGCGTGGCTATCTCGTGATGGAGTTCCTGCCCGGAGGCTCGCTGCAGCAGCGCCTCGCCGCGGGCGAGCGCCTCGCCCCCGGGCTCGCGCGGCGCATGGCGCTCGACCTCGTCGGCGGGCTCGAAGCCGCGCATCACCGGGGCGTGGTGCATCGCGACGTGAAGCCCGCGAACATCTTCTTCGATGCCCGCGGCACCGCCAAGCTCGGCGACTTCGGCGTCGCCCACCTCGTCGATCTCGGCCAGACGCAAACCGGCGGGCTCATCGGCACGCTCGCGTACATGTCGCCCGAGCAGATCACGGGCGCACCGATCTCGATCGCCGCAGACCTCTACTCCGTCGGGATCACGCTGTTCGAGGTGGTGGCGGGGCGGCTGCCGTTCCTGGGCCCGGACTTCGTGGCGCAGCACCTCGGCGAGCTCGCGCCGCTCGCCTCGAGCGTCGGCGAGGGCGTCGCGACCGGGTGGGATTCGATCTTCGCCGGGCTCCTGGTCAAGAATCCGCGCGAGCGCACGGCCACGCTCGCGGATCTGCGACGTCAGCTGGAGCACCTCGATCTCGGCGCACGCACCCTGTTGGGCACGCGGCTCGCCCACGCCGTCACCGAGCCCGCGGCCGCCCCGCGCTCCGACGAGGCGGCGGCCCCGCGCTACCAGTTCGAGACCGCGCTCGGCTCGACGACGCTCTCGCAGCTCGCCCGCGCCGTCGACACCGTCCTCGATCGATCGGTCGTGATCGAGCGCTTCGATTCGAGCGCGGAGGCCACCCGCGCGCTCGACCGCGCCCGCCTGCTCGGACGCGCGCAGAGCCCGTTCGTGCAGCGCGCGCTCGGCCTCGACCGGCTCACCCGCACCGTGATCTACGAGGCCCCTGCGGGCGCGACGTTCGCCGACGCCCCGCCGACGCTCCCCGCGGCCGAGACGGTCCGGCTCCTGAAGCGACTCGCCCGCGGCGCCGCGGCGATCCACGAGCTGGGCGGCAGTCACGGGGCGCTCTCCGCACGCACCATCGTGCTCGACGACGCCGCGGTGCCGACAATCCTCGCCGCGGGCTTGCCCCCGGTCACCGATTCGACCCCCGCCGACGACGTCGCCGCGATCGTCGCGCTGGTGGCGCAGGTCGCAGGCTGCGTGGCGACCTTCGACGCGCTCGCGCAGCACCTGACCAGCGCCGTGCAGGCGACGCTTCCGAGCTACGTCGCACCCACGGATGGGGAGACGCTCTACACCGCAGCCGATGCGATCGACACGGCCGTGCTCGCGGCGCTAGGGTCACGCTGACGATGACGAGCACACGCCCGCCGCGGATCGAGGTCATCCCCGCACCGGAGGGACCGCAGCGCTCGGCGGGGATCGCCGCGATCGTGGGCATCGTGTGCATCGTCGGTGCGGCGATCGCGATCATCCTCCTTGGCCGCCGCGGTCCTCCGCACGAGCGCGATCGCGACCTGCCCCGCGGTGAGCTCGCCGCGCACGAGTACGCAGCCGGACACGCCCGGCTCGCAGCCGGTGATGCGGCAGGTGCGGTCGGAGCGCTGCGGCTCGCGACGGTGATCGAGCCGGTGTTTGCGCTCGCCCATGCCGACCTCGCGGGCGCGCTGCTCGAGCTTGGCGACCCCGTGGGCGCACGCAGCGAGGCGGTGGCGGCCGCGGCAGGGGCCGGTGCGCTCGGCCCCGAGCACCAGCTCGCGATCGAAGCGCGCCTGCGCGAGACGACCGG
>JAYSYE010000179.1:0-6232 GCA_043716635.1 Deltaproteobacteria bacterium | reverse complement strand
GTCCAGTGCCAGCTGCCCATCACGTCGCGGAGCTCGCCGGCCCGCGCCAGGACCGCCGCGATCTCGCCGAGGTCGGGGAACATCACGGCGTCGTCGAGCGTCAGCGGTAGCTCCGCCGCGGCCGCGCGCGCGTGCGCGAGCTGGATCGCGAGGTTGTCGCGATCGACCACGGCTCGCTCGCTCGGCTGACCGACGAGCCAGTCGGGGTTGGCGCCGATGAACTGGTCGGTGGGCGAGACGGCGAGCACGACGATGCCGTGCGCGACCTGGTCTCGACGTCCTGCGCGCCCGAGCTGCTGCCAGAAACTGGCGCGCGTCCCCGGGAATCCACCCTGCACGACGACCTCGAGCTCCCCGATGTCGATGCCGAGCTCGAGCGCGTTGGTCGAGACCACGGCTCGCAGGCTGCCGTCGACGAGCGCGCGCTCGACCGCCCGCCGCTCCTCGGGAAGATAACCGCCCCGGTAGCCCGCGATGAGATGCGTCTCGTCGTGGCCCGCCACGTCGCGCAGCCGATCGCGCGACTCCTTGAGCACGATCTCGGTCTCCTTGCGGCTCCGGCAGAACGCGATGGTGCGGTGGCCCGCGACCACGAGGTGAGGCAACAGCTCGGCGAGCTCGGCGGTCACGGGACGGCGCGTGCCGCGTTCGGCCATCGGCGGCTGCCAGAAGTGCACGGTCTTGCCGGCCGACGGTGAGCCATCGCGCTCCACCAGGCGGAACGGCTTGTGACACAGCGTCTCCGCATGACTGCGCGCGTTCGCGATCGTGGCCGAGCTGCACAGGAACTGCGGCGTGCTGCCGTGATGAGCGCACACGCGAAGGAGGCGCCGCATCACGTTGGCGATGTGCGAGCCGAACGCTCCGCGATACGAGTGCAGCTCGTCGATCACGATGTAGCGCACGTTGCGGAACAGGTGAGCGAAGCCGCGTCGCCCATGATTGGGCAAGAGCGCGCTGTGCAGCATGTCGGGGTTGGTGAGGACGAGGTTCGCGCGATCGCGGATCTTCGTGCGCTCGGCGGGCGAGGTGTCACCGTCGTAGACGCCCGCGACCAGCCGGGGCGCCTGCCGATCGCTGCGCGTGCCGATGTGGTCGAGCAGCCCGAGCACTCCGCGCAACTGATCCTGCGCGAGCGCCTTGGTCGGGAACAGCATCAGCGTGCGTGCCGATGGATCCTCGAGTGACGTCTGCAGGACCGGGAGCAGGTAGGCGAGGGACTTGCCGCTCGCCGTACCCGTCGTGACGACGACGTTCTCGCCGGCCTTCGCAGCCACGAACGCTTCCGCCTGATGGCAGTAGAGCTGATCGATGCCGCGGCCGGCCAGCCCCTCGCGCAGCGCGGGATGGAGCCCCTCCGGTACCGGCGCAAACGTGGCGGGACGAGGCGCGATCGAGCGGGTGGCGATGACGCGGCCGGGAAAGCGAGAGAGGTCGAGATGCACGGGCAGCCTCCAGGGCTGCGCAGGGTATCAGTAGCTGTACGGATGTCCAGCTTATAACAGACGTAATTACATGGACTTGCTAGATCTCGATGGCCGCTCCTGCCGTTCGGATGTCGAGCGATCGACTCAGGGCGCGCGGGCGTTGCGGGGGCTACCATCCGGGTGATGCGTGCTGCCCTCGCCGTGCTGCTGGTCGGTGCCGCCGCCGGAGTCGCGCGGGCAGGCGCATGCCCGGGCCCTCGGCTGGAGATCCTTTCGGAGCGAGCGCCGGTTCCGACCAACGCTCAGCTGCGCGTCGTGTTCGATGACGATCGTGGCGCCGAGGTGGACGAGCTCGTCGACGGCACGAGCAGCATCGTCGCATCGGGCGTGGTCGAACCCGCGGACTTCGAGCTGCTGGTGCGCGAGGATGCCGGGGGCGCGGTCGTGCCGACGACGCTCCGCCGCAGCGCGGGGAGCGAGCACCCGAGCTTCATCGTGCAGCCGACGCAGTCGCTCACCCCGAGGACTCGCTATGCGCTCGTGGTGCACACGAAGGTCCGCGACTTCGTCGTATCGCGGTTCCACGACCGACGGTCCTGACACCACGCCGCCGACGCTCGGCGCAGTCACACGGGCCCGGTTCTTCCGGTGGAAGGAATCGAAGCATCCGCACTGGAAGGACTCGTTCGGCAGCTTCGCCGAGATCACGCTCGGCGACCGTGAAGGCGCGCTGGGCTACGAGATCCGCGAGCTGGCGCCGGGTGAGTCGCCATCCGATGCGACCTTGCGTGCGGTGATCAACGGCCAGCCCGGCACGACCCTGCGGTTCGGCGTCACCGAGTCGTGCCATGGCTCCGACTTCGCGTTCCCTCCCGTAGCGAAGCACGCGCGGTCGCAGCTACTGCATCTGTGGATTCGAGCATTCGACGCCGCCGGTAACGTCAGTCCGCTGCGCGAGGTGGTCCTCGACCTGGCGAAGCAGCGGGCGAAGTAGCCGCGTCGCGCCAGGCTCAGAAGATCGAATAGACGAACGGGGCACGTACGACAGGCCGCCGGTCGCGATCAGGAGGAGGCCCGTCGCGAGGAGGACGGCTGCTACGTCAAAAGACCCCACCGACCGAGCCGCAAAACGTGGTATCGATAATGCCATCCTGCAGGGTCCTTCTGACAAAGTTCCAGTGGTAGCTGATGGTGCATCCAATCGGCTCCGCGCCAGAGTGACAGGGCGAAAAGAGGCTGGCAACGCTCGCCTCGCGGAACGCATCGTCCACGGAATCATTGCCGCTTGATACCAGCACGTCTGTCGACTCGACGACGCCTTCGGCACTTATCACTAGTTTTAAATCGATTTGACCCGAGCCAACAAGTGTCCAATCTGGATACGCTATGATCGCAGCCAGCGGTCGCGCTAACTCTGTGAACGTCGCCTCGCCAACGAGCGTTGTCTCTGCAGACCGGCCGTCCACCATGGACGCGTCATTTCCGTGAGTGCCTGCTGTCGAACCTGGGTCCTGGCGGAGATCTTCGACAGCTGGAGTGCCGTCGTCCTCGCGCTGCCATCTCCACAGCTGCGGAACAGCGAACTAAAATCGCCGCCAGCGCAATCAAATGTAAGAAAATTGATGCGGCCACGACGACCGCCGCGCGTGGGGCGCGCACTATTCTTCAGCTCCTACCAGCTTGCCCATCCCGTCCACTGTGTATCTGCAAGTTGACTGAGTGCCGTCGTTTATGCAACGCTTGTGAATTCCGCAATCCGCGTCTGAGTCGCATTTCTGGATGCAAACGCGATTGATCGATTCCCCGAACCCCTCGTCTTGGCATAGTTCGTCGATGCCGCAGTTTCTGCTGTCGTCGGAACACGATTTCATGCACTCGGCAATGAGGTGGTCGAGCCGGCTCACTGTGGTAGTGCACCTGAGAGACTTAGCGCACCCAGAAATAAGGCAGGAGGCATCTTTGATATCTCCGCAAACTCTGTGCTCTAGACCGGTATCGACACATTTCAATCCGTGAGCGCAATCCGAGTCCCGTTCGCAGCTTGACACGCATTTCGGGCGAGTTAGGAGTCCACCCGAGTCTGTTAGACACCGCGCTCCATTAGGGCAATCGGTGTCACTACTGCAGCTTGCTGGAAGACAAACTCCGTTTTCGCACAGTAACCTGGCGGCGCATAGGCCTTCCTCGGCGGAGTGAGCCGTCCCGATCCCAAGGCAGCTTTCGCCTGCCAGCCTCGGGCCAGCCTTGGCGCATATAAATATCGCAGCGGATGCTCGCGTGACCGGAAGGCAGGTAAATCCCTGTGGGCAGTCATTGTCCTTCCCTACGCCGTCGCACTGGGACACGGTGCACCGCGCGATGCCTGTGAGCGTCGGAAAGCACATGGTGTCGGCGGTGCAGTCTCCGTCGCTAAAGCACCGTAACCCGCAATGGAGGTGACCGTCGGTGTCGCTCACACAAGGCGCTCCGCACTCAGACAAGCAGTGATCAGGGCTAGCGACCCGCGATTGAGTCACGTCGGTCATCACTAAAGGAGGCGCGTCGTGAAGCAGCGGCTGGTTCGTCGAGGCGCTTTCACGACTACTCTTTGTGACACTAGGTTTCGTTTCCGGGCCGGCGTGACGGTCACGCGCTGAAGTGTGCGGCGGTGCACTCTGCCGACTCTCTGGCTCCGACCGATCCCAGATCGAAATCAGTATGATGATTCCTACCAGAGTCGCCGCTACTGCCAGACCGTAAGTTGTTCGCCGCCACATTCGCTGCGTCACAGCAAGCGTTGTGCCAAACGCAATGCGCCGCCCGATCCTATCCTCACACTACCCGTTGACACACGTCCCGCATACCGTTGTGGTAACGGGCGCGCAGCTGCAACCTGCACGTGTGCACACGAATCCGCCGCATGGATCGGTGTGCGTGGTGACGCACTGCCCGGCGGGGCAAGTGAGGCCCCCGCCGCCCAGCCCAAACTCACGAGCGCGGATAGATCGTTCGCCAAAATGTCAGCCGTGACACGTTCGCGCTGACATTGAGGCGCTCGGCCGCGGGTACTCGGATGACCGGTTGTCGAGGTGCACCGCAGGTGAACGACGTCGCGCGGGAATGTCGGTTTGAGAACGACGGTTGCGCGCATATTGGAGCAGCCTATTTGATGACTGCGACGTGCCGCGATCCGGTGCAGGTTCGGCGCACCGTAGCGTCGGTCTTCGGGGCGAGGCGCACGCTCAGTGCGTGATGACGCTCGCGAATGGCACGTCAGAAGATGGAGTAGACGAACGGGGCCACGTACGAGAGGCCACCGGTGGCGATGAGGAGGAGGCCGGTCGCGAGGAGCACGAGGAGGAGCGGGATCAGGAACCACTTGCGGCGGTTCGCGAAGTGGAGGAGCAGGCGGCCGACGGTGCGGAGGCGTGCGAGGAACCACGTCATGACCGGCCCTTCGTGATCAGGAGGTCGTCGATGACGAGGCCATCGATCGGATGGGAGAGGAGGAAGGCGAGGGCGTCGGTCTCGGATCCGACGATCGGCTCGCCGGCACCGTTGAACGACGTGTTGAGCACGATGGGGACACCCGTGCGCGCGGCCAGGGCGTGGAGGATCGCGTGCAGCTGCGGGGCAGCGCTCGCGGTGACGGTCTGGACGCGCGCCGTGCCATCGATGTGGCGCACGGCCGCGAGCGTGTCCCTGTGCGCGCTCGCGATCGGGCACACGGTCGTCATGAATGGCGTCATGTGGTCGGGCGCGCCCTCGAAGTACTCCGCCGCACGCTCGGCGAGCACCGCGGGGGCGAACGGTCGAAACGGCTCGCGGCGCTTGATCGCGCGGTTGAGGCGCTCGCGCGAGGTGGCGTCCCGCGGATCCGCGAGGATCGACCGCTGGCCGAGCGCACGCGGACCCCATTCGAACCGACCCGCGCACAGCGCGATGATCTCGCCGCCGGCCACGAGGGCAGCGGTCGCGTCGCCCACGTTGTCCGACCGCCGGACGGTGAAGCCGAGCTCGGTCGCGAGGGCGTGGGCGGCGGCGGCGTCGACCGGGAGGCCCAGCGCGGCGGTCGCGAGGGCGGGTGGCCGGGCGTCGCCGAGCTCGAGCGCGCCGAGGATCGCGGCGCCGAGTGCACCGCCCGCATCCCCCGCCGCCGGCTGCACGTACACGTGCTGGAACCCGGACTCGCGCGCGAGCCGCGCGTTCGCGACCGCGTTCAGCGCCACGCCGCCCGCGAGGCACAGGGCATCGGCACCCGTCCGTCGCCGCACCTCGCGCGCGAGCCCGAGCAGCGCCTCCTCGGTGACCTGCTGCAGCGTCGCCGCGATATCGGCGTACCGACGGTCCGCCGGGTTCTCCAGATCCCACGCCTGATAGGGGCGCCGCCGCGGCCCCAGCAGCGTCTCGAGCTTCGGCCCGAATCCGAGGTCGGCATCCGCGAGCTGGCCGAAGTACGACAGGTCGAGCTGGAACCAGCCGTCCCGCTCGAGCTGGATCACCTTCGCGAATTCGTCGCGGAAGCGCGGCACCCCGTAGGCCGCGAGGCCCATCACCTTGTACTCGCCCTCGTTCACCTCGAAGCCGAGGTACGCGGTGAGCCCGGCGTAGAGGAGGCCGAGCGAGTGCGGGTACTCGAGGCGGCCCACCGGCACGAGCGTGGCGCCGTCGCCGAGCCAGAGGCCGGTCGACACCGCCTCGCCCACGCCATCGACCGTGAGCACGGCGGCGCGCTCGTACGGGCTCGTGTAGAACGCGCTCGCGGCGTGCGCGCGGTGATGCTCGACGGTCGTCACCCGGTCCCGCGCCACGCCGATGCCCTCCGC
>JAYSYE010000178.1:0-6233 GCA_043716635.1 Deltaproteobacteria bacterium | reverse complement strand
TGGCGACGTAAACCTGACCGGTGAGGCGGAGCGTCATTCGATCCTGGCCGACGTCGAGGTCCGGCGTCGGGTAGCTCGCATATTCGAAGTCGGGGGTCGCCAGAATCGCGCTGCCACGGGGGTCGGAGAACTCCTCGAGTCCGCGCAGGACGAGACCGTGGCGCGCGTCGAGGCGGGCGCGCGTGGCGTCGGGCGCGAAGAGGTCCGGCCCCGTCTGACCGAGCGTGATGTGAATCCTTGCGCCGCCGCCAGCCTGGTGAAAGGCGAGCCGCACCGGATTCCAGCCGCCGTGGTCGAGGTGCAACACCTGCGTGCTTGTGAAATGCGCGAAGATCCGGCGCGTCTCGGTTCCGTCGGTCACCTCGAGGATGACGTCGTCGTCGACGTCGAAGTAAATGTCGTGATCTCCCGCGGGCAGGTACAGCTCGCCATCGTAGAGGACGGTGGACTCACCGGGATCCCGGCCAAACGACAGGCCGAGCGGCCGCCCGTCGGGCATCAGTTCGTTCGGGTCGGCAAGTGCGGTGCCGACCTGGAACGCCTGGATGGCGGTCTCGATGTCGGTGATCGCGGCCTCGGCGACGACCTGGTTGTTGCCGTAGCCCTTGTACCCGCGGGCAACCAACCGGCCGCTGGCATACGGCGTCGGTTCGACCGCGCCACGTGGCGCGACGACTCCATCGGTGAGCGTACCGAGCGCGAAATCGGCCTCGAGATCGTCGACGCGTCGATCCGACCCGCCGGAGCCGCCGGCATCGTTCCCATCGCCGCTGGGAGCGTGAAAGGAGCACGCCGGGCACACGAAGGCCAACGCGCCCACCAGCACGAATCGCCCGCGTACACCCATACAGAGTGACGTTACAGCGATCGCGACTGCAACTGCGATAGAGAATTCGCGCGGCGGCGCACCCGGCACACAGCGGCGCGCTCGTCACGACGCGAAGACGGTACCGGAACTGCGGGGCCTGCCGTGTGATCCCGACGGCGGCGGCGCGCTCGACGCGCTCGAGGTCCGTGACGCTCGCGACAGTCGCGGGAGAGGACGCCGAGGGATTCGTGTTCGCGGTCGGCTCGTCGTGCCGGCTCGAACGCGCCGCGAGCCTCGAGAAGGCGACGTGCCTCGCGAGCGCGGCGCGCGAACGCGGCGAGCTCGCGCCTCCGCAGACGCCGCGCGAATTGCTCGCGGGTCTCGGGCCGGTGGCGATGCGATGCGCGTACTCCGACATCCCACCCCATTCATTCGCGCAGACGTCGACCACGACACCGGTGCCCCGGCAGCGGCGTGCCGATCGTTCACTCACATGCTCTCGCGTGGCGCTTTGATGGCGTTTTCGTCGCCGCACGGCGACAATCCGGTGGCGAATGGATTGCACAGTGAGAGCGGGATTGTGGAAGTCTGCCGTAGCGCTGCTGGGCTTGTCGATCTCGGCCGCTCGGGCCGATGACGTTCCTCCGGAGCCACCACGCAAGGCCGCGGTGGACGCGCCGAGCTCCGATGCAGCCGGGCAGGTTCCGCTGCAGCCCGACGCGCAGCCCGCGAACGTCCAGTTGGCGCCGTCGCCCGGCGTGGGTGACGACGCGAGCTTGATCGATGCGCCGGTGGGCACGACGGCCGCGAAGGCCAAGACGAACCGCAAGAAGAAGCACGGCAAGCTCGCGTTCGCCGGGCGCGCGTTCGTGCGCGGCGCCGTGGTCAAGGACAAGGCCGACCCCGACGCGGTCGCGCAGGGGACCCTCAACAGCGCACGCGTCAAGGTCGAGTATCGCTGGCACGCGCTGCGCGCCGAGCTCGAGGCGGAGCTCGCCAGCAGGTTCAAGCTGAAGAACGCCTTCATCGAGCTTCGGCTCACCGACAGGGGCCCGACCGTGGACGTGCGGGCGGGGCAGATGAAGATGCCGTTCTCCGGCATCCAGCTGACGTCGATCTGGGGCTTGCCGATGGCCGACCGCGGCCTGCTCGACAACGTGCTGGTGAAGCGACTGCAGGTCGCCGGGCGCGCGGTTGGCGCGATGGTGATCGCCGAGTGGCCCTCTGCGTGGTCCGCGAAGCTGCAGGTCGGCGTGTTCCAGGGGACGGACGACGCCGGCACGCCGCTCGCCGCGACCGCGAGCGACCGCTTCGGCCAGGATGGCGTCGCGCGGATCTCGGTGCAGCCGATGCACGGCCTCGAGCTCGGCGTCGCGGGCTCGGCGCGGGTGGGCGAGCTCCAGGTGGTGCCGCTCGCGGTGAGCCGCGGATATGCAGGCGAGGTCGATGCGAATCTCGACGTGGCGGCAGGCCCCGGGGTCCTGCGCGTGTGGGCCGAGGGGATCGTCGGCACATCGTGGCTGGTGTCCCGGTTCGATCCCACGCGCACGCGCGTCACGTTCGCCGAGGGCCGCGGCATCGCGGCGTATCGGCTGGGCGGCGCCGCGCATGGCAAGCGCTACGGCGAGCTGTACGGCGTGTTCGGCGCGCTCGATCCAGATACCGCGATCCGCCACGACCTGATCTCCGAAGCGACCGGTGGCGTCACCTACGGCGCCTGGAATGCCTGGCGCATCCAGCTCGAGCTCGAGCGCTGGCACGTCGCGAGCGCCGCGCCGATCGGCATCGTCGAGCTCGGCGTCGGGCCCGCGACCTCGACCACCGTCCTCGTTCAGCTCGGTGCACGGCTCTAACCCTCTGGCCTACAGGAGATTCATGCGACTCAGTCACTTCGCCTCGCTCATCTCGATCGCCCTGGCCGCTTGCGGCGGCTCTTCCGGCAGCTCCGATGGCGTCGACGGCACCCCCGGTGCCGACGGCGCGACGCCCGACGGCAGGGTCGACGTGGCGACGCGATTCCTCCCGTGGCAAGTCGGCTCGGTGTGGTCGTACAAGCTGACCGACCCGAAGGGTCAGCTCGCGGATGCGCTCGATCGCAAGACCACGATCCTGGCCGAGATGGATGTCGGCGGCGTGCACGCCGGCAAGACCGCCTTCAAGGTCCATCACGAACAGCTCACCGGCAGCAAGACCGTCTTCGAAGGGTTCGATGGTGACAAGGACGTTCGCTACGAGACGATCCACTACGCCGACCTCGCAGGTACGCAGATGACCTCGACGGACGTCGACATGCCGTATCGGCTGAAGCTCGACGAGAGCCCAGCCCACCTGGCGACGGGGGCCACGTTCACCGAGTCGTTCACCGAGACCACGACGGGGCAGGGTGCCGGCACGGTCACGAAGTCCGAGAACTGGCAGGTCATCGACGGCGCCGAGCAGGTGACCGTGATCGCCGGGACGTACACGTGCGTGCACATTCGCCGGACCGGTTCGAGCCCGCAGGACTACTGGTACGCGCGCGGCGTCGGCAAGGTCAAGGAGACAGGCAGCGGCGCGCAGAACGAGGAGCTGATGTCGTACACGCCATGAGCAAGGCGGGCGCACAGCTGGAGACGGGCGAGCAGATCGACGCCCGGATGACCGCGGACCGCAGCGAGCTGAAGTATCTGCTCTCGGCCGAGCAGGTGCGCGTGGTCCTCGCCGAGGTCAACCGTCGCCTCGTCGTGCATCGTCACCGCGGTGACGGCGCGAACACGCTCCCTGGCGCGCACCACTTCGTGACGACGATCTACTTCGACACTCCCAGTCGCGCGCTGTTCCGGGCCGCGACCACCTCGGCCGAGAGCCACATCAAGCTGCGCGCGAAGGAATACTACGACCTTCACCCCGAGCTGATGGAGACGGCGACCGACGTCCGCCAGCTCGTGCGGTACCAGCCGATCCTGTGGCTCGAGCTCAAGCACAAGGAGGGGGCGCAGACCGGCAAGCGCCGGATCGGGATCCCGAAGCGAGACGTGCCGGCGTTCTTCTCGTCGGGCACGATCACGGCAGAGATGGTCGCGATCCAGGAGCAGACGTACGGTCCGGAGGCGCGCGCCGTGCTAGCCGCGGTGGCCGCGCTGTGCGCGAGCTGCGCGGAGCCGATGCGCGCCGACTGCCTGGTCAACTATCGCCGGGTCGCGTGGCAGGATCCCCAGGGCGAGCTGCGCGTCACCATCGATACCCAGCTCGCGTGCTTTCGCCCGCCGGACGATCTGTGGAACCGTGATTGGGCACTCGTGCGGTCAAGTCTGGGATCGGTCGTCGGAGTCGAGACCCGGCGCGTGCTCGAGGTGAAGTCCCACCGCGCCCCGCCGACGTGGCTGACGGCGGTGCTCGAACGCGCGCACGTCGAGGCCCTGCGATACAGCAAGTTCGACGTAGCCTCCATCGCAGTGCATGGCTAGCTCCCGCACACGCATCCGCACGGTGGTGCAGTGGCTGCTGTTGCTGGCGGTCGTCGCGTTCATGATCTCGGACTGGGGCGATGACGACGAGCATCTCGTCGCTCAGCCGAGCGACGAGGCCGGCGGGGCCCAGGCGTTCCAGATCACGGCGATCGCGGACGCCGACGTGAATCCTGGCGACGCGCTCGTCGTGAGGTACGAGGGCGCCGATCCGGCGCGGCCCGTCGAGGCGACGCTCGCTCGCCGCGCCGCCGAGATCCTGGTCCACGGCGCGAGCTCGGTGGTGGTCCGGATCGCGCCGGGCACGCCCAGCGGCAGGGTCGGGCTTCGCCTCGTTCAGGGCGACCACCGCACGAAGGCGTGGGATCTCCAGGTCCGTCCGAACAAGCCCCGCAAGCTCGTCACCCGCTTGCTCGGCGGGCTCGCGCTGTTCATCTACGGGCTCGGCGTGCTGGCGAAGGGGCTGCGCGGGCTCGCCGGCAGTCGAGTGCGCGCGCTCCTGGGCCGGTGGACGCGCTCGTCGACGCAGGCGCTGGGTGTCGGAGTCCTCGTCGGCGGCGTCACACAGCTCACGACTTCCGCCGCCGCGTTCGCGGTGGGTCTCGTCGATGCGCGCCTGCTTGCCGTCGGCCCCACCATCGCGATCTTCGTCGGCGCCCAGCTCGGCGCGGCGCTGACCGGCGCGTTGCTACCGGTGGCGCTCGCGGGCGAGAGCCTGCTCGTGATCACGCTCGGCGTCGCATGGCGGCGGCTGGCGACGGGCCGTCGTGGCGCCGCCGCCGCGCGACTGATGGTGGGCGCGGGCCTGACGCTGTACGGGCTGCACCTGCTCCAGACCGCGGTGCAACCGCTCGTCAGCGACCCGAAGATCCTGCCGTACGTCGCCTACCTGCGCGACAGCGGCGCAGGCTCGCTCGGGGTCTGCGCGCTCGCGGGCGCGCTGGTGGCGCTGGTCCTCCAGGGGCCGGGCCCCGTGTACATCCTCGTGCTCGCGCTGACGCAGACCAGCGGCGTGATCCCGCTCGCGAATGCGCTCGCGATCCTCGCCGGCACCAACCTCGGCGCGGCCGTCGGGATGGCGCTGATCGCGTGGCAGTCGGGGCGCTACACCCGTGCGCTCGCCGCGCCCCACGTGGCATTCGGCGCCTTTGCGACGGCACTCGCCCTCGCGACCATCCCGCTGTGGACCGCGATGTTCCCGTCGGTCACCGCCCTCGACCACACGCGCCGGGTGATCCATCCCGACCTCGCGCGGTACCTCGGGCTCGGCTTCGCGCTGACCCAGCTCGCGGCCGGCGGCCTGTGGCTGGCCGTGTTGCCGCGGCTGACGCGACGCGTGCTGCGCCGACCCGTCGTCGCACCGCCGATCGTCGCGCCCGACGTGCTCGCCCTCGGCGTCCGCCTCGAGCTGGCCGCGGCGCTCCGCGCGCACACGCTGGCGCTCGACGGCGCGCTCGAGATGTCCTGCACGAGCGACCGCGCGGTCGAGGGCTCGACCGAGGGCGCGCTCCTCGAAGCGCGGCGGACCCTCGAGCGCCAGTACGGCCTCGTGACCGGCGGCGGCAGCCCGGGGCTCGAGCGCACCACGCAGACGCTCGTCTCGGTGCTGCAGCTCCAGCGCCAGGTCGAGCAGCTCGTGAACGTTGCGGCGCTCGGGATCGAGCGCGGGCTCCGGTTGTCGCCGGAGGATCAGGTACCGCTGCGCAAGCTGCACGAGCTCGCGATCGAGTCGTACACGGCGGCGATCGCGGCGGTCGAGCAGGGCGCGCCCCTGGATCTCGAGGCCGCAGGTGGCCGCGAGATCCAGATGAACCTCCACGAGGCCGCGGCGCGGCGCTCCCCGCTCATCGTCAAGCGGTCGGAGTCCGCGTCGTTCGGCGTCGGGCTGGCCGATCTCGTGGACACCTACGAACACGTCGGCAATCACCTGTTCCGCGTCTGCAAGACGTTGAGCGCGGAAGTCGAGGAGCTCTGATGTT
>JAYSYE010000177.1:0-6237 GCA_043716635.1 Deltaproteobacteria bacterium | reverse complement strand
TCTTCGTCTCGGCCGGGTCTTCCACCGCGATCCCGATCGAGCTGATCATCTTGATCTTGTCGACCGCGCGCACGTCGAACTCGCCCGCGCGCCAGATGATGTTGGCGCCCTGGATCTCGCCCACGCCGTACTGGCCGAACATCATCCGCTGGAACGTCTCGGAGTTCTGCTGGTCCGCCGGCAGCATCGAGAGGTCGAGCGCGACGAACATCTTGTAGAGCTTGCCGTCGTGGAAGAAGAAGAACCGACGCTGGTTCTTCCCGTCGGTGTTCTCCCACTGCTCGAGCATCGCCTCGCCGGTGTTGTGGGCGAACTCGTCCTCGATGATCGAGACGTCCCACGGCGACGGCTTCGCGTCGAACGCGATGTACGTCTTCGTGATCAGCGCGAGCTCCTTCTTCTTGTTCGCGCGCAGGCGATCCTGCGCGGAGATGTCGGAGGTCGCCTTGATCTGGTCCTCGTACTTCGCGTCGATCTGCTTGCTGAAGACCGAGGTGACCTCGTCCTTGGACATGCCGAACTTGAAGCCGGCGAAGAGCGTCGCCATCTTCTTCTTCGCGTCCGCGGACACCGGCGGGATCTTCTTCACCGGCGGCGCCTTGACCTTGGTCTTGGTCTTCGTCTTGGCGCTCACCGTGGGCTTCTTGCCCTTCGCCCACGCGGGCGCGCTGGAGCCTACGACCGACGCCCCCAGGAGGAGCGAGCCCACGAGGAACATCGACAGACGAGAGTTGGTTCGCATAAACGCCTCCTGTGAGTGACGCACGGGCCAGGCCCGAATTCACCCGGCTACATGAAGAACGAGAACTGGCTGCCCTTCGACGCTTCGCTGGAGAGCTTCGCCTCGAGCACGTTGCCGGCGTCGAGCAGGCCCTTGCGATCCTTCGTGCCGTGCACGAAGTCGTAGATGGTCTGCAGGCGGGCCTTGTAGAGCACCATGCTGGCGATGCCCTCCGAGCCCTGGACGAGCGCATCGCCGACCGTGCTCGGCGAGAGCGTCAGCAACCCTGCCACCGCCACCTTGTTGCCGGCGCCGAGATCGCCCTTCGTCCAGCCCCCGCCGGGCTCGACGCGATAGGCGAACGCGCTGGGCGGGCCCTGGCACTGACCCGACGACGTCGGGTTCGCGTCGGTCGAGCCGCAGTACGGTGGTCCGATCTCCACGAGTTGGGCCGCCAGCGGCACGGTCTTGTCCGCGTCGGTCGGTCCGAGCACGACCACGCCGTACTTCGGCTGGCCCGAGAGGTACGCGTTGTCCGTGGCCTTCATCGCGGCGGCGTCGGCCTTGGCCTTCGACTTCTTGTACGCGAGCGCATCCGCCTTCGCCGCGCGCTCGTGGTTATCGACCATCGTCTTCAGCTGCGCGACGCCCGCGTAGAACGTCACGACCTGGGCCGCCGTCGCGTCGTTGAGCGCGTTCGCCTTCAGCTTGCCGAACACGGCCTCGCTCTTGACGTCGAGCTTGCCGACGAGCGCCTCGAGCTGCTTGTCGAGGTCGTAGTCGTACGCGAAGCCCTTCGTCGCTGCGCCGTCGAGCGCGGAGTCGACGTCGGAGAGGATGCGCTTGAGGCCCGCGACCGTCGACGTGCCCGACTTCGCGCGGTCCTGCGTGTTCCCGAGGATCGCCTTCGCATCGGCGAGGCCATCGTTGAACGAGTTCGCCGCCTGCGAGCGGCGGCCGACGCCGATACCGACCAGCAGAGCAACCACGGCCGGGACCGCGATCTTCGCGATCGTCATCCCGCGCGACTGCTGACCGACGTTCTCGACGGGCTTGCCGTCGTTGACGATGATCATCTCCGGCGCGCGCTGGACCTGGCCAACAGCGGCCATGGCGTTCATCGCGCCAAATGGATCGTGCTCCGCGTTGGGCATGACCGGCATCGGCTGCGATTGCACCGGCTGCGGCATGCCCGGCGGAGGTGGCAAATTCAGGCCAGGCGGTGGCACCACGCCGGTCTGGCGCGCGCCTCCCTGCGGCCGCGGCGCGCCTGGGCCCGCGCCCGTGTCGCCCACTCCCGGCACGGCACCCGTCTTCTTCAGGCCGAGCCGCTGCTTGAGATCGCTGATGTCGCGGCTACCGGTACGCTTCGCGTCAGTCACAGATGAGAACCTCCGAGTCGGCGAGACTGTAGGGAAGGCGCGCCATGAGTGTCAAGGATGCCGGTCAGTTGGGCCGGTTGCACGGTCTCCTTCCTGGCGCGAGCCGGGTCCTGCCAGGTGTGGCGAGCGAACGACATGCCCTGGTGGGCGTGAAATGAGGATTACACCTGGTCCGCCGCGCGATCCCGGCGATCACGTCCCTGACCTCTGCAGCGCGCGGTTCGCCCCCCGCAAGTCGCGGTGGCAGCGCTGGCCCGGCCGGTGCAGACTGTTTCGACCCATGACCGCTCGTCTCGCGCTCCTCGCCACCGTCGGTGCCCTCGGCTTCAGCTCGCTCGTCGCGCCGGGCCAGGCGGAGGCCGGCCGCTTTCACTTCGGTGGCGGCGCCCGCGTCCACGTGTCGGTCCCCGGGGTCCGGGTCGGCTGGTCGCGCCCCACGTACAGCCCGCGGGCGACGTGGTCGGTCGGCGGCAGCATCCACTTCGGTGGCGGTTACTACCCGAGCTACCGCACGTACCGCCCGTACTACTACGCGCCGGTCCCGTCCTACTACGGGTCGGTGTCGGTCGGCGCGTCGTACTACCCCGTCGAGCCGACGGTCGTCGTGGCGGCCCCGGTGGCGATCGTCCGTCCCGACCTGCCGCGCTTCGGCATCGGCCTCTTCGCGGGCGGCGTGAGCGTGCAGGATCAGAGCGATTCGAGCGACCTCGGCGTGCTCGGCCGCTTCCGCCTCACCCCGGGCCTCCTGATCGAGGGCGAGCTCGGCAAGACCTCGTACGACAACGACCTCCGCGTCGATCGCCGGCTCGGCGCGGCGCTCGTGTACGAGCTCGGCGCGTACAACAACCTCGCCCCGTACGTCCTCGCCGGGATCGGCGTCCAGCAGGCGGACGTCGGCGGTCAGTACAAGACCACGCAGGACCTCGGCGAGATCGGCATCGGGCTCCGCTACGCGATCTCGCCGCGGGTTCACCTCGCGTTCGACGTTCGCGCGGGCTCGCGTGGCGCGATCTCGACGAACGACACGGCGCCCCGCACGGGCGTGGCCACGACCGGCACCGCTCGTGGCGTCGTCACGGCGAACCCGCCCACGACCGAGACCGAGGAGTACACGCGCGCGCGCCTCTCCGCGATCGTCTACTTCTGATAGGTTAGGGCCAGCATGAGCTGGCGCCCCGTCGTCGAGCAACGCGAAGCGATCGCGACGGACGGCACCAGGATCGGATACCAGGTGCGCGGCTCGGGCCCGTGCATCGTCCTCGCGAACGGGCTCGGCGGGACCTACCTCGCGTTCCGCCACCTCTACGACTGGCTCGGCGACCGGTACCGGGTCATCAGCTGGGACTACCGCGGGCTGTACACGTCGGGTCCCGCCGCCGACCCCCGCGCGAACACCATCGCGCACCAGGTCGCTGACCTCATGGTCATCCTCGAGCAGGAGGGGATCTCGGAGGTCGTGCTCGCGGGTTGGTCGATGGGCGTGCAGGTCGCGCTGGAGACCATCAGGCGCCATCCCGCTCGCGTGAAGGGTCTGTTCATGATCAACGGCACCTACGGTCACGCGTTCCGGACCGTGCTCGGCTCGCGCTTCATCGGAACGATCGTCCCGACCGCGCTCAAGCTCGTCCGTGCCCAGGCAGGGCTCGTGGGCCGTGCGACGCGGCTCGTCGCGGGCCGGGACGCGGTCATCACCGCGATGAAGGTGCTCGGTCTCGTCGGCAAGTCGATCGACATGGACGTGTTCCGAGCGGTCGCCGCGGGGTTCATCGGTATCGATTGGGTCATCTACAGCGATCTGCTCTCGCGCCTCGACGAGCACGACGCGGAGGACGTGCTCGCGACGATCCAGGTCCCGGTCACGATCGTCACCGGCGACCGCGATCTGATGACGCCGCCGGCGACGGCCGAGCACATCCATCGCTCGATCCCGCAGTCCCGGCTGGTCCTGATCAAGGGCGCGTCGCACTACACCCCGGTGGAGCATCCCGTGAAGGTCGTCGAAGAGCTCGCGAGCTTGCTCGAGCGCATCCCGGGCTGGGAGCGGCAGGTCCGACCATGACCTGCACGGCCTGCGGCGCGGAGGTCCTGGACATCGACGTCCGGTGTGGTGCGTGCGGCGCGGCGATCGGCGCGAGCGGGGCGCACCGCATGATCGGCCAGGTGATGCTCGGCCAGTACGAGCTCGTCGACGTGCTGGGGCAGGGCGGCATGAGTGTCGTCTTCAAGGGCAAGCACAAGCTGACGGACCAGGAGGTCGCCCTGAAGATCCTCCCGCCCGAGCTCGCCGCTCACAAGGAGGTCAAGGGGCGCTTCCTCGACGAGGCGAAGGCACTCGCGGCGCTCGATCACCCGAACATCGTCCACCTCTACAACTTCGGCCAGGAGAACGGCTTCTTCGTCCTCGCGATGCAGCTCGTCCAGGGCCAGACGTGGGAGCGGCAGATCCTCGAGGCGACCCGGCTCGGCTGGGTCGCGTCGTGCCGGATCGCGATCGACGTGCTGCGCGCGCTCGAGTACGCGCACGGCCGTGGCGTGGTCCACCGCGACATGAAGCCCTCGAACGTCCTCGTGCGCGCGAGTGATGGGGCCGCGACGGTGATGGACTTCGGCATCGCGAAGATGACCAAGAACACGCGGCTCACGGCGACCGGGCAGACGATGGGGACGGTCCGCTACATGTCGCCCGAGCAGGTCCGCGGCCAGGAGGTCGACCTCCGCACGGACATCTACTCGCTCGGCGCGACCCTGTACGAGTCGCTCGTGGGCGACACGCCGTTCGATGGCGAGACGCACTTCGAGATCATGACGAAGCACCTCGCGGAGCTCCCGAAGCGCCCGTCCGCGCACGGGATCGAGGTACCGCTCGCCATCGAGGACGCGCTGATGCGCTCCCTCGCCAAGCGGCCCGACGACCGGTTCAGCAATGCGCGCGAGATGCGCAAGATCCTCGAGCAGGTCGTTCGCACCGCCGACGTCGGGCTCGGGGAGACGCAGCGCGTGGACCGCGACTCGCTGCCCCCCGTGCGCGCGGCCATCGCGACGCCAACGGTGGTGAGAGAGGCGCTCGCTGACGCACTCGAGCCTGGTTCGAGCCTCCCCGGCATCCGGCGTGCTCGCCGGTGGCCCTACGTGGTGGTGCCGCTGATGCTCGTCGCCGCCGGCGTCGGGGCCGCGGTCGTGCTCGGCCGGTCGCGTGGGTCGCAGGCGCCCACCGCCGCGGTGGTGCCCGGCGTCGCGCTCCCGCAGCACGCCGCGTTCGGACCCCTCCAGGTCTACACCGACGGCCTCGCGACGCCGGAGCAGGTCCACACCATGTATGCGACCGCGCTCGCCGACGTCCGGGCTCACTTCGCGGCGTCGAAGCACCCTCTGCAGGTGCCGGAGCGGGTCGGGGAGATCATCGCGATGCCGCAAGAGGCATTTTGCCTGCCCGCTGCCTATCTCCAGGGCAAGGTCCCGTCCGACTGCGCCACGGCGGCCGCCGAGATCACGATCAGCGACGCCAACGCGACCCGGATGTACGTTGTGTCCGATCCCGCGCGGGTCGAGAACGCGGTCCGGGCGGGGGTCTCCCAGGCCGTATGCCTGTTCGAGGCCAACGTCGACTCGACCCTCTGCGACGAGGCAGATGCGGTGCTGGGCTCCCATTGATTGACTTCATGGGACCACGTTGCGAATACTCGCGCGCGGAGGGGACATGTCCCGCACTGTCATCGCGGCGGTTGTAGCCGCCGTCATCGTCGGCCTGACGGCGATCGCGTTCTTTGTCACATCATCGAGCTTCACGGACCGCGCCGATAAGGACGCGCGCGCGCTGATCCAGCGCTCGCACGACGTCGGCGGTCAGCTGAACCAGCTCAGGGCCATCGACGTGCAGTACAAGGCGGAGCGACTCGCGTCGGCCGCAGATCTACTGAGCGCATTGCGAAGCTCCGGCGACGATCGCGACCGCAACGCGCAGCTCGGCTTCCAGGCCTTCGTCGTCAAGGAGTCGCAGAAGCCCGACCTCATCGCGCTGCTCGACAAGACGGGCGGCGTGGTCGCCATGTATCAGCAGCGCGGCGTCGTGGCCACGCAGTGGAAGAACGCGCAGGGGCAGTCGATCCTGCCGGCCGTGAACCAGGTGTTGAAGCG
>JAYSYE010000176.1:0-6238 GCA_043716635.1 Deltaproteobacteria bacterium | reverse complement strand
CGGGGATGTACGCGTTCGATCTCGGGCTGGGAGCCGGCGACCACGGCCGGCTGTGGCTCGACGATCGCCAGGTCGCGGCAGTCCTCGTCAGTGGCGCGACGGGGCCGACGAACCAGCCGACCGGAACCGTCCAGCTCGACGCGGGCTGGCACTCGATCCTGATCGACCAGTTCGACACGAGCGGGAGTGCGATCCTGCACGTGACGATGGGCGCGATGGGGGCCGCGCGGACTGCCATTTCCACCGAGCGGTTGCGCCCCGTCCCGCTGCGTGGCCTCACCGAGACCGCGGCCACGGTCAACGACTTCGACGCCACCGACGGGGGCACCACTCTCATCCCCCTCAACTTCGAGCCGATCGAAGGCAGCGTCGTCGAGCTCTACGACGACAGCTTCTTGGCCTCCGATCCCAGGCCAGCGACGATGTTCGTCCGCGGGTGTGGCATCGACGTGCCGCAGGCCGTCCTCTCCACGGCGCAGCAGGCGCGCGAGAGCGCCGTGGTCTGTTCGGGCCAGGCCGCCTCGGACATCGAGATCGTCACGACCGACGTCAGCGGCGGCGGGCGCCCCACGTTCTCGGCGATCTCGGGCCTCGTCTCGTATCATGGAGGATCGGCGTACCGACCGTTCACGGACCGCGTCACGTTCGTCTCGCGAAGCTTCGACACGACCGGCGCGGTGGCCCTCACGTCGCTCGCGGTGACCACGGTGCCGGTGAACGCCACCGTCGAGCGCTTCGTGCGCACGGGATCGAGCCCCGCGCAGCTCGCGGACGCCGCGTGGACCCCGGTCGGCGATGACGGCATCATCCCCGGGAGCGTACCGGGCGGCGTCGTCGCGCAGTACAAGCTGGTCCTCCACCCGGACGGGTGGAGCTTCGCGAGCGTGGAGCAGGTCACGCTCGCGTTCGAGCGCGCGACGATGCCCGCCGATTGAGGTCGCGGCCTGTCCCCCGAGCTGCATCTCGGCACGCTCGCGCCCCCGTACGAGCGCATCGCCACGGCGTCTGACAGCGGCGCGAATCGCGCCTGTCAGACCGATCGCGTACGTGGTCTCCATGCGGATCTACTTCGTGGGCAGCCACGCGACGGGCAAGACCACACTGTGCCGGTACGTCAGTCGGAAGTACGGTCTGCCGATGATCAGCGAGGTCGCACGGGCGGTGCTCGCGGAAATGGAAACCGGGCTCGACGCGCTGCGCACCGACATGGACCTCGTCGGCGAGTACCAGGAGCGCGTGTTCGCGCGGCAGGTCGCCGTCGAGAAGCAGCACGCCGGTCGGTTCGTCTCGGATCGCGCGTTCGATAACCTCGCGTATGTCGCGGAGCACACCACGAACGCCGCCGCGATGATGAACGACGCGCGGTTCCTCGACTACATGAAGTGGGTCAGCGATGGCATCGTGTTCTTCCTGCGCCCGCACCAGTCGCTGCTGAAGGACGATGGCGTGCGCGCCGGGGTGTCGTGGGACTCGGTCCTGCGCATCGACGGCATGGTGAAGCTCATGCTGGAGCAGCACCGGATCAGCTACCTGCCGATCGAGTCGGTCTCGATGCAGGAGCGTGTCCGCGCGGTCGAGTTCGTGCTCGGCCGCTGTGGCCTGGCGATGGCGGACCAGCCAAGCCGGCCCCGCCGCCACACGATCCCGCCCATGCCGGTGCCGTCCCCTGCGTTCGCGTCCCCGCTGATCGCGACCGGGTCCACCCCGCATCGCACGTCGGTCGAGCAGTGGCCGTACGCACTGGAGTCGAGCGACGTCGAGGCGTGAGCCCCAGGGTTGCGCCTCGCTGCCGAGCCGCCCTTCGAGGGGTGGAGACAGGCCTGGGCGGGTGTGGCGACCGCCAAGGCAGCGTCAGAAGGCAGCGGCGAGGTCGCGATCGGTGATCCGCACCGTCCGTGACAGAACCGCGGCGGTGCCTCGACGCACCTCGACGACGTACTCGCCCGCAGCCAGCACGCACTCGGCTGGCACCGCGAGATCACGACACCGGTCCACGCCGACCACCGTCGCGCGACCACTGCCCGGCGACTCGACGGTCAACGTGAAGCCGATCGGCAGGTCGGCCCGCTTCTCGATCGGGCCGCTTCCACGCGCGACGGTGAATGGCTCGATGACGGCCGGGACGTGATGCGGCATCGTGAGCACGAAGTGCTGCTCGCGCTCCGGCTCGACGAGCACGGTCGCGGGCGCGTACGAGTGGTCGACGCTGTCGCCCTCGCCTGCCGCTACGATGCGGGCGCCCGGCGGGTTCGAGACGAACCGCACCTCGACCCAGCCCACGTGGGACACGGCCGGCGCGGCGTCCACGGTGCCGGTCTCGAGTCGCGTCGAGACCGCCGCAGGCTCCACCTCCCGTGTGTGACGGAGCCAGGCCACGGTCGCGATCCCGAGCCCCCCCGCGATCGCGAGCGCGACGATCCACGGGACCCGACGAGAGGGTCCGCCCACTGGCAGCTGCCGCGCGGGCGGGGTCGGGAGCTCGCCGGGCAGGTCCGGCTGCACCGTGACGCCGAAGTGCTCGAGGCGCGGGGGCGCGCGCAGATCGAACACGCAGATCACCTCGGTTGCGACCCCGGGGCGGATGTCGAACGTCACCCCGCTGGACCCATGCACCATCAGGTACAGCCCGAGCCCGGCGCCGCCCGCGCGACGATCGACGGGCGCTTGCGAGAACGAGCCCTTGTGGAGGAACCGCAGCACCGTGGCGCGTTCGAGGCTGCCGAACGCATCGCGCACCGCGACGGCGACTCGCGTGCCGTCGACCGCATGGCGGACGGCGACGGTCTGCTCCGTGCGCAGGTGCATGCGCGCGCTCGGTGGAACGCCTTCGAACAGTCGCTTCCCCCTGGCATCGAGCGGCGCATCGTAGAGCGCGTTCATGAGCATCTCGTCGACGCACTGCTCGATCACCTCGCGGAGCCGACGAGGCACCGCGTGCGCATCGAAGAACGCCTGCAGCGCGGCGAGGTACGCGAGCTTCGCGGGGTAATCGGCGACGGTCTGCGCGTGGATCGCGGTGCCGGGTGCGAGGAGCGCCTCGATGCCGGACGGCTCGGGTCCCACGATGCGTCGCGCCATCGCCGTCAGCAAACCGGCATCGAACGGATCGCCGACGATCACACCGGCGATCCGCTCGTCGCTCTGCACGAGCTCGGAGACCATCGCCACGTCCGCCTGGGCCACGACGAGGACAAGCGGACTGCTCGGGATGCGCTGCTCTGCAGGCAGTCGGGGGGACGCCCCCGGGATGCTCGTGAGGTAGACCGCGCACAGCGCGAGGGGGCCATCCGGGATCGCATCGAGCGTTGCGTGCTCGTCGACGTCGTTCGTCAGCGCCGCGACGCTGGCAACCAGCCGTGCGCGAACGGTGGGGTCCACCGCGACGACCGCGATGCGTCGCGCGCTCGGCACTAGCGCGTGACGAGATAGCCGACCGCGACGAGGGCGACCAGCACCAGGACGAGCACCATCACGAGCAGCCCGCGCGAGGTCGGACGCCGCACCTCGACATCGTATTCCGTCTCCGGGCGCGCCGGCTCCTTCGTGAGCTGCATGGCCGAGGGCACCGGGACGGGCGGGACCGGTGCCGCCGCGACCGCCGGGACCTGTGCCGCGGTCGCGGGGTAGGCGCCCGAGGTTCGACCCGAGCCCGGACCGATGGCAGAGCCTGGCCCGCCCGGGATCGGCACCGACGTCACGGCGCTGATCGTGCGCGAGATCCGGGCCGCGCCCGACATGCTGTCCTCGCTCGACCGTCGGAACGTCTGCGAGATGTCCATCTGTGACGGCCGCACCGAGAGCGAGCTCGGCGTGATCGACATCGGCGACTTGTCGCGCGGGCCGTACGAGCCCGAATCCTCTGTCACGCGGCTCACCCGCATCGAGTTTCGGCTGTCGCCCGAACCGCCTTCCTCGGGAAACAGCTGAGCGAGGAAGCGCGTGATGTTGCCGCCGGAGGTCTCCAGCCCGAACTGCCTCATGATCTCGGTGAGCTCGGCCGCAACGTCCTGGCCGCGCTGCGGTCGGTCTTCGGGCTTCGCCGCGAGCAAGCGCCCGACGAGGTCGCTCAGTGGACCCGGTACCGGCAGCACCTCGGCGAGCGGGCGGAACGCACCCGCGCGGATCTTCGTCACGATGTCGCGCGGCTCGGCCGCGTTGAACGGCATCGAGCCGGAGCACAGCAGATACGCGATCACTCCGAGCGAGAACAGATCGGAGCGGTGATCGATCGCCTGGTGAGTCGTCGCCTCGGGCGACATGTACATCCACTTGCCGACGATGAGCTTCTCCGCATGCTCCGTCACCGCGGACATGGCCACGCCGAAATCGAGGAGCTTCACGGTGCCGTCGTGGCCGAGGATCACGTTGTGTGGCGACACGTCGCGATGGACGACCGCGAGCTGCTGGCCGGCCATGTCCGTGGCCCAGTACGCGTGGTCGAGCGCCTGCGCCACCTCGCGAATCACGTAGCAAGCCTCCGCGAGCGGCATGACGGAGTTCGTCTGCTGCAGCTTCTTCGCGACGTTGCGCAGGTCCTTGCCGTGGACGTACTCCATGGCGAGATACAGCGCACCTTGCACCTCGCCGACGTCGAGGACCTGCACGATGTTCGGGTGAATCAGCCGCCCGGCGATCTTGGCCTCGTTGAGGAACAGCTCGATCGCCTGCTGGCGGCTCTCGAGCAACTTGCGCTGGATCCGCTTCAGGGCGACGGGCTTCTCGAAGCCACCGATGCCGACCTGGGTCGCGAGGAACACGTCCGCCATGCCACCCGCGGAGAGCCGGCGCACGATCTTGTATTTCCCGAGGATCATGTCGTCCGCGGTGACATTCGGCGTCGCCGCCTCACCCGCCTGCGCGACACTCGCGTCGATCACCGCGCGCGACAGCACCTCGTCACGCGTCGCGATCAACCGCGCGCTCGCCAGCGGCGTGCTCGTGCCCGCCTTTCGCAGGGCGCCGAGCGCATCGGGCGGCAACTCGCTGTGGGTCGCGCCGCCGCAGGTCGTGCAGACGTGCGGCGGAAACACGAGCGGCCAGACCACCTTCTCGAGCGCGGCGCTATCGCGAGAGTGGCGACCACACTCGGAGCACACGTACGGCACCATCACGGTGGCGACGGCGATGTTGCGCGCGAGCGTCAGGGTATCCCCCGCGGCCGTGAGGAAGTTGTCGTCGACGTCGACGAGCGACACGGACGGAACTTGCCCCGCCAGGCTCTTCAACAGGCGGCGCCACTCCTTGTGGCCCGACGGGTCGAACACCTCGACTCCGCCGACATCGATGACCACCTCGCCTTCCGCGCCCACGAGCAACGGCCGTGCGCGGAACATCGCGCCGATCGTGCCCACGATGCGGAAGTAGGTGACCGAGCCGTGGACGAGCTTGATGATGCGAGGGGGCTTCTCCGTGCTGAGGTCGGACGCCTTGTACAGGCCCAGCTCGCTGAGCGTCTTGGCCACCGCCGGCCGGACCGCGGACGCGGCGTACTTCGGGAGGAACGCGAAGTAACTCTCGACCGTTTCGTCGAACTCGAGCTTGCCGCCGCAGCGCGAGCACTCCTTGTCCGGCAGCGTGCCTCGGGACAGGTTGGAACGCTCGGCGAGGACATCCACGAGCTCACCGGATTCCACGCCGCACGCGGGGCACGTGTAGGGGGCGATGACGGTCAGGACCTTGCCGGCGCCGCCGAAGTTCAACACCATGTTCAGCTGGTCCACGAAGAACGTCGGACACGCGAGCAGGTAGATGTCGGCGACCGACTTCGGCAGGCTCGACATGGCCTTCAGCCACTGCCGCACCCCGAACGAGGTCATGCGGGTCATCCCCGCGACGTTGATGACCACGGCCGTCGCCGCGCCGAGCTGGCCGAAGCCCGAGAAGCGCTCGTCGACGAGACCGACCACGGTGACGAGCGCAGTCTCGCCCGACACGACCACGTCGACGCCGGCCTTGGTGCGCGCAGGGCCGGCGACGCCAGCAGCGAGGGGCTTGATAGGGGGACGGGTCACGTGGGCTCCGGTGCCTTGTCGACGCTCGTGATGTTCGTGATCGCGGTTCCCTGCATCGTCCAGTGCTTCTTCGCCTTGCCGCGCCCGCGAAAGAACAGGTGGAACGCGAACGGCTTCGCCCCGCCGGCGCCTCGCTTCGCGATGCCGACCAGGAAATCGGTATGCTTGCCCTCCACGACCGAGATCGCGACGAACGATGCGGCGGCGAAGACTCGCCAGATCCCGAG